>BOBW01000010.1 GCA_026002595.1 Spirochaetia bacterium | reverse complement strand
GGGGGGGGGGGGGGGGGGGGGGGGGGGGTAAATACACAATTCTACTGTTCTGTAATTGCCGGTTCAGTGATTGCATAGCGCCCTCCTTCGCGCAGGGAGCAAAGCGGAGGGCTAAAGCCCTACTGTTCTTTATGTATAAACAGGATAACTGTTTTTGGGCGGCTTGTCAAGTGAAAAAAGAAAAATTTTCAGGCAATAGGGGGGAAGCGGCCTTACATTTTCCCCCACCGTTCCAGGGATTCCCGCATAAAGGCCTTGATGTCCATTCCGTAAACTTCCCTTAAGGCTTCTCCGTTCAGGACTTCTTCCGGCTTTCCGCGGGAGACAATTTTTCCATCACGCATGAGGGCGGTATAATCGCTGAAACGGTGGACCAGGTTGAGATCGTGGAGCACCCCGACAATGATTCTGTTTTTTTCCCTGACCCATGCGGAAAGGTATTGCAGTAATTCTATCTGGTGCTTTAAATCAAGGTGATTGGTGGGCTCGTCAAGGAGAATGATCTCCGGGTCCTGAACTAATGTTCGGGCAAGGAAGACCCGCTGCAGCTGGCCCCCGGACAATTCGGTGATAAGCTGATTTTGTACATCCTCAAGTTCCAGCCGTTTGATGGCCGCGGCGATAATGTTTCGATCTTTTGCGGAAAGACTTTTGAGGAAGCCCGTGGTATGGGCATACCGGCCCAGAGAGATGGTGTCGTATACGGTGTAGGGAAAATAGATTTGGGAGATCTGCCCCAGAAGGGCGATTTTTTTTGCCAGGTCCTTTCGCGTAAATGAGGCGGCGTCCTGCCCATCAACAGTAATACTGCCGCGATAGGGAAGCAGCCGGGCAATGGTTTTAAGGAGAGTGCTCTTGCCACAGCCGTTGGGTCCGGCGATACAGAGTATCTCCCCCGTCCGGGCTTCAAGGTTGATGTTTTTGATAATGTCCACGCCGTCATGCGCCCCTTCGGGTCGTTTTCCGATAGGAAGGATTGAATGGGCGCTAACGCGCCCGGCGTCATAACCGGCGTACAGATTATTGATTTCCAGCATTTTTCCCGCCCTAACCTTTTTTAAAGTAAACCCAGGCGAAGAATGGCGCGCCGATGATCGCCGTGATGGCGCCTACGGGCAGTTCCGATGGGGAGATGATGGTCCGGGCGATAAGATCGGTGATCACCATGAGGCTGCCGCCGATGACGAAGGACATGGGGATCACGTAGCGATGATTGGAGCCCACGATTTTCCGCGCCGCATGGGGTGCGATAAGGTCCACGAAGCCGATGGCGCCGCTCAGGGCCACTGCGCCGCCGGTTAATACGGCGGCGAAAAAAAACAACCGCTTCCGTATTCCGTGGATTTCCACCCCCACCGATTGAGCCTCATCTTCACCAAAGGTGAGGATGTCCATTTCCCGTGTGTACCGGGCGATCCCCAGGCCGCCTATCACCAGAAAGGGAAGCATCAGCGTAACATAGGGCCAGCCCTTGAGGGCAAAGCTCCCCATCTGCCAGAGCACCAGGGTTTTAAGTTCCTCACGAAAGACGGCGGTAATGGTGGTGAGCAGGGCGTTTACGAAAAGGGAAACCACCATGCCGAACAGTATTACTGTGTTGTTGGACATGGTCCGGTCCAGCCGGGAAGAAAAGGCGATTACAAAAAACACCGTCATCAGGCTGAACACAAAACCGGTGAGGGGCAAAGTAAAGCCTTTGATAAAGGGCAGGCTAAAGCCGCTGATGATAATCAGCGCCGCCCCCAGTGAGGCCCCCGATGACACGCCGATGATGTAGGGCGAGGCGAGCTGGTTTTTCAATACAGACTGAAACACCGCGCCGCTCATTGCCAATGCGCCCCCGGCCATAAAGGCCAGCAGCGCACGGGGAAGCCTGAGCTGCCGGACTATGGCAATATCCTTGGGGTCAAGGCCGCCGGTCAGGTTCAGCATAACCTTAAGGGTGTCAATAATGCTGATGGAAGAGCTCCCCAGCGCAGAGCCGCCGCATAATATAAACAGTGATACTAACAGGCCTGTCAAGATTTTTTTGTTGTTAGTCATAATAATTCGGGTACACCGCATGGACCATTTGCTTTAAGGCCAGGATGATGTGCTGGGACGGCCGGGATGAGGAATCGGTGTCGATGGTATACACCGCATTGTCCCGTACGGCTTTAATGGTATGAAAGCCGTCACGTTTTTTGATTTCGCCGATCGGGTTATCAATAAAATTGACATTGGTCAGGATAATATCGGGGTTCCGTTCCAGCACGGCCTCCGCGCCGGGGGCAATCCAGCCGGTCTTGTCGGCAAAAACATTCTGCGCCCCAATGAGTTCAATCATTTCGTTAAGAAAAGTTTCCCGGCCCATACTCACCATATTTGGGGCGGGTGATATTTCAAAATAAACCGATTTTTTCACGGTAATACTACTCCCAATCGCAGTAATACTGTTGATCTGCCCATTCATGTTTTGTATCAGTTCCTGCCCTTTTTCCGCCGCATCAAGCGCGGCGGCGATGGTTTCGATGTCCCGGTAAATGTCGGCGATACTATTGCTGGTAGGAAGGTAGACCACGGCGATCCCCATTTCCTTAAGCAGCCGGAAGGGATCGTCCCCCGCGCCGTACACATTGTGTTCGCTGGTAATGATGATGTCAGGAACCAGGCCGATGATCGCCTCCGGATCGGGGTAGAAAAAATCTATCTCCGCGATATCCGGCGGCAGACCCGGTATGAGCATGGAATATTTGTCCGCCGCAATGATCCTGTTCCCAAGGCCAAGGCCGATGATGATCTCCGTATTCGATGGGGCGGTGGAGATGATGCGGTTGATGACAACGGCGTTGTCCGCTGTTCCGCCGGGGTTTGCGGCTGCCCGCGCCCCTGCGCCCCCGCCCTGGCTTCGGTTACATCCGGTCAGTATCAAGAATATCAATAGTAATACTGCTGTTGTTTTCTGTTTCATGGTACATTGATCCCCTCATAGTTTACCCGCATCCCGATAGTTATGGTAAGCCCCGGCATGGGGTAGTCGTTGAATGATTCATAAGAAGTGTTGAGGATATTCCGCCCCACGGCGAAGGCGCTGATGTTTTTGTTGATATGCTGGTTCACCGTTATGTTGAGCAAAAAGCAGGGATCCAGTTCGGTGATATTCGCGGTCTCCGCATAACGCAGACTTTCGTAATGGCCGGAGATGAGGAGCGACCCTTCATTCCCCTTGGCACCGATTTTCCAGGGAATGTTCACCGATGCACCGATGCTGTGCATGGGCATGTAGGGAATGCGCTTGTCGGAATCGTAGGTATATCCATAACTCAAAAGATAGCTCAAAAGGTACTGATATGATAGTGAAAGACTGATTTTTCTAAACGGGCCTTTGGTGAGCGGAATATCTCCCCTTGCTTTTGCGTCCACCCCGAAGAAGATTGCCTCTCCGACATTCCGGGGCTTCCAGACACCGCCCGTGCCGTACCAGTGGATCGAATCGTTGGTCCATTGGGTAAAGAAAACGCCTTCGATGTTCCAGTTTTTTTTGAAACGATAAGCGACGCCCAGATCGCCCCCCCAGCCGTTTTCGGGCCGCAGGTCAGGGTTGCCCGTTTCGCCGCCCCCGGTCCAGTAGAGGTCCTCAAAGTCGGGGTGCTTGAAACTGCGGAAGTAGTTGTTCTTGAGACTTAAGGAGTCGTTTACATTCCACAGGAAGCCGAGTTTTGGCACAGCTACCACGGGCTCCGCGCTGCCGGGGCCGCTGAAAACCGCCTTTACCGAGGGGATAATCAAAAATGTTTTATGGGGCTTATACTCCGCCGTAAGATAAACGCCGCCGTCATGGCGGCCGCGGAGGCCGTTCTCCGTGGAATCCAGATGGTTAAAGCGGTAGTCCCATCCGGACCTGAGGGTAAGTTTTTCCATCATATACCAGCTCCACCGGTTAATCGCAGTAATACTGTGCTGGTCGTGAAGGGAACTGCTCCCCGCCGGCGGATCATAGCCCAAATCCTGCCACGAATAACTGATACTGGCCTCCGTGGCAAGATCGTCCCTAAAAAAACGAGGCATGTCGAGCATGATATTTTGCCGTAAAGAAATATCGGTTTGTTTTCCCGCCATGCTTGAGTAACCCGACATGGGAATGTTTTTATCGCCGTAATAGAAATCAGTTGAAATAATCAGTTTTGAATAATCGTCCGGCAGATTCCGCACAAAAGATACGGAGGCCCCAGTATCCCAAACTTCGCTGCTTTCCCTGCGGCGGGTTTTTTCAAAAATAGTATCCCTGTAGAGGAAATGATTCCCCGCGCGGTTGGCAAACAGATTGGCGGAAAGGGAAAATTTTTCCGCACCGAACCCCGCGAAAAATGCGGCGTTCTGTGTATCAAGAAGGTCTTCAAAATGAGGACTGCCCTTACTTCCGTCTTTCTCACGGTATTCGCCGGGCAGAGCCGAAGTGTTAGTAATACTGCCCCCCAGACGCCAACCGGGCTTCTGTTTTTTTATGGTGATGATATTGATCACCCCCCCCAATGCGCCTGAAACATTGTACTTGGTATCAGAACCGCCGTAGATAACCTCAATACGCTCGATATTGTTAAGATCGATCATGCTGATATCAAACTCACCGGACAGGGGGGAATTGGCGGGAACGCCGTCAATCAAAAAAGCGATCCGTTCCGAGTCAAAGCCCCGCATGTTGATGTCGGTCTGGCTGCCGTAGCCGCCGTAACTGGTGATCCCCAGGCCCAAAGTTTCCTGCAAAAGACTTGCAAGGTCCGGGGCGTGGACAGTATCAATCTCCTCTTTGGTAACGATCTTCATCTGTTGGGTGGTTTCAGGGCTCGCCGTTACCGTGAGTCCCTCACCCTCCATAAGAAAAATATCATCATCAAAAAGATTTTCTTCAAGCGCCGCAATCCCTTCCCCCTGCGCCGTGTCTTCCTGCGGATGCAGGGGACAGAGGACGTACAGGATCAGGATAAGGGCCGGGAACAATCTCGCGGCCTTTGGTAAACAGGAAATCATTATGCTGTTTATGGCTATTGTCTGGTTTGGGGTGAGGTCATAGACAATTCACCGCCGTACAAACTGATGTTTGCCGGTTTGAATTTCTCCTTGGCCTCGGCCAGGGTAGCAACCTCTACCTCTGAAAAATCAGCTTCATAGGCGCTTCCCAATTTAACCGTTGCTGCCGTTAAATTCCGAAAATAAATGCCTATAAAACTACCCTCCGGTTCATGTGGGTTAATAGGGTTCCAAGACGCATCATAATCATAATAAGTCGGTTTAGTTGTATATTCGACAATAATGACCCCCGCAGTTTCACTAAAATTGTAGATGTATTCAATGCTACTGGTAAAACCGGTGGTAACGCCCTCATAAGTAGACGTATAAACCAACGTATCAGCGTTGATCGTATACGCATCACTTCCATAGCTCCATATACCTATAAGCCCGCTATTGAGTTTGTGATCATCCACGAAACCGGAATCATCGTTACACCCCACAAGCGGCAGCGCCCCAATAACAAGGGCGAAAACAGCGAAGAGAGAAAACGTGTTCCTTAACAAAGCGTTTTTCCGAAACATAGGTTGCTCCTTTTCCGAAGAAAGGATTGAGAAAAAGCACCGGACATGAAATGCGGTAGTCTTTCCCAAGGCTCAGTCCCCGAAGCCTGGAAATTAGATTCAGTCCCGCAGGGGGGCCGTTGTATACCAAAGTCTCCTGGCTTATGGGTCTGACCTTTTCCGTCCGCCTTCCCGGCTTGCGGCCAGTGGCGGTTCTTGACGGAATTGTTCCCAATCACAGTTACGGGATAGCGGAGGATTTCCGGCCTATGCCGGGCGCCTCACTTCCTTTGAAGTATACCTTTTGAGTTTGGGGGATTTTTTAAGACTTGTCAATAGTGATATAATGAAAACAGGAGGACTTATCATGGCAAATTTTTCAGGCTATATCGGAACCTATACCGAAGGTTCGGGGGGCAAGGCAAAGGGAATCTATGGGTTCAGCATGAACAGCGAAACCGGTGTGATAGAGGACATCCGCCTTGCGGCGGAAAGGGTGAATCCATCGTACCTTGCGCTGTCCCCTTCAAAGAAAAATCTTTACGCGGTAAACGAGGTGGGCGGGAGCAGCGGCGCGGTTTCCGCTTTTTCGGTTGACAAGGACGGGAGCCTTACGCTCCTCAATGACAAGAGCAGCGGCGGGGCAGGGCCTTGCCATGTGGTGATACACAAGGACGGCGCCCTGGCGGTTGTGGCCAATTATTCCGGGGGCGTCATTGCGGCGCTGCCCATCGACAAGAAGGGCCTGTTGGGGGATCCCATTCAGATTCTTCAATATGAAGGGACCGGGCCGAACACGGGCCGCCAGGAAAAGGCCCACGCCCATTCCTTCACCTTTTCCCCGGATTTCAAAAACGGCTTCGCCTGCGATCTTGGTTCCGACAAGGTGATGTGCTACAGCTTCGATAAAAAAAGTGACAAGCCCCTTGTTCCCTGGAAAGTTCCCTTTATGTCGGCAAAACCCGGCCATGGGCCCCGGCACGGCGTATTCCATCCGTCGGGGGAATTCGCCTATGTTCTGAATGAACTTGAATCCACCGTGGATGTGTTTAAGTTTACCAATGACGGAGCAAAAGGGGATGGACCCAAGTTTGAAAAACTTCAGAATATTTCCGCGCTCCCCAAGGGTAAGAAGATCGACAGTATTGCTGCGGCGATACGGATCAGCGTTGACGGAAAATTCCTCTACGCATCAAACCGGGGCCATGAGAGTATTGCCGTGTTCAAGGTTTTAAAAACCGGGCTGCTCGAATTTATTGACGCCGTTCCATCCGGGGGCATAAGTCCCCGGGATTTCATTCTTGATCCATCGGGGAATTTTTTACTGGCCCTTCACCAAAGATCCGATAACCTTGTTGTCTTTAAGGTAAACCGCAAAACCGGGCTTCTCAAAAAAGAACGGGAATACACGGTCCTTTCCCCGGTAAGTGTGATATTCCGTTAAGGTGAATGTGATGGAACTGCAAAAGGGTGAAGCCTATGTTTTGGGCCTGGATTACGGAACCGATTCCTGCCGCGTTGTGATCATCGACGCCGCCTGCGGCGAGGAGCTTGCATCCGCGGTGACAAATTATCCCCGCTGGGCCAAAGGGCTTTACAGTAATCCTGCGGCGAATCAGTTCCGTCAGCATCCCCTGGACTATATTGAAACCCTGGAACAGACCGTCAGGGATGCCCTTGGAAAAGCGGGTCCGGAAGCTGCAGCAAAAATCCGCAGTATTGCTATCGACACCACGGGCTCCACCCCCTGCGCGGTTGATCGGACCGCACAGCCACTTTCTCTTAAAAGTGAATTCGCGGAAAACCCCAGCGCCATGTTTGTGCTGTGGAAGGATCACACCGGCGGCGCGGAAGCGGGCCGGATCAACGATCTCGCAAAATCCTGGGGGGGCATTGATTATACCCGCTTTCAGGGGGGAACCTATTCCCCGGAATGTTTTTGGGCAAAGGTGATGCGGGTCCTCTCCGAAGACAGCGGCGTGGCCGCCGCGGCCTATTCTTTTCTGGAACACTGCGACTGGATGGCCGCGATGCTTACCGGCAGCGCCGATGTCCTTTCAATAAAACGGAGCCGCTGCGTCATGGGCCACAAAGCCATGTGGCATGGAACTTTTGCAGGCAAAGGTTCCAGTAACGAGGGCGGCTATCCCAGTGATGATTTTCTTTCCCGTTTGGACCCCCGGCTGGTAAAGATACGGGAAACCCTGGGAAACAAAACCTACACCAGCGATACGGTAAGTGGATTATTGACCAGGGAATGGGCCGCCCGGCTGGGGCTTCCCGCGCTCATCCCCGTGGCGGTAGGCGGAGTGGACGCCCATGTCGGCGGAGTCGGCGGCGGGGTGCGTCCCGGCCGGATGGTGATGGTGGTGGGCACCTCCACCTGCGACATGATCGTGGGCCCCAAACCCCTTGGCGAGGAAAAACCCATCCGGGGCATCTGCGGACAGGTTGACGGTTCCATTGTTCCCGGCATGATCGGTTACGAAGCGGGGCAAAGCGCCTTCGGCGACGCCTACGCCTGGTTCCGCCAATTACTGCTCTGGCCCCTGGAAAACATCCTTCCCGGCATTGAGATCGAAGGCATTGACCAGGCAGCGAAGGAGAAACTTACCAGGGCAATCGCAAAAAAAATTCTCCCCGAATTAGAAAAGGCCGCGGACAAAATTGATCCCCTTGATTCAGGCCTTGTTGCCCTGGACTGGCTCAACGGCCGGCGCAGTCCCGACGCGGACCTCCTGGTGAAAGGGGCCATCGTCGGCCTGGGCCTGGGTTCCTCTGCCCCGCGCATTTTCCGCGCCCTTGTGGAGGCAACCGCCTTTGGCGCGCGGGCCATCACGGAACGTTTCCGCGAAGAGGGCGTCCCCATCGAAAGCATCGCCGCAGTCGGCGGAATAGCCGGCAAATCAAGTTTTGTGATGCAGACCATTGCGGACGTGCTCAAGATGCCCATCGAAGTTGCCGCCGGGGATCAGTCGGTGGCGCTGGGCGCTGCCATGTTTGCCGCAGTCGCCGCCGGTCTTTACCCGGACATCCCCGCCGCCCAAAAAGCCATGGGCGCACCCATCGAAAAAATCTACACGCCAAATGCGGAGCGGGCAAAGGTCTACGATGGGATTTATGAACGCTACAAAGGGCTGGGTGTGTTTGTGGAGACATTGACAAAATGACAATGGCGCCCTTATCCTTTATTTACTGGAGCTAATATGGTTGGAGTTCAGGTAAAGCAAATCAGTGAAATTCAAAATGATTTTTCTGATGCAGAATTTGAATTCTATGCGCAGAAAGAGTATATCCACAAAAAATTATCTGAAGCAAAAAAGTTGGCAGCGGATAAAGATACTGTTTGGCTTGATGAAGAAGAATTTTGGAACGGTGATTGAAGATGATCCTGACTATATATTGCCGGGCCCATGGGATTTATCACGTTATTTTGAAAACAGGCTAAACGATGTGTAATAGGGGCGCTCTATGAAAAATTTTGCGAAACTGTTAATTGTTTTCTCATTCGCCTTTTTGTGCTGCAGCCAGACAGGCATTGTAAACGGAAGCGTTGAACCAAATACACGCGGCCTTGTAGTAGAGCCCGGAAGCGAAGATGCCGGCGTAGAGGTGTTCCCTCATTTGGACGGCGCTATTTATTCGGTGGCGTACAGCTCTGACGGAAGCCGTATTGTTTCGTGCGGGTCCGATGGTGAAATTAGAATATGGGACGCGGCAAGCGGCAGGAATATCCGTACCCTTTATGGTCATATTGGGTCCGCAGAGTCGGCGGCCTTTAGCCCTGATGGGCGGTATATCGTCTCGGGAGGGCAAGATACAACTATCAGGATTTGGGATGCTGAAAGCGGATCGGAACTACGTACCCTCAGGGGCCATAACGAGATAGTTGTCTGCGTGAGGTATAGCCCTGATGGAAAGTATATCGTTTCAGGTTCGGTTGATACAACTATCAGGATTTGGGATGCGGAGAGTGGGCAGGAATTATACTCCCTTAAAGGACATACCAAAACGGTAATTAGTGTGGCGTATAGTCCTGATGGAAAGCATATCGTTTCGGGATCCTACGATAAAACAATCAAGATATGGGATGCAGGAAATGGCCGCGAGTTTCGTACCCTTGCCGGTCATGATGCCCGGGTAACTTCGGTGGCATATAGTCCTGATGGGCGGCATATCGCTTCCGGATCCTATGATAGAACGATTAAGGTTTGGGATGCGGAGAGCGGGCAGGAGGTGCATACGGCAGTAATGACGCATCCTGATTTTAGGGTAATCACGGTAACGTATAGCCCTGATGGACGGCGTATCGTCTCCGGGTCCACTGATAGAACGCTTAAAGTTTGGGATGCGGAGAGCGGGCAGGAATTATACTCCCTTGAAGGACATACCAATACGGTATTTGGGGCGGCCTATAGCCCGGACGGACGGCGTATCGTTTCGGTGAGCGGCGATACAACCCTTAAGGTTTGGGATGCGGAGAGCGGACGGGAATTGCTGGCCATTACAGGGTATACCGATTCAAAAAATATAGCGATCTACAGTTCCGATGGAAAACGTATTGTTTCCGGTTCAGAAAACAATAGTATTATAGTCTGGGATGCGGAAGAGGGGCGTTTATTACAGCCCCTTGTGGGTCATACCGATAGAGTATATTCAATAGCCTATAGCCCTGGCGGAAAGTATATTGCATCAGGGGGCGCTGATAGGACGATTAAAATTTGGGATGCGGGGAGCGGGCAGTTACTGCGCACTTTTAGTAACCCAGGTACGGTGTTTTGTGTGGCATACAGTCCTGATGGAAAATATATTGCAGCAGGGACTGGCGGCGGTGACCGGGGGATTAGAATCTGGGACGCAGAGAGCGGTCAGATGTTCCTCACCCTCAAAGGACACGGTGCAAATGTAGTATCCATTGTCTATAGTGCCGATGGACGGCGTATCATCTCCGGATCTCTTGACAATACGATTAAAATCTGGGATGTGGAGAGCGCCGTAATCCTGCGCACCCTTACCGGGCACACCTATTATGTAGTAGAAATTGCGTTGAGCCCGGACGAAAAATATATTGTCTCGGGGAGTAGTGATAAAACGGTTAAAATCTGGGATGCACAGAGCGGTCAGTTGCTGCGTACCCTGAGTCAACCCCATGTTGTACGATCTATTGCCTTTAGCCCCGATGGACGCTTTATTGCCGCATGTGTTGATGATATGACCATTAGAATCTGGGATACGGAGAACGGAAATGAAGTGCGTACCATTAGGAAGCTTAAGGGGACGGTTTTCTCTGCGCGGTACAGCGCCGATGGTAAGCGTATTCTTTCAGGTGGTAAGGACGGAACTGTGCGCATCTGGGACGCCGAAACCGGCAAAGAAATCGCCCAATATGTAAACTTTACCGGCAAGGATGCGAATATCACTGCGGGCAGCCGGGGGCTCACCGTGGAAACAACAAACCAGGTTGCTTCGGTCAACGAAGAATGGATATGCATCACCCCGGACGGTTACTTCAACGCTTCTCCCCGGGGCGATCGGTATCTCTATGTCCGTATCGGTAATGAAGTTACCGGCATAGACGCCTACCGTTCTGCTTTTTATCGGCCGGAAGTTGTGCAGGCCCGGCTCAATGGCCGGCCCGATCCCGAATCCCGCACAGGTATCACCATCCAGCAGGCCGCCTCTTTCCGTCCCCCAACGGTCACTATCCAATCTCCGGTAAGCGGCAGCAGTGTTACTACCACTACAGCCAATCTTTCCGTTGTCATTGCCGACCAAAATCAGCCCATTCAAAATATCAAGATTCTGGTAAACGGCAGGCTCATAGGCCGGGATGAATTGAGCTCCATTACCGGAACAGCCGGGCTTACTGCGGAAAAGGCAAGCTTGAGCCTTACGGGCAATCAAAAAAATGTCAGCTTCGAGCTTCCGGTAAATCTTGATCCCGGACAAAACATCATAGAAGTGGTTGCCTTTAACGGCTATGCGGAAAGCAGAAAAACAGTAGAACTAAATTGGCAGACCCGGACCGGGCAGCAAATCACCCTTCCCAATCTCTGGATACTCGCCGTTGGGGTAAACCAATACGACAACGCCGGTCCCCGCCTCAAGGGATTGACGAACCTGAACTACTGCGTCAACGATGCCAGGGAAATTATCAGTTCCTTTAAAAAACAGGAAGGCAAACGTTACGGAAAGGTAAACACCCTCCTGATTGCCGATGATTCCGCCGTAAACCCCACCGCCCAAAATATCCGGGACAACCTGCAATTCCTCGCCGGGGCCGGTCCGCGGGACGTGATCCTGTTCTTCCTTGCGGGGCACGGTATCAGCGATCGTACCGGGCGCTTTTTCTTCCTGCCCCGTGATGCGGCCTTTACCGCGGATGGTTCACTTGATCCTGCGCGGGTAATCACCGCCGATGATATTGTCTCTGTGCTGGATGAACCGGGCAACCGGCTGGTCTTTATCGATGCCTGCCAGTCAGGCGGTGTGGACAGCAGCCGCCTGATCCGTTCCCTGATGAACAGTAACGCCTTTGTGTTTTCCGCCAGCCAGGGAAATGAAGCCTCCGAGGAGCTTCCCGAATTTAAGCACGGCGTTTTTTCCTACAGCATCATCCGGGAACTACAGGGAGCGGGCGCGGCAAAGTCCGCCGGGAGCGTGGGCATGCTGCAGTTGAGCGGCTATGTTTCAAGCGAAGTCATCCGCATTACCCAGCACCGGCAGCATCCCAAATCATACTATCAGGGTTACCACGATTTCCCCATTGCGGAAATCAGATAAAGGAGCATCATGTTATGAAAAAGTTAGTAATACTGTTAACAGTTACGGTTTTAAGCTTTGCCGCCTGCACGTCCCAAAAAGCCAATGCCCCGGCTCCCGTCTATTCCGAAAACAGCCTGACCCTTGACGCCGCCATTGCCGATGCGGCGGATTATTTTACCGCAAAGCTGTCCAGGGGTTCCATGATAGCACTCACCGGATTTGAAGCGGAAAGCGTCTCCGATTATATTTTTGAGGAACTGTGGAGCCGCTTTGAAAATTCAGACAGCTTTGTTATGGTTGACAGGCGGAACCTGGAACAGATCCGCAGGGAAATGAACTACCAGATGTCCGGGGAAGTGAGCGATGAATCCGCCCGGTCCATCGGTCAGCAGTACGGCCCCCAGACCATCATCTATGGGCAGATGACCCGCCTGGGGGATGAATACCGCCTGGTGATCTATGCCACCGATGTTGAACGCGCAAGCAGCAGCATACGCGCCCTCAATGTCCGCCCCGATGCCCGGCTCGCCGGTTTACTGAATGCCGATGCCGGTCCGCAAAACGGGCTGGATGCGGAAATCGATCGGGCGGTAGCGGAAATGGGCCGGAACATCGATCAGCGTTTAAAGGTAGGGGTCGGCAGAATAAGCCTTAACAACGGCGGAACCGTAACGAGCCTTTCGGATTACCTTAAAAGAAATATTGAAATCAGCGCATCCCGGCAGCAGGCAAAATATCTCATTGTCGGCGCCGGCGTAAGCGGCGAATCGGCCCCGGCGGTGCAGGGCATAGTGGAGGGAAGTTTTTCCTCCCTGGGCAGGGACGCGGAAGTTTCCCTCCGGTTAATTTCCACCGCCCGTGACAGGGCTGTTTTAGGTTCCGCCCTATTTGTCATCCCTGCGGATGAACTCGGCAAACGGAACCTTTCGATGCTGCCCCCAAAAAACAATGCGGTTATTTCCCAAACGGAATTTGACGCCAAGCAGTCGGCTATCGCCCCCTACAACGGCAAAGACAATGCTTTTACCCTTAGGGTCGCCCCCGACGATTTGGACGGCGTTTATTATGACGGTGAATATATGACCATGCGCATTTATGCCGAGGAGAATTGTTACATTAAGATCACCCATGTTGATGTGGAGGGAAACACCCAGGTTATTTATCCAACCGTTGCGCAGGACAATAATTTTATCAAGGCAGGGGAAACCCGGCAGATACCGGACAATACCCGGTTCAGGATGACCATGCCCTACGGCGAGGAATACATCCTGGCTGCGGCATACGAAAAGCCCTTCACGGTGACTGCGGGCGGCGCGGCGCCTGTTTCCGGCTCCATCATTACCCGCGGTCTCCTTGTCGAAGGCTCAGGCGGTCAAACCGCAAATCCTGTAGCAGCCGCAAAATTCAGTTATACCATTTTACCCAGGCAATAGACGGTCGGCCTTCTCTCCACCTTTTTCCCAAACTAAACCCACAGTAATTCCAAATTAGGAAAAACCACGGACCACACTGACCTCACAGACAGATTAACGGATGATCCTTATGGTTTCCGCTTTGGGGAACGCTCAAAAATTTACCAGAAAACTCAATTTAAGCCCGGTTGCCGCCGGATAATTCATAACCTGCGCCTTGGATTCACCGGCAAGCCTGGTTAGAGCCTTTATTTCTATCGTCTTTGTCCGTGTTGTCCGTGTGGTCAGTGGTTAAATTTGGAATTACTGCTAAACCCACCACCCCCTTTGCCAATCCGCGGAATCGGGTTTATACTATTCTAAATTTAGATGAACTTTTTCAAGAATTAGTATTTTGAAAAAAGGAGTATGCCATGACTATCAATCTTCCCCAGCGGACGGCGGCGGTGTATAAGGAAGCGGATGTGCTTGTGGCCGGGGGCGGGCCCGCCGGTATAGGCGCGGCGGTGGCGGCGGCGCGAAGCGGCAGCAGGGTGATCCTGCTGGAAAAACGGGGCTTTCTGGGCGGGAACATTACCGCAAGCTATGTGGAAACCTGTAACCACTTCTTCCATAATCTGAGCTTTAAGGCCAGCGGCATCTATGCCGAGCTGGAAGCCAAGTACCGCGCAAAATTCGGCAGCAGCGGCGACATACGGCCCAATGCGCAGCACCGCTTTTCCAGCGAATACCTCAAAATTTTCCTCGATACCTTTGTGGCGGACGCGGGGGTGGAGATTTTCCTCCACAGTTTTGTGAATGAGGTGGTGCGGGAGGGCAATAAAATCACCCATGTGGTCATCCAGAGCAAGCAGGGGCCGGTGGCCATCAAGGCCGCGCAGATCATCGACTGTACCGGCGACGGGGATGTGGCCTTTGCCGCCGGGGTTCCCTTTGACCAGGGCCGCGACAAGGACCACCGCTGCCAGCCGGGGACAGTCAACTTTAGGATCACCGGGGTGGACGCGGAGTTCATGCTGAAAGGCGGGGAGGATCACCTCAAGGTGATTGGCAAGCGTTTCCGGGAGGATTACCGGGCAGGTAAAACCGGGCTTTCCTGCAAGCGGCAGGACATCCCCTTTGGCCGGCTGACCCAGGCGGGGCAGATTTCCTACATCAACTACCCCTGCGCCTACGGCATCGATCCCACCAGTTTTGCCGATTTGACCCGGGGCGAAACGGAATGCCGCCGGTACATCCTGGAAATGTGCGATTATATGAAGAAAAACTTTGAAGGCTTTGAGAAAACCGAGCTTGCCTCTATTGCGCCGGAGATCGGGTTCCGGGACAGCCGCCGCATCCATGGCGACTACCGGCTGACCATCGACGATGTGTTAACGGGCCGCCATTTTGAGGACGAAATCGCCCTGTTCCCCCAGTTTTACGACATGCTTTCCCCGGACGCCAACATGAACGAGGGCAGCCCCCAGGACGCGGGGTATAACGGCTACATCTGCTCCTACCCCAAGGACGGCCTCAACTTTGAAATCCCCTATCGCACCCTGCTGCCCCAGGGGTTGGAGAACCTCCTCGTGGCCGGCCGCTGTATCTCCGCGGATCACGTGGCCGAAAGCGGGGTCCGGGCCATTTCCGCCTGCATGTATACCGGCCAGGCCGCCGGAACCGCAGCGGGCCTCGCCTTCAAGAAAAAACTCACCCCCCGGACCATCAATGTAAAGGAACTGCAGGATGATCTCCGGGCGCAAAATTTGAAGTTATAGGAGAGGGTATGCAATACAATTATTTGGGCCGCACCGGCATGAAGGTTAGCCGTATCTGTCTGGGCACGGGCACCTTTGGCGGCGGCGGCAACGGTTATGGAAACTGGGGCTCCGTGGTGGAGAAGGACGCCCATTATCTTATGGACCTGGCCCTGGAAGGGGGTATCAACTTTTTTGATACCGCCGATGCCTACGGCGGCCACGGCGAGGGCGGCTACTGCGGTCTTTCGGAGGCCATAGTTGGCACTTGGTTTGCCAAAGGCAACGGACGCCGGGAGCGGACCGTGATCAGCACCAAGTCTGGCCATCTGGTAAAGGAATACACTTACGATGGTCCCAACCAGCCGCCGAACATATCCCTGTACAAGATCCGCCGTCATTTCAGGGAATCCCTCAAGCGCCTGCAGACGGATCATGTGGAACTCTACCTGATGCACGACATAGCCCAGCGCACCACCTGGGACGAAGTGTGGGAAGCCTACGAAAGCCTGGTCCGCAGTGAACAGGTTGATTATATCGGCAGCAGCAACGGGTCAGCCTGGGAGATCATGAAGGCCAATGAGGTGGCCCATCGCCGTAATTTTATGGGCATCGTAAACGAGCAGCATGTGTACAATCCTCTGATCCGCCAGTCGGAACTGGAAATTCTGCCCATGGCCCTGGATCAGGGTATCGGGATCACGATTTTCAGCCCCCTTTACCGGGGTGTGCTGGGCATCGATCTTCTGGAACCGGAAAAACGCCCCTTAAGTGATGAAGCCCAACGGGTGGTCGAAAAGTACCGGCCCCAGCTGACCGAGTACGCAAAGCTCTGCCACGACATTAAGGAGCCGGTGGGGGCCGTAACCGTTGCCTGGCAGTTGGCCCACCCGGCCATCAGCTCGGTGATCATCGGCCCCTGCACGCCGGAGGATCTCAAGGAGCTTATCCATGCCGCAGACATTGTGCTGAGCCCGGAAACCATGAACCGGATCGACAAAATTTTCCCCGGTCCCGGCGGCGCGGCGCCCTGGGCCTACGAAGGCTGGGGCGAACTTAACCGTTAAGAGGAACATCCAACGTCAGTTTCAAGGAACATCCAACGTCAGTTTCAAGGAGATAACCGTGGAATACAAGAAATTCGGCCGGTCCAATGTCAAGGTCAGCCGGCTCTGTCTGGGAACAGGTAACTGGGGTTACAATACCAACTTTGTGGGCAACTGGGCGGCCACCAATGAAAAGGAAGCCTTCAAAATAATGGACGCCGCCCTGGAGGCGGGGATCAATTTTTTTGACTGCGCCAATGTGTATGGCAACCATGGGGAAGGCACCTCAGGCGATTCGGAGCGGATCGTAGGAAAGTGGTTTAAGCAGGGGGGCGGCCGCCGGGAAAAGGTTTTCTTTGCCACCAAGGTTGGACGGACCATGCTTAACAACGATTACGATGGCATTAATACGAACGATGATTATTCCCTCTGGAAACTCCGCCGTCATATTGAAGGGTCCTTTGAACGGCTCCAGACCGATCATATCGAAATGATCTCAATGCACCATGTGGATCGTTATGTTCAATGGGATGAAATTTGGGAAGCCTTTGAAACCTTTGTCAAAGCGGGCCGGCTTGATTATGTGGGCTCTTCCAAGTTCAACGGCTGGGAAATTATGAAGGCCCAGGAAGCGGCCCGGAACCGCCATTTTATGGGGCTTATCTGTGAGCAGCATCGTTACGATATGACCTGCCGGGGAGCGGAACTGGAAGCCTTCCCCTGCTGTATTGATCAGGGTATCGCAGTAACACTGTTCAGCCCCCTCAGGCGGGGAGTGCTGGCTGTGGATCTACTTGATCCCTCCACAGCCCGCCCCATTGAAGCGCTTTCTGCCCCATTGGTGGAGAAGTACCGGCCCCAGCTTTTGGAATACGCGAAGCTCTGCCATGACCTTGGCGAAAAACCTGCCAACCTTACTGTTGCCTGGGAAATGAACCACCCTGCGGTTACCTCTCCGATTATCGGACCCGCGACCCTGGCGGATCTCCAGGAACTGCTCCACAGCGTCGAGATAAAACTTACCGAAGATGTGCTTAAAGAAATTGACCGGATATTCCCGCCCCCTGATTCTCTTTATTATGACGAAAATCCCGCAGTAGTGAGGCCCATGTCATGGAATTAATCAAAAAGTTTTCTCCCCTTGCGGACCGCATTTTTTCAGGCGGTGAACTGCGGCAGTTAACCTCGGGTTTCCGTTTTACCGAAGGGCCGGTTTGGGACATCAAAGAGGACTGTCTTTATTTTACCGATTTCCAGGACCACCTCATCCTTAAATGGACTGAAAAGGATGGGCAGACCCTTTACCGGGATCACGCAAACCGGGCCATCGGTTTATCCATGGACGCCGATGGCCGCATCGTGGCCGCCGAATCCTCCGCCCATGGAATCGCCTATACGGACAGTGAAAAAAGCGTTCTTATCACGGGAACCTTTGAGGGCAGGCAGCTCAACAGTCCCAACGATGTGGTGGTTACCCGGAACGGGGACATCTTCTTTACCGATCCCTATTCGGCCATGATGGGCGGGCCCAGGACGATTGGCTTTAACGGAATTTTCGCCGTCACCCCCGGCGGGGAAACCCGTCTCATTGACGACAGTTTCAGCCGCCCCAACGGGATTGCCCTTTCTCCCGATGAGGCTATCCTCTACGTAAACGATTCCGACAAACAGCAGATCATCGCCTTTGCCATGAAGAAAGACGGGTCCGTATCAAAGACCGGCGTTTTTGCCGCCGTGGACCCTGCCTATGGTCCCGGTGTGGTGGACGGCATGAAGGTCGATACCGAAGGGAATGTCTACGTAACGGGCCCCGGTGGAATTTGGGTGATCGCCCCCGACGGATCCCCTGCAGCGATACTGTATGTTTCGGAACAGGTTGGTAATTTCTGTTTCGGGGGAAGGGATTCAAAAACCCTTTTTATTACCGCCAGCAAATCGGTCTATGCGCTGCCCATTGGAATTCCCGGCATAGTTCCCTATAGAAAGGGTGCGTAAATGAAACACACAATCCAAAACGAAAGGATAAGTTTTACCTCCGATAGTTTCAATGTTGAACCCTGGGAATTACGTTTTAACGATGAAGATGTAAACTACTTTTGGCGGCCCGCGGATCTGAAAAAACTGGGGACCGCCGTGTGCTTTCCCCTGCTGGGTACTGTTCCGGACAATAAATACACACTGGACGGCAAGGAATATGCCATGCCCATGCACGGTTTTGCCCAGGACCGGGAATTTATTGTTTCGGAAAAAACTGAAACCCGCATCAGTTACGAACTTACCGATGACGAAGAAACCTACCGTCAGTATCCCCGGCATTTCAACTTCCGTTTAACCTATTATGTTGAAGGGGAATCCCTCAAAACCGAATACCGGGTAGAAAACCGGGATACACGGGAACTCTTTTTTTCTGTCGGCGGCCATCCGCGTTATAACTGCCCCATCGGAGAGGGGACCTGTTTTGAGGATTACCGCATCGAATTTGAAAAGAGTGAAAGTATTACTAATATCGTAAAAGCCTACGGCCCCATAAGCGAAATCGAAAAATGTTTCAGTGCCGATGGAAAACAGATTAAGCTGGATTACTGCATGTTTACCAAGGGCTGTTTTTGTTTCAGCAATTATAATTCGCAGGAACTCTGTTTAAAAAATGACAAGAACGGCCGGGGCATCAGGATCAACCTTGGGGGCGCGGATCATCTTCAGTTTTGGACTCAGCCGGGTTCTCCATTCCTTGCAATCGAACCTTTTTTTGGTTCCATAAGTTCCCTGCCCTGTAAAGAGATTGACGGGGACTGGGTGCATAAACCGGGGAGTCTGCATATACAGCCCGGCGAGGTTTATGTTTGTACCCATTCGGTAAGGCCCCTGCGTTAAGACGCAGAATCAGGAGTGAATCGTGATAGAAAAGTGGTATCAAAAAGCCCTTCGCTATGGGCAGACGAATCTGACGGAAATTGATCCGGAAGTATGCGATCTGAATTTCTGGCGGGAGTTCTGGCAGAAAACCGGAACCCAGGCCATTATTGTTAATGCGGGCGGTATTGTCGCCTATTATCCTTCAAAATTTAAAACCCATTACCGGGCTGCAAAACTTAAGGATCGGGATCTCTTTGGGGAATTTGTGGCGGAAGGCCGTAAGGCCGGCCTTGTTATCCTGGCCCGGATGGACATAAACCGTGCAACCGAGGATGTGTACCGCGAACACCCTGACTGGTTTGCCCGGAAAAAAGACGGCTCCCCCTTTATTATCCAGGGCCGCTATCAAAGCTGTTTAAACAGCGCTTATTACAAAGAATATATCCCTGAAATTTTACAGGAAATAATTGAGAAGTATCACCCGGAAGGTTTTACCGATAACAGCTGGACCGGCATTAACCGGAAATCGATTTGCTACTGCGAAAACTGCAAACGGGAATTCCGCAAATACAACGGAACCGAATTGCCGGAAGAGGCGGATTACAATGATCCGGTTTACCGCAAATGGATTCTCTGGAGTTATCAGAACCGGATCGACAATTGGGATCTGTTCAATCAGGTTAGCGCAAAATACGGCGGCGAGGATTGCCTTTGGCTGGGAATGGTGAACGCCAGTCCGGTGGGGAACCACGCCAGTTTTTGCGATCTCCGGGAAGTCGCAAAACGTTCAAAAATTATCATGGTGGATCACCAGGGCCGGGAGGGATATGGCTTTGAACAAAACAGCCTTAACGGGATGCTGCTCCACCAGTTGGTGGGATGGGATAAAATCATCCCCGAAAGTATGGCGGCCTATACCCGCGGGCCGCTGACATTCCGCCGGGGGGCCGCCGTTCCTCTGGAAGCGCAGCTCTGGATGCTGGAAGGTTTTGCCGGGGGCATAACACCCTGGTGGCATATTGTCGGCGGCAATCAGGAAGACCGGCGGATATACGAGACAGAAGTGCCGGTTATGCAGTGGCATCAAAAACACGAACAGTATTTGTACAACCGGACCCCCATTGCCAATGTAGGAGTACTGTGGAGCCAGCGCAATGTGGAATTCTACGGCGCGGCCCAGCCCTATGATGTGATGGGCCTGGCCTGGCGGGGAATCAACATGGCCCTTACCCGCGCGGGGATACCCTATCTCCCGGTAAATGTTGAAGATATCGCGGAACAGACCCGTGATATGGATATGCTTATCCTTACCGAACTTGCCCTTATTACCCCGGAACAGGTTCAGGCGATAAGGGCCTTTGCAAAGCGGGGCGGGAATATTCTTGCCATCGGCCACACAGGGGTGATGGACAGCGACGGGACGGTCCGATCTTCATCGGTGCTGGAAGATCTTCTGGGGGTGCATTTTAAATCCGTGGAAATTGCCAATACCGATAAGGACGCCGGCTGGGATAAACCGGTTCTGCATAATTATGTCCGAATCGAAAAAAAGCAGAGCCCGGTTTTTGCCGGTTTTGATAATACCGACACCCTCCCCCTGGGCGGCACGGTGAAAAATATTATCGCCCTTCCCGGCGCATCCGTTTTGGGAACATTGATCCCCGCCTTTCCCATTTATCCGCCGGAATTCAGCTGGACCGATGTGGCCAAAACGGATATACCGGTGCTTACCGAATACACCCACGAAGGGAAGGGTAAAACCATTTATGTTGCATGGGATCTGGATGCGGCATACGGCCGCGCCGCCATTCCGGATCACGGGGATCTGCTTGGGAATATCGTTAAGTACCTTTTGGGAGACAAGTGGATCGTCAAGGTTGAATGTGACGCCTATATCGACTTCAAATTCTATTGCCAGGGAAACCGGGTTATCATCCATTTGATCAATATCAATCACAGCGGTTTTGAGCACGGCTATGCGGAAAGAAATTTACCCGTGGGCCCGGTGCGGATCACCCTGAGGCTCCCCGGCTTTTCCCCCGCAAAGGTAAGCGCGACTGAGGATGGCGCTGTGCCAAAGCTCTCGTTCACCGACGGGGCCTGTTCCCTTGAGCTGGAGCGTTTAGGGGTACACCAGATGCTTATTCTGGAATAGGACACCAAAAAGATCATTTAACAATGCGCCCCTGTCATCCTTCATTTCTTCGCTGCTGCCAGAGCTATCAATTCAAGCGTTTCGATATTGACAGGTATAGACTCTTTTCTTATCAACTCGTCCGAAACAATACTGTTTTTCACTTCTTCTTTATTGTAGAGCCGTATATAGGTGTATTTTTTGCCATCTATAGTGACCTCTTTAACATATCTTACCGCAAAATAGGCATTCACCTTTTTGTTGTTTTTATCTGTCTGCGTTATTGTCAATATTTTTTCAAGCGGGTTTCTGGATAAATCCCGGACAATACTATCAAAGCTTAAAATAAATTTAAATGGGCCGGAAATAGTTGTGGTAGTGAATCTTGCAAAATGCGCATCTTCTGTTTTACTCAAAATCTCACAGGAGATTCTGATTCGTTTACCGTTAATATAATGCCGGTAATTCTCATAATCACCAATTATGGCTGTTACCTGCGCGAAGGAAGCATCGGTAAATACATGAAAATCCGTCTCAAGCAGTACCCATCCGCCTCTTCTGTTTAAGTCGGTAACTTTAGAAGCTATCATTTGAGGATTATTTAATAATTCTTTGAAATTTTCTATAGCGCCGTCTGCTACGTTAATCTGGGAATACACGACACCGCATTTAAAAATTGCGAGAATCAAAAAAAATCTTTTCATATATCCCTCATTCCCCGGTTCCGTTCACTGCGCAACCTTTTTCTTCTTCCATAAGTCAATCAGAATCCAGGGCAGGTACAGGGCAGTCCAGACTGTTAGATCCACCAATAACATACCAAGTAAGTAACCCCGCTTGCCTAAGAATCTGAACCAGCTATCCAAAACCTCCAGAAAGGTTCCTTTCGCCGGATAACTTAAAAAAACAAAATTGGTACCGAGTATGCTGTTCAAAATCACGTCGATGGCAAAAAAACCGAGTATAAAGATGGTAACTTTCCCGAGATTTTTAAAGTTCGGGCGCAGGTCTTTTCCGAACAGCAGCATCAGCGGTGTAGCGACGAGGAAACAGTGGTACATAAAATCCTGAAACACCCAATAGGAAAAGAAGGGAAAGCGCGTCCAGTCGGGGGTAAGCAGTGACAAGAGGGGGCTGACAAGCCCAAGGCTGTAAAGCAGCTCTCCCGTGAGTTTGGTTGGTTTGAATGCGTGGAAAGCGCCCACGACCATGAACAGATTGCAGATTTGAAACGGCAGTTCGTGCACAGGATAGGGATGGACAGTGAAAATGAGGGTAACATGCGTCACACACTCAATCACGAGGGGCACAATCGTCCATACCCTTAAAAAGACCTTGCGAACCGGAGTAGAAGACCTGCGATAGAATACGCAGGCTATGGCACAAACTGCCGCAATACACCCCAGAGTGATAAGGTGTTCTTTGCCGAATGTGGCAAAACCGGTACCGTATGCATCATAGTCTTCATTAAATGTCCAAAAAGAGGCAGGTTGCATGATAAATTTCTCCTGTAGTCAACACACAGGTGCCAGGCACCACCTGCGCTTACCCGTCCGCAAGGACCGGGTTTGTCATATATGGGTCATTAAGACCCACTTTGAGGCGCAATTTCCTGAATTGCGGCATAGGAACCGCAAGATACTTCAAGAAATGCAATAATAAGTCAAGTATAATGAAGTTTACGGTAATGAGTCAATTAGACAAAAGGGGATAGAATGACCTAAAAGGTAAGTTTATTGAAGCGCATGACAAATATCAGGGAGATATTGGCGGCTAATTTGAAGGAAAACCGTCGGAGATTTGGCTTGACCCAGGAGCAGTTTGCGGAGAAAGCCGATGTGTCCACCCACTATATCGCTATGGTTGAGACCTGCAAGGCATTTCCTACAGCCGATATGCTGGAACGCCTCGCCGCAACCATCGGCATTGAAACCCACCAGCTTTTTAGTATACCGGAGGAACCCAATGAACTCTTTGAACGGCTGTTACAGCAGGGCATAGCCAGCATAGAAGAAGCCGTAGTAAAAACCATACAGGAAACCTTCGCCGAGGATTGCAAAAGTAAGGGTAAGGCATAACCCAGATGCTTATTCTGGAATAGGTCCGTTTTTTAAGCGCCCCGTTTTTTTAATCCATTAATACAAAGGCGGCCCAATAATAGGGGGAGGGGTATTTTACCCGGACCTGCCTTTGGGCTTCTTTGAAAGAATCCTGTTTGGTCTTACCGGACAGCCATTGCTGATAAAAGGCTGCCATTAGCTGCGAAGTGGCGTCATCATCGACTTCCCAGAGGCTCATTATCAGGGTTTCCACCCCGGCCAGTTTGAAGGCCCGCTGCAAGCCGAATACCCCTTCCCCATTATTTACTTCCCCCAAGCCTGTTTGACAGGCCGAAAGCACGACCAGTTTTGTGCCGGTCAGGTTAAGGCGGGATATTTCATCGGCGGTAAGGATGCCGTCTTCTACGCCTTCAATCGCTTCCTCGCGCCATGCGTGATTGCCTCCGGCCAATATGAGACCGGAACGCAGCAGCGGGTTTTCAAAGGCTTTACTGCCGCCGCCGAGGCGTTCTACCAGATCGCGGTTATCATGGTTTTGTTCAATATCCTCAAGGAAAAAGCCGTGGGTTGCTAAATGGATCAAGTTGGTTTTTGAGCCGTCCAGGTGTTTGAATGATTCCTCGTTGCCCAAGTTATCGGTATACAGGGCGGCGGGGATATTTTTATCATTCAGGTAGCCATGTATCCGGAGGGATTCGGTACGGGATGCTGGTAACGGGCCCCATGAGCCGCCTCCACGGGTACTGCCGGGGGGAAGCGCAGAAACTACAGAAACAGGCTGTTTGGGGCCAGGTTCGCCGGCCGCTCCATAGGAACGGGCGGTACTTTGCATAAGCGCCACATCCTCGTCATATTGCAGGCCGCCATAGATAACGCTTGAATCGGGGAACATGGAGGCAGTATTGTTCTTATCCGCATGGACAACTTCACGGGTACTGGACACCAGGTTCAAATCATACTTATCCGCCAGCCGTTGGGCGCCCTGGGCAGGAAGGGCATTAAAGGAAATTTTGTGAAGCAGTCCTGCGGGAGAATAAAAGATAGTCTTAACACCGGCTAATTCCTTTTCCAAGGGTTCCCAAACAGTAGAATACAACTGTGAACCAAAAACGTCATAGAGGATTCGGGCTTGTTCGGATGAGCTTTTGCCGTTGGCCCGGGAAAGGATTTCCTGTATTTGTTGTTCCTCGCAGAGCGGTATCCAGGCCGGCGCCGCCATACCCTGCCGCAGAACCAGCGCCGCATAGAGGGTTTTGCCCGTCCACTTTTTGTCGTAAAGCTTGAAACTCACAAACTCCACCGCCGCCTCATCCGCCTTGAGGCTCTTCCGCACGTCCTGCCATTCCAGGGACATATCCGCCTTAACGTCACGGAACGCCGCAGACGAGCGGGTCAGGGCCTTGTCCAGATCCTCCGCCTGTTTTTCAAGGCTTTTACGATACGCTTCGTTCACATCTTCTTTCTGTTGTAAAGCGGATAGCTGCTGGCGGATGCTGCCCAGGGTTTCAAACTGTTCAATCAGGCGGGCATCCCCGGAGGAATAGATTGCGTCCCGCACCGCGTTAGTGGTACGCAGGAGGAGTCCCTTGGTAAAGAGGGTATTGTTGTAGTTAAGGGCGTTTACGCTTGCCGCAGGATGCACGGCGGAGAGGGAATAACTGCCCTCGAATTCCCCCTTGGCTATGTCCCAATAGGTGCTGCGCTGCTGTTCGGACATAAACGAAAAATAGTGGTTAATAAGATTTACTCTTAATGCAACGCTTTCTTTTGTGAATGTTTCAGACTTCGTGTAATCTCCTTTATCAAGATATAAAAATGACAAGTTGCTGAGTGAAGAGCTATAATCGGGATGTTCCTTGCCCAGCGCCTTTTCCCTAATAGCCAGGGCTTCCAGAAAGTACGGTTCCGCTTTGGCATAATTCCCCATAGCTTGATACAGACTTCCCAAATTATTTAACGTTATAGCATAATGGAAATGTTCCTTACCAAGCGCTTTTTCCCAAATAGCCAAGGATTCCAGTAAGTACGGTTCCGCTTTCCCATAATCCCCCATATCTTGATACAGATTTCCCAAATTATTTAACGATAAGGCATAATAGGTGTGCTTGCCCAGCGTCTTTTCCCAAATAGCCAAGGATTCCAGTAAGTACGGTTCCGCTTTCCCATAATCCCCCATATCTTGATACAGATTTCCCAAATTATTTAACGATGCTGCATAATCGGGGTGTTGCTTGCCCAGCGCCTTTTCCCTAATAGCCAGGGCCTCCAGAAAGTACGGTTCCACTTTCGTATAGTTCCACATATAGTAATACAGAGTTCCCAAATTATGTAACGATTCAGCATAATCGGGGTGTTCCTTGCCCAGCGCCTTTTCCCTAATAGCCAGGGCTTCCAGAAAGTACGGTTCCGCTTTGGCATAATCCCCCATATCTTGATACAGACTTCCCAAATTATTTAACGATGCAGCATAATCGGGGTGTTCCTTACCCAGCGCCTTGTCCCATATAGCCAAGGCTTCCAGTAAGTACGGTTCCGCTTTCGTATAGTTCCTCATAGTATGATACAGATTTCCCAAATTATTTAACGCTTTAGCATAATTGGGATGTTCCTTACCCAGCGCCTTTTCCCGTATAGCCAGGGCTTCCAGAAAGTACGGTTCTGCCTTGGCATAATCCCCCATAGCTAGATGCAGAATTCCCACCCATGCTAATACCGTAGCATAATCGGGATGTTCCTTGCCCAGCGCCTTTTCATTAATAGCCAGGGCTTCCAGAAAGTACGGTTCCGCTTTGGCATAATTTCCCATAGCTTGATACAGACTTCCCAGATTATTTAACGCCTGAGCATAATCGGGATGTTGCTTGCCCAGCGCCTTTTCCCGTATAGCCATGGCTTCCAGATAGTACGGTTCCGCTTTGGCATAATTCCCCATAGCTTGATACAGATTTCCCAGTGTATTTAGCGATGCAGTATAATCGGGATGTTTCTTGCCGATGGTTCGCGCCTGAATATCCCGGACTTCCGTGTAATATACCAGTGCCTCGCTGTAGTTGGAAAGCTCGTCGTAAGCATGAGCGAGCTGTGACAAAACATAAATATACAGCGCATGCTTCCGGTCGGCGGTTTCTTTAAGGGGAAGCAGCAGCGCGATAGAATCCTGATACTTTCCTTCATTATATAAATCGATGGCAGCGCCAATTTCCTGTTCAAGGGCAACAACCGGAGCGAATTCTTCCCTAAGCATATTGATTTCGCCCTGTTCCGGCGGGAAGATGCCGGCTTGTTCCAGTGTGTCCCAGTTAGTCAGTATGGCCTGGGTATAGGTCCATTTGTTATAATCCGCATAGAGATTTTGCGACAATTCCCGGTACAGTTTAACGGCCTGCGGGCGCTTATTCTGCAAAAAAAGAGCGTGGGCAAGGTTGGTTTTTAGCCAGCCCAGGGTCTTATCAACAGCAAGCCCCTTCCGGGCGGCCTGTTCCGTGCTCTTAAAATCTCCGGCAAAAAGGGCATACCACGATATATTGCCGTACATATCCGCCAGTTGCCCGGCGCGGCGGAAAACCGCTTCGTTTTCTTTCAACAGGGCTATGGCTTCGGCATATTTTCCTTCGTCACGAAGCGACCATACCTGCTGGGTCAAGGCTTCCGCCTGCTCTTGCGCCGCTGGGTCGGCAGCTTTGGGGGCTCTGGCGCAACCGGCGAGGGCGCAGAGGATTGCGAGGGTGAGGGCGATAATGGCGATGGGTTTAGGGGGCATGGGACGGCTCCTTTATTTGTATCGTTTCTTTATTTCTTCAATAACATTGGGTAGTTCGGGATAAACAAAGGAAGATGATATCTTCA
The DNA here is from genome assembly GCA_026002595.1 of Spirochaetia bacterium. GTDB lineage: Bacteria > Spirochaetota > Spirochaetia > Treponematales > Breznakiellaceae > BNUT01. The sequence goes on along the minus strand of BOBW01000010.1, from coordinate 17,920 downwards.
ACCTCTTTAGTTCGTCGACTATGGTTTTCTTTTTACCGCTTGGTATTATTATTTTTGATTCTACCCAATCAGGCTGTATTTGAGGCATTTTTTTATTATTTTCTCCAATGCCAAAAAGAAGGAACAATCCCGACTGATTGATAATTCGGGGGCTTTGCAATTTTGCCTGTACGCACACAACCGAATTAATATCAACAGGATTGATCATTTTCTTGAAGTGCGGCTTTTCCGAATTTATTTCGTATTGCAGATAGTGAATGCTTTCATTTTTTTCTTCTTCGTAAAACTTGTCGCATCTCAGTTTACAATAATTAGGATTACTTGAACAACTACATTGTCCCCTGCGAGCGCGAAGGCAGTCTTTATCATCGGGAATTTTATAGCTTGAACGAGCGTATTTAAGTTTTGCGGTATTTGCCAAAATGGATACCGTATCGCTGCTATAAGATTTGACCATTTCTTTAGGAATTTTTAAGCAGATAACTTCGCCGTTCATTTTTTTATTACGGTCCTGCACAACAAAGAATAGGGCGACCAGCGGATCATATGTTACATCCAGCAGTCTAGTGGGAAGTCCGTAGTGCTGCATTTTGGCAAGATAGTCCACTGTATAACGGCATTCACCGAATTCTACAGGTTTGGCGATAATACAGTCATCGAACAGATTATGCTCATTTTTTATAAGTTTCGTAGGACGATAGATTGACGGCTCTAATTCCCATGCAGAATTGGCATGACCCCGGTATACATAGATATATTTTTTATCATCATAATTGATGCCCATGATTTTTTTGATAAACTCACTAACATTATTCGCCATGTTAATCTCCTTTCCCGCCCTACCATTCCCGGCAGGGCGGTACAATCTTCCCTAGTATAATGATACAATGTTTTCGGTTTTTCTTGTGATAACCACTCTTGATATTAAATTATATTGACCATTTATGGAAAACATTTTTTCTTTATCTCTTCAATTCTTTCATAATACTCTGGATTAAATTGTTTAATAAAATTAAGCAATTTATTATCAAATGTTAATATAGTAATATTTGGATAATAATTCAAAAGAAGTGAATCAATAACATCATTTTTATTAATTTTTGCCATTTCAGAATAGAATGTTAAAAACAATTCCTTATAATAATTTATCACTATCGGATGAAAATTCCGATTCATTTTAACTTCATAATGTGATAAATTATTTTCAAGTATTTTTCGCAATTGCTCTGGTATTAAAATCTTTTTTTCTTCTTCTCTTTTTTCAAGACGTTTATAATATGGATCATTTACAAGTTTTAATGATACATCTTTTTTTATAGTTTCATTGTAATCATCAATATTACAAAAATAATCAATATAATAACAGTTATTTAATGAAACATAGTACATTTCCAAATAATATTTACAAATGCTTAATACGAATTCTACGATTAAATCCTTCAAATTTATACTTTTTTCATCATGATAAAATTGGTGTAATTTTTCTTTTAAATCCATAGAAAACATTTCATCTTCATTTGTTATTAACAATGCCAAACAAACTAAATTTGTATTAAATATTATTGGGACATTTTCAATCATAGCCCCATTTTCCGTAAATTCGGTTGCCAGATACAATGATGCTATGTTTGATGCCCAAAAAAGAAGGAATTGAGATTCGATTTTAATACGCAATTCTAAAGCATTTTTAATAAATTCTTTTAATTCATCTAAATTTTGGTAAATCAATCGAATATCTTGTTCAAATAATTTTTCTTTTTTCCTAGTGTTTATTGTATGGGGATATTTAATTATGCCAATGTCTAGTTTTATCATTTCTCCAACTAAAGTTTGAATTTTTAAAATATCATCCTTATAATGGGTACAAACTTCTAACACATTAAGTTCAGTAATATATCGTTGATGGTGCCTTATTTCAGAAATCATTTTATTGACATCCAAATTTGGAGGAGTTTTTTTCTCAACACCCGTAATATAATATAATGAATTTGTATCTAATAAAAGCATATTGTATCACCCTAATGCATCTTACCCGCAATTTCCTTTAGCGTATTCCGTATATCAAGAATTAACGCCAAAGTGCCAAAGAAAAGCGCGTCAATTATAAACCCGCCTAATGCGCCAAGTACCACGCCCCAAAACCAGCCGTCATGATAGATAACCTCATTTTCAATATAATAGCCGGCAGCAGCACACAGGATGATTATCAGCCACAGGGCAATTTCAAGGATCACCGAATAAGCGTCTACAATGGTAGATTTTAATGACATACATTCCTCCTGAAATATCAAAGGGCTAACCCGAAAGCCAGCCCTTTAACAAACGCTTTAGCCGACTTAGTTCGAAGTTAAAACGTACTGATTGTAGACACGGCCTAAATTCACAACCCTTACGGTAAATTCACCGGTCCATTTGGGGACCCAAGTTACATAACAGTCATCGGAGGGGTCTTCGTCATATACTATGAGATTCCCATTGGAATCATAGATATACAGGTCAAGGTCGGTATCTCCGTCACCGGATACCCCTATTTCAGCCCTTTCATTCGCGCGGAACACTGCGGGGAATTCATCGTAGCGGCCGCCGGGTAGTTTAAAAACACCGTATTTTGGACCGTTGGCGGCACCCCGTGTTTTAGTTTGGGTAGAGGCGGCGACTTTATCAGCGAAGGCAAGCAGGGTTGCGTCCCCGCTTGCAAATTGCTTTGCGTCCGCAAGCAGATTTTCCGGGGTAAATTCAGGCTTTGCCGTTTTGGTTCCCGTATCTGCCGCCGGTTCTGCCGCCTTTCTTTCGATATCAAGAGCCTGGGTCTGTACTTTAGCCAAAATTTCGGCGGCCTCAATAAGGGCCGCTGCGGAATAGTTCTCGTACCCGTATTTCGCAAGACTATTGGCGGTCTGCAATGCCGATACATCGGAAGAAACAGCCTGGGAACCCGCTTCTTTTGCGCTTACCTTGTTGGCATCCTCTTTCGGGGCTTCTTTTTTGGCGCAGGACGATAAAACACAGATTACCAAAAAGGCCGCTAAAAACATCTTTCCTTTCATTTTTCTTCTCCTAAAACAAACTATTCATACGCACCGCCTTCATGCAACTCATGGCCTCGGCACTGTATATATACAAGTAATAGCGAATAAATACAACGATATTTTGACATACTAATAACAGTTTGTAGTATGGTCAAGTAGTTTGCAAAATTGCCTATAAAATATAGGTAGGAACATGAAGGAAAAGGAGTTACGGGGGATTTTAAGCGCCAATATTAAGCGATACCGGAGCCGGAGGGAGTGGTCACAGGCTAAATTGGCGGAAAAACTGGAAATTTCTACCAATTTTCTGTCCGAGATCGAGACCGGGAAGGGCTGGGTGTCCCCGGCGACCCTCGTTAAGCTTGCCAATACCCTCAATATTGAGGTTTATGAGCTTTTTAAGCTGGAGGAGCCGGTCAATAACGATGCAAAAGAGCTTATGAGCCAGTTTGTTAAGGATATTTCGATAGCTTTGAGCCAATCCATGAGCCGATCCATCAGTGATACCCTGAACAAGACCCTGATAAAGTCCTTGAACGATTCCCTGGAGAATGTTTTTAAGCAGTATTTTCAGGAATGAGTGACCGGGTTGCCAAAACACGGGTAAGCGTCTATATAGACGGTTTCAACCTCTATCATAAAGTATGCGGTTAACCTCAAACAGAACTCCGACTTTCACAAAAAAATGGAAACCCCAAAAAAGGTGCCTGACACCAAATTTGCCTGGCGTCCCCTCCTTGACATAACACTGTATATGGGGTATCCGGTGACGCCGGATACCCCATTTGGCTTAGGGGGCGTGGAAGCGCAGGGGCGCATCCTATGAAGGTGCAAAAAAAGCGGGATCCAGGATAAATGGCGGCCATTGTCGGATTTTATAATGGGCGGTATAGTTACTCATGGATTACGAATTCTACTTTCGTAAAAGCGCATTTGAACATCACCTTACGGAAGCGGATATTCGTCATGCCTTTAAAACATGCCGTTACATGGGTCTCTATGATGAGCGTGATAACGTGTTCATACTTTTGGGATTTGACACGAAGGCAAACCCCGTCGAAATATTGTATAATGCAATCGGGGAAAATAGCGTAAACGTGTTTCACGCTATGCCTTGCCGCAGCCAATTTTTATCACAGTTTGGGGAGGATTAAACCGTATGACAGACATTGAAATAAAGACCGGGATTACCGATGCGGAATGTGAACGCATGGACAAATACTATACCGAAAACACTTTTGAGCTGGGGCCGAATCTCTTAAAATTGGGCATAAAGCCCGGAGAGGTCCGAAATATGCTGCTGTTAAGAAACATGGATCGGGATGTTGTAGACTATGTGCGCTCCCAGGCGGCGGCGGCTCACAAGAGCCAAACCGAAATAGTCAATGAAATAATCCATGAGAAGATCGCCGTTGGTATATAAGGGGACCTCAGGAGGTGCCAGGCACCAAATTTGGTTTGTTCAAACCAGAAGAATATAACCACGAAGATCACAAAGTACACGAAGGAGCGAACCAAAGGTTCGAGGAGGAAAAGGGCGTTTTCTAACTTTTCTTCCCTTTGTGTCCCGGACCCCCCCTGGGGTCCTTTGTGGTTAAATTTAGAATCCCTGTGCGGCAGGGGATAATTATTACCTAAAAACAAAAAATAACACAAAAATTCAAAATTTATGAAAATTTTTCTTGACACCTCCCCAAACCCATGGGACAATAAACTATTAAAAAGCGGCCGTCATGACGGACTAATTTTAATAGTTTCCATCGGGAAACTCAATCTTTCGTTGAGGAGATATCTATGGCAGCGGAAAAGGCAAAAAAAGGGGTTTCCCTTACGACTTTGATCCTGATTGGGACCGTGGGGGGTATCGTTTTTGGGTCATTGGTCGGTCCCTGGGCGGCAAATCTGAAATTTATCGGGGATATTTTCATCAGATTGATACAAATGTCGGTGGTTTTGCTGGTTATGACCTCGGTTGCCACGGCGGTGGGCAAAATGGACATTGGCGCGGGCAAAATGGGCTTCCATACCTTCAAATGGATCATCGTTTTCACCGTGGTTTCGGCTTTTTTGGGGCTGGTCCTGGGTAATATCATCAGGCCCGGAGAGGGAATTGTGGTCGCCAACGCCGCTGACATCAAGCCCCCCGCCGCCACAGGCTCATTGCAGGAAACCCTGCTGGGCTTTGTGCCGGTCAATGTGATTGGTTCCATGTCCGCAGGGGCCATGGTTCCCTGTATCCTCTTTTCGATTTTTTTCGGCGTGGCAATGGGAGCCTATACCAGGACCTCGGGCAAAAAAGTTGTCCTTGAGGTGATGGAAGGAATCAACGGGATCATCATGAACATCATCAAGATCGTGATGAATCTGGCTCCCATCGGAATTTTCTGCCTGTTGGCGAATGTTTCAGGCGCTACCGGTTTTAAGGTGGTGATCCCCATGGGCAAATTCCTGGGGGCGCTGCTCATAGGCGACCTGATCCAGTTCGCGGTGTACGGCCCGATGGCCGGTGCGCTCTGCAAGGTGAATCCTTTCAAGATGCCGAAAAAATTCGCCAAGATGTCGATCATGGCCCTGACCACCACCTCCTCCGCGATTTGCCTTCCCACCAAAATGGAAGACGCGGTGACCAAGTTCGGGGTGAGCCGCCGGGTGGCGGACTTTACCGGCCCCATCACCATGTCCATGAACAGCAACGGCGCGGTGCAGTGTTATGTGCTGGCGATCCTGTTCATCAGCCAGGCAACCGGCGTTGTGCTTGGGCCCTACCAGCTTGGCATGGCGATTTTGCTTTCGATCCTGATGTGCATGGGAACCATCGTGGTACCCGGCGGCATGGTCGTTACCTACACCTTCCTTGCCACATCCCTTGGGCTGCCCCTGGAAAGCATCGCTATCCTCATCGGCATCGACTGGTTCTCCGGTATGTTCAGGACGATTATGAACGTGGACGTTGATGTGCTCATCGCCATGATGGTTGCCGACAAGATGGGTGAACTGGATCGTGACGTGTACAACGAAACTAAAACTGTTGAGTATACCCAGGCCTAAGCCGGGATTATCCTGAGGAGGTTTATCATGGATGTAGAGAAAATGTCCGGCTATTTGCAGAAAAATCTGGAAGCCTTGCACCAATACACCGCCACTCCCGGCGCGGGAACAACCAGGCTGCCCTTTACCAAAGAGGCCCGTTCTGCGGTGAATCACATCAAAAGTATGATGGCGGAAGTGGGACTCAAGGTACGCGAAGACGAGGCGGGGAATATTATCGGCTTGCTGGAAGGCACGGACCCGTCCCTGCCGGCCCTGGTCACCGGTTCGCACTTTGACACGGTAACCAATGGCGGCGATTTTGACGGCCTTATGGGGATCACCTGCGGCATCGAAGTTGCCCGGCTCATCCGCGAAAAGGGCATTAGGCTCAAACGCAATCTTATCGTCATCGGTTTTCACGATGAAGAGGGGATGCGATTTGGTACCGGCTACTTTGGATCAAAATCGATTCTGGGCCAGGTAACCCAGGAGGACCTGCACCGCTACAAGGACAAGGACAATGTTTCGATTTACGAGGCCATGAAGGAATACGGCCTGGTTCCCGAGGATCTGCCCAAAGCGGCCTGGGACCTGAAAACCATCAGGGCCTTCATTGAACTGCACATCGAGCAGGGGCCGGTGCTGTTTCAGAGCGGCAAAGAACTGGGGCTGGTGGAGTGCATCGTCGGTATTCAGCGGTACATCGTCACCGTGCGGGGCCGCTCAGACCACGCCGGTACTACGCCCATGGATATGCGCATAGACGCGGTGGAAGCGGCGGCCAAGGTTATCGCCAAAATCCCCGACTGGGCCCGTGAGAAGGGGGACGGCACCGTGGCGACCACGGGCTATGTCAAGGTGCTGCCCGGCGGTATGAACATCGTGGCGGAGGAAGTACAGTTTTCGGTGGACGTACGTTCCCGTAACAACGCGAATATTCTGGACATCGTGGCAAAAATCCGCGCCGAGCTTGACACGGTATGCGCCCGTAACGGTTCAACCTACCAGATGGACAACAAGCTTACCATCACCCCGGTGAACCTGAGCGAGGGTATGCTGGCTAAACTGGAAAAAGCCGCACGGGCGCGGGGCTACAGCTACCGGCTGATGGTTTCAGGCGCGGGGCATGATGCCCTGGCCATCGCTCAGGTGCTGGACACGGTGATGCTTTTCGCGCCCAGCAAGGACGGCCGCAGCCACTGTCCGGTGGAATGGACCGAGTACCGGGACATTGCGAAGGCCGCGCTGGTTCTTTATGATTTAATTCTGGATATGCAGGAAGGTCCCCATGATTAAACGAAGTTCTGATCTGTCCGTCAAACTGGAACCGAATTTGAAAGGCGGCAAAGGAACAATACGGATCCTCAACATTCTGGAAAACGCCGAACTCTACGGCAAAGGCAGGCTCTTTGGGGTGAGCATCATCCCCGTGGGCGGTTCAATCGGCCAGCATACCCATGAGGGTGATTTTGAGACCTACTATATCCTCAAGGGCAAGGCCAGAGTCAACGACAACGGCACAATTGCCGAGCTTGGTCCCGGCGACATGACCCAGTGCGTTGACGGGCACTTTCATTCCATTGAAAACATCGGTGATGTTGATCTGGAATATCTTGCGGTTATTTTATACACAAGGAGTTAATAATGGGTTATCCCAAAGACGTGTTATCATCAAGGGCCGTGGTCAAGCACGGTAACTACGCGGTCATTCCACCTGAGGGCAGGGTGAACAACGTGGTTCCCGGAATCGAAGGCTGCCGTGTAAGCATCATCGCCTCTCCCAAAATGGGGGCAAGTTTTGTGCAGTACATCATTGACGCCGAAAAAGAGGGCGCCGGTACAACGAAGACTTTCGGCGCGGAGCAGGGCATCGAATCTTTCATCTATATTATTGAAGGGCAGGCGACACTCGGCACAGGGGGCAAAACCTGGCAGGGCGGTGCGGGTGCGTATCTCTACTCGCCCACCGGCCTGGACTTCAAGCTCGCGGCCAAAACCAGGGCCTTGCTCTACAAGCAGCGTTACATTCCGCTAGAGGGCCAGGGGCCGAGGGTGGTGTACGGTAACGTGAACGACATCGCCTACCGCGAATACGACAACATGGAAAATGTGTTCATCAAGGACCTGCTCCCGGTGGAGATCGGTTTCGACATGAACATGCACATCCTTTCCTTTGCCCCCGGCGGCTGTCATCCCTTTGTGGAAACCCACGTGCAGGAACACGGCGCGTACATTCTGGAAGGGGATGGCTGTTATTTGCTGGACAACGAATGGCAGATGATCAAACAGGAAGACTTTGTCTGGTTTGGTCCCTTTGTAACCCAGGCAGCCTATGGAGTGGGAAGGTCGAATTTCACCTACATCTACTCAAAGGACTGCCACCGGGATGTTGCGATTTAGCGGCCATGAACACGGAGCTGAAACACATTTCAGAGAATCTGCTTACACTGCGGAGAAGGCTGAAACTTTCGCAGCGGGATTTTATTCAGAACTATTTGAGCAATCCCGAAGGCGTCCCCCTGATCAGTGTTTCTACTTTTTCCAATATTGAAAACGGAAGTACCGTTGGTATTGAGGCCCTGGCTGAAAATGTGGCGCAAAAGCTCAATGCCGATACATCGGTTTTTCTGCTGGACCCCGATGATTTTGCCAAAAATATCGAACTGTTTTTGGGTGAAACCCTGGAAGTCCAAAGGGACCGGATTACGGTGTCCCGCAAGGTCAGCAGCAGCGAGGTTCTGGTGCAGGGTGTTTCCGATTTTCTTATGGAAGCGATTATGCGGGGTGAGATGCGGCCCGGCTCAAAACTGCCCTCAGACCGGGAATTGAGCGCCCGGTTTGGGGTGGGCCGTACCACCTTACGGGAAGCCCTGCGGGTGCTGGGCAGCCTGGGGATCATTACGATCCTGCCGGGACACGGAACTTATCTGGCGTCCAGTAACGCCGGGTTTCACAATTCCCTGTCCTGGACGGTGCTGCTCAGCGACAACTCGGTGGACCATCTCATTGTTGTGCGCAATGAACTTGAGGCGGTTTCCGCCCGGCTTGCGGCGCAGAACGCGGACAAGGTTTCCGTTGGGGAATTGGGCGGGATATATCAAAAGATGAAAACGGCCTTTGACGAAGCGAATTTTAAAGATTTTCTGGATCTGGACCTCGACTTTCATCTTGCTATCGCCCGCTGTTCCCAAAATCCCATCATCCATGATCTGCTGGCCACTTCCCGTAAAATGCTCAAGTTTATCAGCAAAAGCGGCATGGTGAATCTGGAAAATTTGCGGGATATCTATGACGAGCATGGCGATATTTATAACGCCATTGTGGACAAAGACAGTACGCGCTCGCAGGAAAAGATGGCATTTCATCTTGCCAGGGCCCGCACGCGGTATCATCTTGAAAAATAGCTTGACAGTATTTGCTGCCGATGCTATAATTTGAAATGTAATTCTAATTATTAGAGAGGAGAAGGCAATGAAAGCAGCAGAAGCGATGATCAAAATTCTTGAGATCGAAGGCATTGATACGGTGTACGGAATTCCCGGTGCGGGTATCAACGGATTCTACAAATACCTGGGGGAATCGAAAAAAATCAGGTCCTTTTGCCACCGGCATGAGGAAGCCTGCGTCCACGCCGCCGGGGGCCATTACCGGGCCAGCGGGAAAATGGCGGTCGCGGCCTGTACCTCCGGGCCGGGGGCCACAAACTTTGTTACCGGGGTGTACACCTGTAACATCGACAGCATACCGGTGATCGCCATCACCGGGCAGGCGGTACGCGCCCAGTTGGGCAAAGACGCGTTCCAGTGCGTTGACATCGCGAAGATCTGTGAACCGGTGGCCAAAAAAACCTACCAGATTATTGACCCGGCGAAGGTGATTGAAACCTTTGCCGAAGCCTTTCGCGTTGCCCGTGAAGGAAAGCCCGGCGCGGTGGTGATCGATCTGCCCCTTGATATACAGAACGCCGAAATTGAGTTTGATCCCGCTTCCTACAAACCCCTCGCCTTTACCACTCCCGACCCCAAAGCGGCTGACATAGCGAAGGCCATTCAGATGATAAATGAGGCGAAGAATCCCCTGCTGCTTATGGGCGGCGGTGTGATATTATCTGACGCGGCCAAAGAATGCGTCAAGCTGGCGGAAACCTTGAATATGCCGGTTATCACCACCTACATGGCAAAGGGCGGCATTCCGATAAACCATCCGCTCAACGCCGGACACTGCGGTATTCAGGTGGGCCAGCCAATCGGCAATAAGGTTTTCCTTGACAGCGATCTGGTGCTGGGTATCGGCTGCCGCTTTACCGACCGGCACACCGGCGCGTTAGACGTATACCGCAGCGGGCGCAAGTTCATTCACATCAACATCGAGCCCCATGAAATCGGCAAGATATTCCCCGCTGATTTGGGCATTGCGGCGGACGCGAAAAAGGCGATCAACGCACTGCTTGTGGAAGCCGGGAAAAACGGAAAAAAGAGCGCCCATCAGGACGCGGCGAATCTTCCGGCCTTACGCAAAGAGCTTGCCCGCAAACTGGATTACGATGTAAAACCGATTAACCCCCACCGCGTATTCGGCGAGTTAAACAAGTATTTTGGGGATAACGCCATTTTCACCACCGGCTGCGGCATCACCCAAATTTGGTCCGGCCAGCTCCAGGACATAGACAATCCCCGACGCTATCTTCCTTCCGGGGGCGCCGGTACCTTGGGCTATGACATCCCCGCCGCGTTCGGCGCAATGGCCGCCACCGGCAAACAGGCCGTTGCGGTAATGGGCGATTTCGGCTTTACCTTCCATGTGCAGGAACTTGCGGTGTGCGCCAAAAACAAGATTCCGGTCATCGTGGTGATCGTCAACAACGCCTACCTCGGCCTGATACGGCAGAATCAAAAATATGCCTATGGTTACGAGTGCGATGTGGCCATGCCGGAAAACCAGGGGATGATGGATTACGTGAAAGTGGCCGAAGGCTTTGCCTGCTACGGCGAGCGTGTTTTTGACGCGAAGGATATTCCCGCCGCCCTTGACCGGGCCAAGGCAAGCGGCAAACCCGCCATCGTTGATATTGTCTGCGATCCTGTGGTGGACTGCTCAATGGGCAGCGCATTGAACAACTGCAAAGAATTTGTCTACTAAATCCAGGGCCGCGGTTCCAAAATCTGATATTTTGGAACCGCTTCTACTGACAAAAGGAGAAAACTGAAATGAACGAACTTTTTGACAAGGCAAAAAAACTGTTGAACGGCTGGAGGGGCGAGAGCTATGTGTTCGGCCGGGGCGTACTGCCCCAGCTTGGAAAACTGGCTGCCCAGTTCGGGAAAAATGCTTTGGTTGTTAGTAATACTACCTACATGAAACCCGTGGCGGATGCGGTGACCTCCGCCCTCAAGAGCGCCGGGGTCTCCCTTGCCGGCGGCCTTATCGTCCCTGATGCGGGCCCCAACGCCCCCCGTGCGGATGTGTACCGGATCGAGACCTATATCCTCCACCACAAGCCCGATGTGATCATCGCCGTGGGCGGGGGTTCCACCATTGACGCCTGTAAGGCCGCGAATTTCCTCGCCACATTAGGCGGCGCGGTAAGTCCCGAAATCGATCACTGGTTCGGCACCGGCATTGTCAGCGAAGCCCTGAAAACCACCGGTAAAAAACTCTATCCCCTTATCGCGGTGGAGACCTCGGCGAGTTCCGGGGCGCATCTCACCAAATATTCCAATATCACCGATCCGGTGGTGGGCCAGAAAAAACTGGTGGTGGACGATGCGATCATTCCCCAGTACGCGCTTTTTGATTATGACGTGACCGCCTCCATGCCCATCCCCGTCACCATTGACGGCGCCCTGGATTCCATCGCCCACTGCTTCGAGGTGTTTTCCGGGCTTCCGGCAAACGCGCCCAAAGAAAAATTCGATCTTGCCGCCGCCCTGACCGAAGCCGCAGTTGAGCTTACGGTCCAGTACGCCCCCCGGGTCATCAAGGACCCCAAAGACATGGAAGCCCGTGAAGCCATCGGCATGTCAACGGACCTGGGCGGTTACGCGATCATGGTGGGCGGCACCCACGGCCCCCACATGACCAGTTTCTCCCTGGTGGACCTGACGGGCCACGGCACCGCCTGCGGCCTGATGAACCCCTACTACGCCGTGTTCTTCGCCCCGGCCATCGAAAAGCAGTTGAGAATTGCGGGTAAGATCTTCAAAAAATACGGTTACATCTCCGAAGAGCTGGACAAACTTTCCGGCAGGGAACTGGGGCTTGCATTCGCAAAAGGCATGGTCGCCTTCGGCAAGGCCATCGGCGCGCCCACGACCCTCAAGGACCTGCCCAAGTGGAACGACAACTATGTGGACAAGATCCTCACCGCGGCCAAGGACCCGCAGCTTGACATGAAACTCAAGAACATGCCCGTGCCCCTTACCGCCGCAAAAGTGGACGAGTACATGGGGCCGATTATCAGGGCCGCTGCAAGTGGGGACTTCTCCCTTATCAAGCAGATGGCTTCATAAAAAGGGGCCTAACCGGATGCCGCTCATTACGTTTCCCTACGGGAAAGAAGTTTTAGAGTACGATATACCCGACGCCCGTTTTAAGGGTGAACTGGTCTCCCGGATGCACCACTACAGGGCGGAAAAAACTCAGGAAGTTTTGGTCGATTTCGCCCTGGAGCATCCGATGGGAACGCCGCCCCTGCGGGTGATGGCGGAGGGCAAGAAAAAAGTGGTGCTGATTGCCAGCGATCACACCCGTCCGGTGCCCAGCAAGATCATTGTGCCCCGGATGCTGGCGGAAATCCGCCGGGGAAGTCCCGATGCGGAGATCACGATTCTGATTGCCACGGGCTGCCACCGGGAAACTACTCAGGCGGAACTGGAAAGCAAGTTCGGCCCCGAGATCATGGGCCGGGAAAAGATCATCCTCCACGACTGCGATTCGCCGGATATGGTGTGCCTCGGCAAGCTCCCCTCCGGCGGCGACCTGATCCTCAACAAACTTGCGGTGGAGGCGGACCTTCTTGTGGCGGAAGGTTTTATTGAGCCCCACTTTTTTGCCGGCTTCTCCGGGGGCCGCAAAAGTGTGCTCCCCGGCATCGCCGCCCGCAAGACCGTGGTCTACAACCACAACGCCGAATTCATTGCCCATCCCAAAGCCCGTACCGGCGTTGTCGAGGGGAACCCCATCCACACCGACATGCTCTATGCCGCCCGGATTGCCCGGCTGGACTTTATCTGCAATGTGGTGATCAACGCCGCCAAGGAAATAATCTACGCCGCCGCCGGGGACTGCGACTTGGCCCACCGGGATGGCCGCGAATTTCTTTTAAGCAAATGCAAGGCCGACGCCAGCCTTGCGGATATCGCCATTTCAACCAACGGCGGCTATCCCCTGGATCAGAACATCTACCAGGCCGTTAAGGGCATGACCGCCGCGGAAGCCACGGTGAAAAAAGGCGGGGTGATCATCATGCTCGCCAAATCCAACGACGGCCACGGCGCGCCGGAATTTCATAAAACCTTCGCGGAAGAAAAAAACCTGGACCGCATGCTGGACACCTTCATGAAAACTCCCAAGGAAAGTACCCGCATCGATCAGTGGCAGTCCCAGATATTTGCCCGTGTGTTACAGCACGCTCAAGTCATCTACATCTCCGATGCCCCCGACGAAATGGTACGCGACCTCCACATGACACCGGCCCATTCCATTGAAGAAGCGGTCAAAAAGGCGGAAGAAATTCTGGGCAATCCGAATGCGTCTATTGTCGCCATACCGGACGGCGTGTCGGTGCTGGTTAGTAATTAGAAGAAAGTTCACGAATTAAGAAGTTATGCGAAATTTGGGAAACCCCAATTTTTCTGAAAAAGGTTGTTGACAGAAGCAATAAACCGGTTATAATAAAAGTATTGCCTTCCATATTGGTAATAAGGAGAAAATATGTCTTATAGAGATGACCAGTGTGCAAAGGTACTTAAACTAAGAAATGAGATGTTCAATGATATTGGTGGTGGGCTACATAATGGAAATGCGTATGAGTTCGTGCTACAAAATCCAATATTAAATCTTTGGGAAGAAATTAGAAATGATTCTATAGCATATTTTAAAAACTATGATATTGAATGGCATAATGGAACAAGCCCAGAAGGACATTTGTTGTCATCAAATATTGCTTGTGTAAATCATCTGTTTTATCTAAGGCAAAGGCAAGATTTTGCTACACAGGTGTTAAAAAACATTGACACCCGTATTGTAAGTGCAGGAATTATTGAAGACGGTTATGTTGCATTTGAAATAAACGGGAAGGAAAATTGGTTAGGTGAAAAAAGCCATAAAAGAGGTGCGCTTAGCACATCTGTTGACGCTGTTATGATAGGCAAAAAGAATGACGGGAAAAATATTCTTGTGTTAATTGAATGGAAGTATACAGAACACTATGTTTCGACTAATCTTCATAAACCAGCACATGATGCAATTTACAAACCGTTACTCGAAGAAAAAGACTGTCCGGTTAAAATCGAAGTAAGCCGCCAAGATAACTTTAAGGCTTTGTATTATGAACCATTTTATCAGTTAATGCGTCAGACATTGTTGGGCTGGAAAATGGTCAAAAACAATGAATACAATTGCGATGAGTTTTTGCATTTACATGTTATCCCCGATGGAAATGAGGAATTGATCAACAATGTGACGGCCCCTATTTTAAGAGAACATGGAAACACTATTTGTGAAGCTTGGAAAGGAGTATTGAAAAAACCTGATCTCTATAAGATAATTTCGCCAGAACACTTACTTGAACCCTTAAAAAATTTACCTGATGCAAACAGTTTATTGGAATATCTAGGTAAACGGTACTGGAATGATGAGCGGTAAAATATTTCCGTGGGGTGAGTATATTTGCTCCGCTAGAGAAAAATATATTACTGAACTTTTTTCAATTTTTGATAAAAATTCTGGAATTGGAATGAGTTATCATAATTTATGTTCTGTAGTTATTGATTTATATTCATATGGTCCACAGGGGCCATATTTATTCCATGTTTTGGAAAGCAAAAAAGAATTTGTTGATATAATTGACTATGCATCGCTAAGGGATGCTTCTGTTTATGCAGTTTTTGTTAACAAGAATACTAATGAAATAACCAGAAAATTACCAAGTACAAAATTTTGGGCAATATATGATTCATTATTGGAATCTGGTTATTTTGAAGTTCACAGATGGGGAAAAAATTGGAAAGAATTAAATTTTTTTGGATTGAATAAATAAGAGAAAATATAGAATACACAATTGTGGGTAAAGTATTTGTTAAAGCCGCTTTGCGGCTGGGGTTTCCCAAACTTCGCATAACATACGGTTTGCGAAATGTCTGTTGGCATGTCCGAGACATCAGTAACACGAAGGAGGAGAAAATGAAAACAATCGCCATCAACGGCAGTCCCCGCAAGGGCTGGAACACTTCTATTCTGGTGGAGGAAGCCCTGAAGGGCACGGCCTCCCAAGGCTCGGAAACAGAACTGGTCAACCTCTATGACCTCAACTTCAAGGGCTGCATCAGCTGCTTTGAGTGCAAACGCCGGGGCGGAAAGAGTTTCGGCCGCTGCGCCTTCGGTGACGAACTGAAACCCGTGCTGGACCGCATCCACGACTGTGACGCCCTGATCATCGGCTCCCCCATCTACATCGGGGAGATCACCGCCGCCGCCCGGGCCCTTTTCGAACGGCTCACCTTCCAGTACGTTACCTACAGCAAGGACAGGGCCACCTTCTTTACCCGGCGGATCCCCACGGCCCTGATTTATACCATGAACGTAAGCGAATCGGTCCTGGACTCCATCGGATATACGGACAAATTCAAGTTTTACGAAGCGCGGTTTAACCAGCTCATCGGTCCCGCAAAGACCCTGGTCTCCACCGAAACCTGGCAGACCACGGATTACAGCAAATATGAGATGACCATGTTTGACGGGGACGCGCGGAAAAAACGCCGGGAGGAGGTTTTCCCCCAGGACAAGCAAAAGGCCTTTGAGCTTGGGGCGGGGATTTTACAGTTATTTGAGCCGGTTCCAAAATAGAAATTAATTAACCACGGACCACACGGACAGCACGGACTTTTGCCTTGATTTCTGCCTTTTGTCCGTGTTGTTAGTGTGGTCCGTGGTTAAATTCTTAATTTTGAAACTGCTTCATTTTAAACCCTTAAAACCAGTAAATAAAACTTCCAGCCCGTAATTAAACTGTTCATCAAAAGACAGCCATTTAAAGTTACTTCCCAAAATTGCTTCGTAGGCATTGGGAGCATCAGCAGGAAAAGAACGAAAATAAAACTCGTCTGCTACGGATGTTAAAATATAATTATTCAGCATATGAGTTGCAACCATACATTTATTTTCCGCAACCCCCAAATGTAATAGGCAAATCATTACATTTTTCAGGAATTCAACATGTCCAAGCATGGTAACGCCCTTTGACTGGGTAATTATTTCAACTGAATCACGCAGTGCCAACAGTTTTTGGCGGTATAGTTCGGCAACTTCCATCAAATATTTTTTGGGATTGCCTAAACTGCAAGCGGGCCTTATTTCGGAAACCACCGCTTCGGAAATCAGGGCGTATAAATCTTCTTTGTCTTTGATATGCCGGTAAAGGGAAGCAGCCTTGGTGTCAAGAACTGCGGCCAGGGACCGCATACTCAAATGATCAATGCCTCCCTGATTCAAAAGTTCTATAGCCGCCCTGACAATGGTCTCTTTTGAAAGTGCCATATATACCCCCCAAAAAAACAGAAAAAAGGCTTGATGCTGACATCGTTAGCATGTATATTGTAACTGTTAGCAATCAATGGTGACATCGATAAATCAATGCTAACACAAAACGCTTGTAAAGACAAGCTAACTGTCCGTACTCACTACATATAGGACACAGCGGCCCGATGGGGAATGGATACTCCCAGCGTGGCGGAAAACTCGGAGGGCGTCAAGAAACCCAAAGACTGATGGGGCCGGTAGAAATGGTATTTATCCAGCCAGGCATGGGTAACCGCGGTTAATTCGGTGACATTCAGGGGTGTGTAATGATAATCCAGGCATTCTCTCTGGAATGTGCCGATGAGCCGCTCCACAAAGGGTTTGTCCTTCGGGGTATGGGGGCGCGCCCAGTATTGGGTGATATTCAGGGAAGCCAGGTATGCTTCCGCCTGAGCCATGTTTTCGCTGCCATTGTCATTGACAATCTTGATGCCGTTTCCGAAGTGCTCCACGACTTTTTTGAGGGCACTTTGCGCGTTCAGGCTGGAAGGGGAGGAGGCTCTGTGGATAAGCGCCTCCCTGCTGAACAGGTCAACCGCACAGAAGGCATATTGTTTTTGACCCAGTAGATACACGTGCTTCATGTCGAATTCGATAATCTGTCCGGGGGCGGATGCCGCAAGGTCATGGGGTTTTCTTTTGCGTTCATGGGCCTTTTTTGCGGCTTTTGAGTGCTTTTTGTGCCGTTTCACGTCAGAGCGGAAAAACAGGTTTTCCCGTGAAATGAGCCTGCCCAGCGTGGAAACACTGGGGACGGACGCGGCCTCCCGGGTGCGCATAAGAATAGGCCGTATCTTTTTCGCCGAATAGGTCGGGTCTTCTTCCCGTATATCCCGGACGTGCTCTACAAGCTCGCGGGAATACGAGGGGCTTCGCCGTTTTTTCGGGATGGTCGGTCTGTTCTCAAGACTGGACAGCCGCCGTTTATCGTACCGCCCTTTCCAGCGGTAGAAGTATGAGCGGTGTATCCCGAAATGCCGGCAGGTGACGCCGACATCGGGCCGTCCGCTCACAGAGAACCGCGCCGATTGATGGTAATAATAGTCAAAAACCCTCAGAGTGAA
>BOBW01000009.1 GCA_026002595.1 Spirochaetia bacterium | reverse complement strand
GGGGTTTTGTCTTGAAAGCGGCCCCGGCCCCTTTTGGAAAAAGGGGGTTTATTAAAAACATGAAAACCCCTAATTTCCTTTTTTTTAATGAATTTTCCCCCCCCCCCCCGTTATACTCCGGCATAAGTAATGTTTCAGCAATTTACAATATATTAACCGCAAGCCGCCCTATGGGCAGCACCTCACCAACAACACAAACTTTTACGCTCAACTCTTTTGCCCTTTCGTGGGGTTCGTGTCGTTCGTGGTTAAAAAAGGAGTGATCTATGGCAATCATTAACGAAGTTACCGAGGTTTTGCACAAAATCGAGGCGAAGTTCTACCCCAATTATCTGGGCAAAAGTGAGGGCGCATTCGTGGCGCGGGCAAAAACGGAAGCCCCTTTGAGCATTGAGGAAGTCTGCGCGGCGGCAAAGAACCGCGGGGGCTTTTCCGTGTAATAGGGCTCTATACCGCGTATGCGGCGGTAGGTAAATAAAGCCGTGCGGGCTTTAAGTACAAAAGGGGTGTTACTATGGGAATTTTTTCAAAGCTGGTAAAGGATGTTGTCGGGGTGGATCTGGATGCTGTTCAAGCGGAATTAAAAGGGCAGCTTTCGGGGCTCTTAAATGGTAAAAAAGACCAGGAGGAAGACCCAGCCGTCGATGATGAAGATGACGAAGAGGCCATGTTCCGCAAGAACCGGAGTAAGGCGCTTTCAGCTGAACGAAGCGATGACGATATGGACGAGAACTACGAGGACAACCCCAACTACCAAGGGGAAATCGAACTCTCCGAATTTATTCGGCGCTCCTCTAATCAGGACCTTGACGAGGGTGATATATACAAAATTCGGGGGAAATTGTATTCGTTGAGGGCTTCGGAGCTGGGGTTTATTGATGATAATGGTCAACGTAAGCAGTTTGATTTGGTACGACGTGCACCCGTACTGGAATATGAGAAGAAATATACCTTTTATTGCGAAGTTTCTGATTCGGCGTGGAAGGCAATCTTTTTGAGGACGGTGGGCATACCCTGTGCCAAATGCGGCGTCAGAATGGACGAAGGTGTTGAGTTCTGTCCTAATTGTGGCACAAAAGCGGTGAGAATAGATTTTTGCGGACAATGCGGCGGCCCACTTGAACCCGGTGTAAAAAACTGCCCCAAATGCGGAACGCAGGTCTACAAAGAAATTGACTCTGCCAAGTTCAATAAGCTTAGTAAAAACTTTGAAGAAGGCACAAGGCAGAAATTTACTTCCACGGTACGGTACTTTTCTAAAACTAAAGACCGTGTCTTTTTTGTGCATCCCGAAAAACTCAATTCTTGTTTGGACTTAAATATTGACGGTACTATTCCCGATATGGTCTCCGGGCAAAAGGCATTCGTATATTACACCAGCACGGGGCCCTATGCGGAAAGCGATTTTCTGGATGAGGTGCAGCCGCTGCCCGCCGAAGGACCGCTTCCCCAGCCGCCGGACGGATACGAAGAGATTGACATCGCGATATATATATTAAAAAATAGATCAGAGTTCAAAAGGCTTTATGAAACAGACCGTAAATTCTGGTCCCGTGTAATTTTTGACTCTGTCCCTTCGTCTGGGGAATGGGTCACTTTTAAGGGGCTTGATGGGGAAACCGAACTAAATTTGGATATTACCGTACCCTTTCCTGCCCTGAGAAAGGGACAGGAACTTATTGTTTTATATGGGCCAGGGAAAGATGGTATTGAAGACATATTGGATTCCGCTATTTTGTATGATCAGTGGCTGCTGCCGGAGCCGGAGCCGGTAGTTGAAAAAGTCCGCCAGGAAATCACGCTTGACGAGTTCTCGGTCCTGCAAAAAAGTTTTGACAAAAATGACGATAATGCTTATAAGGAAAAAAAATTCAAATCCACCGTGCGCTATCATCATAGTAGCCAGAATTGTATATATTTCCAGTCCCCCGAAAATCCTGATGTGGAAATAGGGTTTGATTTCACAAAGGCAATTCCTACCATAACTTCGGGGCAACTGGCCATAGTTTCTTATACCTGTGTAGGTAGAAAAGATCCGGTTATAGATGAATGCGAGCTACTCCCGCTTCCCCAGCCGCCTGCCGGTTATGAGGAAATCGACTTTTTTGATTTTATACTTGGCTATGGTAACGGAAAGTTTGAGCCGGGCCGTAAATTCTGGTCCCGTGTGCTAGCTGGTTCGTTAATGGGGATCCAGATGAGCTTTTCTCAACTGGATGGTAAAAATGCTTGCCGGTTTAACCTGACAAAACGCCCCCCGAAATTAGGGAACGGGCAGGGGTGTACCATCCTGTATACCATAGCAGCAGATAAGGACAAATGTCCGGATTTGGATGACGTACTGCTATAATTGCGCAAAGGAAAAGGGGGTTATGAATGACTGATAAAAAGAGCGTCACCATGGAAGCAGATTTGGGTGAAAAAATCAAAGAGCTATATCTCCGTGCGGGATACGGCAGAGTTCTGAAGTCAGTGCTTGATGTGGAAGTATTTCATCACTTCTTAACCGATGGAAAGGGGGATGACTTTGACTATTTTTCCGTTGATAAGACAAAAATATACGAATTGTCTTTGCAGTTGAAGGTCTCTGAAGCCAAGGTAAAACGCCTGCTTGAGGATGACTATTTTTTGCATCAAAACAGTGATGTAAAACTGGATCTCCCTCGTTTTCTCCTGGACATCCTGCATGACCGGGCTATCAGCAAGGAAACACTCCGGGCCGGAAGGATATGCTTTCCTGTCGCTAATCCTGTGGTGAAGAAATTATTGGAAGTGGAAATCTATAAAAGAGGCAGGGTCATTGATTTTTCTTTTAACAACGAACTGCTGTTTCTTGAAATCCATGATTTTCTTGCGCTGTTGAATTTCACCGATGATGCAAAAATGGCTGAAATTGTCAGGAACATCCTATTGAAAAAACAGGACGATCCGCAGGATAAAAAGGTACAGGAGCTTCTCGAAAAGGCAGATGAAAAAACTGTTGCAGAGCATTTGAAGTCTATTGTCCTGGGCGCTGCTTCAACATTTGGCGGCGATTTTGGCCTGAGCATTGTTAATGCCCTTGTTGATTGTGGAAAGGGTATCTATAAGAAAGCGGCAGCGCGCTAATCGTTGTAACTATATTTTAGGAGAGTAGGAACATGGCTTTTTGTATTAATTGCGGCAGTCAAAACCCTGATAATGTGAAGTTCTGCACATCCTGCGGGAAGCCGCTTGGCGGCGGCGGGGCCAGTCCGGCGGGGCAGCCCTCCGCAAGTAAAGTGGGAAATGTCCGTAAGTGCCCTGCCTGCGGTGCGGCGCTTGAATCCTTTCAATCGCGCTGTCCTTCCTGCGGTCACGAATTGAATAGTGTGAAGGCTTCCGGCAGCGTTCAGGCTTTCGTAAAGCAACTGGGAAAGGCCGGCAGCTATGCCGAACAGCGGCAGATAATTGAGTCCTTCCCCATTCCCAACAGTAAGGAGGATATTTTTGAGTTCGCCATTTTGGCGGTAACCAAAATTAAACCCGATGCAAGCGGCTCGAAAACCAACAGCGCATGGACAACGAAATTGAAGCAGGTCTATTTGAAGGCCCAGATGGTCTTTGCGGAGGACAAGGACAGCATGGAAAAATTCCAGACTCTTTTGAACGAAGCAGAGGCGGCCGCCGATAAATTTCCCACCCGGTCGGGAAAGGCGGAAACTAAACCTGGTATCATAAAATTTATCATTATCCTTGGCGTGATAGGGGTAGTGCTGTATGTCTGGCACAATTTTCTTTAAACAGTAAAGGAGGAGTGTAACATGGCGCTATTACTTGAACAAATCAGAGTGGGTTCCGGTACGGTGGAAAACGACCTTGTTTGCCGCCGAATCAACCTGGTAGACCAAAAGCCAGTCAGGTTCAATATGACATTCCCATTTTCCCTCATATTTTTTGCCGTGAAGCAGGTGGTTTCGGCAGCGTTCGCTCAGGGGCTGTTCATTGATGATAAGGCGCATCACATCCCGCAGTTTAGGAATATCCTTGAGGCGCTTTTTCATCAATTTCAGGTCTTTATTAAAGGAACCGGCAAATTCATAGTCGAGCATATACTACAGCCCCAGCATTTTGTCCAAATCCTCAATGGAGTGATGCCAAATAGCTGGTTTCTCCCCGCGCAGCATGGCGTCCCCTTCCTCAAAGGCGGCAAGAGTCTCCTCGTTGGGTTCTTTGTAGACGGCGCAGAGGGGGCACTCGTCCCCGTCTGTTCTCAGGGGGGTGTCCGCCGGTGTAAAGGTAAGAATCGTCCTCCCCACAGGCACTTCGCGGGGAACCTCAATAGTAAGCCGATGGCTGGCTGGAATGTCCACGGTTTGTTGAATCGTAATCATACCGTACAGTGTACGGCAAAAATAGCAATCTAACAAGGAGCGTACTATGGCGCTATTCGGAAAAAAAGAAGGCGGATTGATGGACGTAATCCGCTGCGATGAGGAAACCTACCTCATCTGGAAGTGGCGGCCAAACGGCGCGGAGGCCAACGATACCAAAAAAGAAAACGCTATCCGCTGGGGTTCGAGTCTCCGCGTAAAAGACGGCGAGGTTGCGGTCTTTGTGTACAAACAAAAAGATGGGACGGTGCAGGACTTTATCGAAGGGCCCTTTGACGACACGATCAAAACGGCGAACTTCCCCATACTGTCGTCCATTGTCGGCCTGGCCTTTGGCGGCGGTTCCCCCTTTCAGGCGGAAGTCTACTTCATCAACCTTGCGGATATCATTCAGATCAAATTCGGCGTGCCCTACTTTGACGTGTTCGATCCGCGCTTCCTTGACTTTGCCGTTCCCGTGGCGGTGCGGGGAACCATCAGTTTCAAGCTGGGCGATTACAAGGCGTTTATCAAACTGCACCGGCTCATCAACTTTGATCTCAACGCTTTTCAGTTGCAGATTCGGGATGCGGTGATAAAATACGTCAAGGGCGTTGTTACCAATATCCCTTCCGACAACGGCATCCCCGTTATGCAGCTTGAACGGAAGCTGTTACAGATAAACGAGGTTATCGAAGGCTACATCAAGCCGCGCCTTTCGAGCGATTTCGGCGTTTTGGTTTCCGCCGTGGACCTTTCCGCGATTGAGGCGGACAAGGAAAGCGAAGGCTACCAGTCGCTGATGAAGGTAACAAAGAATGTTGTTTCCGACACGACCGTTGCTCAGGCATCTGTCAACATTCAGAACATGCAGGACACGCAGACCATCAACGCTGAAAATATGGCGGAATCTCTGCGGATTCAGCGGGAAGAAGCGCAAAGGGCGCAGAGGCTGCAAACCGAAGGGGCGAATCTTGCCGCTCACCAGCTTGATCAACAGACGAAGGTCGGTTTGGCGGGGGCGCAGGCTCTGGGGCAGATGGGCGCGAACGGCGTGATGAACATGAACGCAGGGGGCGGCATGAACCCTGCGGGCATGATGACCGGTATGGCCATGGGCGGTGCCTTGGGCGGGCAGATGGCCGGTATGATGGGCAACATGATGCAGGGGATAAACCAGCAAATGCCCGCTCAAACTGTATCGTTTAGTGTGTCCGTAAATGGTCAGACCTACGGCCCCTACGACATGAACGCGCTGGCGCAAATGGCGCAGGCGGGACAGCTTAACGCGCAGAGCATGGTTTGGCGGCAGGGGATGTCCGGCTGGCAAGCGGCGGGGACCGTACCGGAACTCGGCGCTCTTTTTGCCGGAGTCGGTGCGCCGCCTCCGCCACCCCCGCCCGTGCCATAAGGAGACACCATGTACGACGAAAAAAGTTTTTATTCCATGGACCGCCTGATCGAGTTCGGCATGGGAATGGCGATGGCGCAGCAGATGGTTCAGTCGATGAACCAGACGATGCAGAACATGCACATCCCCGGCGCGGGAAACCCCATACCGCAGACGGTTCAGGCGGCGCGCTTTTATTATGCCGTGCTTGACGGCAAACAGGCGGGTCCCTTTTCCGAAACGGAAATTGCCCGGCTCATCAACGACAAAAAGGTATCGAAAGAAACCCTGGTTTGGTATCCGGGACTTTCGAACTGGAAAACGGCGGAAAACATCCCCGAAATTTTACGGCTGGTGGCGTTAACGCCTCCGGCCTTTGGAGGTACACCATGAAGGTTAACGTAGTATTACTGATCATCGCCTTTGCCATAGCGGTCCTTGCAGCCTTTGGTTTTTATGCAGGAAACGATGGTGAAACGTACCGGTGGGTGATAACCATCGGTTCCGGGGTTGGACTCTTTGTAACGCTGGGGGGTATTTTTGCCCTTTCATCGGCAAACGGCGGTACGGTGAATATCAAGGTAACATCAGTATTATTTTTTATCGCTCTGCTGATAGAAAATCTGGTATTCAATTTTACCGCCGTCCGGCTTGCGCCATATATCATCATTACCGGTATACTGCTTCTGGTGTATGTGCTTGTGGTTTATGGGATTTACCGGGCGCTCAAGTAAATGAGGGGAACGCTCAAGCGCATTGTCTTTCCCAAAAACGTGAAGATAGTGCCCGGGATCTCGGAGACTGCGTACAGTCTGAAATTTGACGGCATTACCTGGCCGGAAGCGCTGGAAATATGGAACGGTTTTTATAACGACGACTCGATCACCGAACTCGTTATTCCCAACGGGGTAAAAGTTATTAACAGTGGGAGCTTTAGTACCATGAAAAGCCTGACCACCGTAACCATCCCGGACAGCGTTGAGGTAATTCTGAATGAAGCATTTAAGGATTGCCCGCAGCTAAGCACCGTCAATATGCCCGCACATGCCATTACCTATGAACCGCAGTCGTTTATTAACTGCCCCAAACTCGGCATAGCCGCCCAGAAAGCCATCAAGGACACAGGCTACACCGGCAGCTTCAAGTAAACCGCAACAGGACTGTATATGCGCCCCCAGCTTCGCTGGGGACGCGGCAGCGGCTAAAAGATTTGGGCTATTTTATTCGGCAAAAAAGAGGGCGGATTGATGGACGTTATCCGCTCACTTTTTATAGTGGAACTTGCAGGAGATTACGGTGATAAGCTCGCCGGATACCGTGTATACCAGCCGGTGTTCGCGGAACAAGTTCCGATGATTAATACGGCGGGACCAATATCCGGCCATGTCATGTTTGAGCGGTTCAGGTTTGCCGGTACCGCGAAAAGGGTCGTGCATGATTTCATTCAGAAGGGTATTTATTTTGTCGAAGATTTTTTTATCTTCCGCCGCCCACCGCTGGTAATCGGCAAGGGCGCTCTGGTGAAAAAGGACATTCACAGCGGCATATCAGGAATAGAAACTGAAACGAGGTTTTTCCCCTTGCGGATGTCCTCGACGGCTTGCAGCAGATGAGCCTTGTTAGCCGGGTCGCTGAACAGATAGGCGGTTTCATCGAAGGGTTCCTCCGGCAAAACTTCCTGAACAGTAATCTTAACCTCTTGGTTGGGATAGGCACTTTGCAGCGCCGCAATGAACGGGTTTATATTCCGGGTGTTCAGTTTATAAGTTGAAAGCATATAATTTTCCTTAATATGCGGATGATTTATGGTTATAACATACTGAAATATTCTGAATAATACAATAGGAGGCAGATAAATGGCATTATTCAGCAAAAAAGAAGGCGGACATTATATGCTATTACTTGAACAAATCAGAGTGGGTTCCGGTACGGTGGAAAACGACCTTTTTTGCCGCCGAATCAACCTGGTAGACCAAAAGCCAGTCGGGCTCAACATGGCATTCCCATTTTCCATCGTATTTTTTGCCGTGAAGAAGGTGGTTATGGCATCGTTCGCTCAGGGGCTGTTCATTGATGATCAAGGTTGTTACCCTTTCAATCTCCGACAGGTTCTTGCCGCGTTTTTCCATCAGCTTGAGTTCTTTCCTGAACAGGCCGGTAAAGGTTGGTTCCAGCACCGTTTATTTCCTCAAGACAGCCCACATTTCTTCGGCGGATTTGTACCACTTCGCCGGAATCTCCCCGCGCAGCATGGCATCCCCTTCCTCAAAGGCGGCAAGAGTCTCCTCGTTGGGTTCGTTGTAGACAGTGCAGAGGGGGCACTCGTCCCCGTCTGTTCTCAGGGGGGCGTCCGCCGGTGTAAAGGTAAGGATCGTCTTCCCAACCGGAACTTCCCGGGGAACCTCAATAGTCAGCCGACGACTGGCAGGAATATCCACGGTTTGTTCAATCGTAATCATACTGTACAGTGTACGGCAAAAACAGCAATCTAACAAGGAGCATGCTATGGCATTATTCGGTAAAAAAAGGGCGGATTATTGGATGCTTGACAAGGCCCCAAACCCATGAGATAATAAATCATTAAAAAATGACCGCCATAAAGGACCAATTTTAATAGTTTTCATCGGGAGACTCAATGGCCGAGTTTCAATAAAATAAAAAACACCTGCCTTCTGATATTGGACTTGTTCGACAACCCGGTTGGTTGTTGAACAACTCTATTGAAAGAAATTCTGCGCAGCAGCCTGTTTCGAGGAGGAAACCATATGTTGATTGGCATACATCCGGTGATCAGTCCAGAGCTGTTGGACGCCCTGTTCCGCATGGGTCATGGGGATGAGATTGTCCTGGCCGATGCCTTTTTTCCCGGAGATACCTTTAACTCACGGGTAATCCGGGCGGACGGGATTCGCATTCCCGTGCTGCTGGAGGGTATTCTCAAACTTATCAACCTGGACTATGCGGTGCCCCATCCGGTGAGTATGATGGATGCCATACCCGGGGACGCACTGGACCCGGCGGTGGAAACTTCCTACCGTGCGGTGATAGACCGGCTCTGGCCCGGTACTCCCGCCACGGAGCGGATCGAGCGGTTTGCCTTTTATGAGCGGGCAAAAAAGGCCTATGCGGTGGTAATGAGCGGCGAGACCGTCAAATACGGCAATATCATCCTTAAAAAAGGTGTTATTCCGGTATAAAATGATTTAGGAGGAATTTATGGCTGATTTATCAAGTCTCAAACAGAATGCACCGGTGAACCGGTTCCGGGGGGCGGTGCCAAAGATCGGCATCCGTCCCACCATTGACGGCAGGCGCCGGGGGGTGCGGGAATCCCTTGAGGAGCCGACCATGGCTCTGGCGAAGGCTGCGGCAAAGCTGATCACCGAAAACCTGCGGCACCCCAACGGGCTCCCCATCGAGTGTGTCATTGCAGACTCCACCATCGGCGGGGTGGCGGAAGCCGCTGCCTGTCAGGACAAATTCACCCGTGAAAATGTGGCCGTCACCCTCACCGTGACCCCCTGCTGGTGTTACGGCTCTGAGACCATGGACATGGACCCCCAGACCATCAAGGCGGTCTGGGGCTTTAACGGCACCGATAGGCCCGGCGCGGTGTACCTGGCGGCGGTGCTGGCCGCCCACAGCCAGAAGGGGCTCCCCGCCTTCGGCATCTATGGCCGGGATGTGCAGGATATGGCTAATATCGGGACCATCCCCGTTGATGTGCAGGAAAAACTGCTCCGTTTCGCACGGGCCGCCCTTGCCGCCGCCTGGATGCGGGGCAAAAGTTACCTTTCTGTCGGATCGGTCTCCATGGGAATTGCCGGGTCCATCACTAACGCGGAATTCTTCCAGGAATATCTGGGGATGCGGACCGAATATGTGGATATGTCCGAAATCGTGCGCCGCTTCGAGGAAAAGATCTACTCCGAAGCGGAATACAGGCGGGCCCTGGAATGGGTTACGGCCAACTGCAAAAATCACGTGGGGCCGGACAACAATCCCCCCGCCGAGCAGCACAGTGAAAAGCAAAAGGAAGAGGTCTGGAAGACCGTTGTTAAAATGACCCTGATCATCCGGGACCTCATGGTGGGCAACCCCGACCTGAAACGGAAGGGCCTTATCGAAGAATCCCTGGGGCACAACGCCATTGCCGCTGGTTTCCAGGGACAGCGGCACTGGAACGACCATTTCCCCAACGGCGATTTCTCGGAAGTCATGCTGAATTCATCCTTTGACTGGAACGGCATCCGTTCTCCCTACGTTGTGGCCACGGAAAACGACAGCCTTAACGGCGTCTCCATGCTGCTGGGCCATCTCCTGACCGGCACGGCCCAGGTTTTTGCCGATGTGCGGACCTACTGGAGCCCCGCCGCCATTGAGCGGGTCAGCGGCTGGAAGCCCGAAGGGGGCGCGGCCAAGGGCCTTATCCACCTGATAAACTCTGGCTCCGCCGCCCTTGACGGCATCGGCAAGGCCCGAAAGGATGGCAAGCCCGCCATGAAGCCCTTCTGGGAACTCACGCCGGAAGAAGCGGGGGCGAGCCTCGACGCGGTCCAGTGGCGCTACGCCAGCCTGGGCTACTTCCGGGGCGGGGGCTATTCCTCAGACTTTATCAGCGAAGGGGACATGCCCGTTACCATGCTCCGGCTCAACCTCATCAAGGGCCTTGGCCCGGCGCTGCAAATCGCCGAAGGCTACACGGTTAACATCCCGGAACATGTCCACGACAAGATTGACCAGCGCACGGACCCCACCTGGCCCACCACCTGGTTCGCCCCCCGCCTGACCGGGGAAGGCCCCTTTACCGATGTCTACTCGGTGATGAACAACTGGGGCGCCAACCACGGGGCTGTCTCCTACGGCCACATCGGCGCGGACCTTATCACCCTGGCCAGCATCCTCCGCATCCCGGTGTGCATGCACAACGTCCCTGTGGACCAGGTCTACCGCCCCAGCTACTGGAACAGCTTCGGCATGGACAAGGAAGGCGCCGACTACCGGGCCTGCGCGGCCCTGGGGCCCCTGTATAAATAGTAATGAGGGCGACCCGGGCAATCATCCATCTGGAAAAATTCCGGCGGAACCTTCGGGCGATCCGGGAACGGATTGGCCCGGGTCGGCTTATCTGTGTGCCCGTCAAGGCCGACACCTACGGCCACGGCGCTGCGCAGTCCCTTTGCAGGCGATCAGGAATTTATTGATGAAGCCGCCCGTGCCGCTTCTGCCGCAGGAAAAACCCTCAAGGTCCACCTGAAAATTGACACCGGCATGGGCCGCCTGGGCTGCCGTGCCGAAGAGGCCCCCGCCCTGGCTGGCCGCATCGCATCCCACAAGAGCCTGGGCGCGGATGAAATCGCCGCGAGGATCAACACCATCCCCTATGAAATTACCTGTAATATCAATAAACGGGTACCGCGAATCTACATTGAATAGTATTACCAGACGTGGTACACGTCGTGCACCTTTTCTCCGGCGAGGAATTTTCGTTCCCGCTCCACATTCCAGCGGACATGCTCCTTTAGTTCCGCGGTGGGGTCGAAGGAAAGGCCGAAAACCTTTTCCATCTTGCTCACATCGTACCTGGCGGGAGTCCGTTTCTTGTCTCCCGCAGGGGCGATAACTTTGGATTTTGTGCCGGGCACAAACCCAATGGCCCAGCGGGCGATGTCCGCCCAGGAGGTAAAGGTATTGCCGAGGCCGAGGAATATTTCCTGGTTTAAATCGCTTTCCACCAACTTGAGGTAAAGCCGGGCGATCTGTCCGGCGGAGATAAACTGGGTGCCGTCATAATTGGAAATTGTCAGATCCTCTCCCTTAAGTACCGACCGGGCAATATCCCGGAAGCGTACATCCGACTGGGAAGCGCCCCCTTCAAAGGCGGGGTTCGAGAAGGTGTAACCAGGCCGGATAATATTCCGCCGGATATTGACCCTGGCGCCCGGTTTTCCCTGGCCGGTATAATAGCCATTGAAACCCCAAAGGTAGAGTTCGGATGCCGCCTTGGTAGCGCCGTAGAGGTCGCCGGGGGTGAGCATCACCTTGTCGCCGGAACCGTCCTGATTCGGGCCGAAGACCGAAGTAGAACTCGTGTAGACAAAATTCTTAACCCCCGCTTTCTCCGCCTGTTCCAGAAGGGATACCGTTACCCGTGTATCGTGGTCAAGCATCTCCAGGGGGGTATTCCCCCAGCCCAGGGCGATATGCACCACCGCATCGCAGCCCTGCAGGGCCTTTCCCATAATATCCAAATCAAGGATATTTCCCTTGACCACCGTAACATTTTTCTGCTGCCCAATCTGGGGAATCCGCTCCGGCGTCCGGGTATACACCACAAGACTATGCCCCGCGTCCAACAGCGCCTTCGTAACATACTGACCGATATTTCCGGTCCCTCCGGTAATAAAAATCTTCATATATTCCCGTTTCTCCTAAAATGCTGCACCCATGGCACGTGTTAGCAGTAATACTACCTGGCAGCCCCTGAGCCGTAGATCTTGTCAAGGTCATCCAGAACCTGTCGGCCGCCGGCCGTCAGCCACTGCTCAACAAAGGTGTCGAAATAGTCCACCGGCCGCTGCCCCATAATAATCTCAAAGAAGGTCTGATCGATGATCTTCTGCAGAGCCGCATCGAAGTTGTGGAGGCTTTCGGGCTGTTCCGCGCCGAGCAGACTTTCTACCATCCCGCCGGAAGGAATGTACTGATTGATGATGATAGGCATGGACATACTAAGCGCGTATGAACCCCAGCGGCCGTATACATCAGGCGGCTGGCCGACCGGATTTGCATCGAAGTCATTAATGTAACGATAGTACTGCTGATTGGTGAGGGACAGGCCCGAGGGATCCTTCCGGGTAAGGGCATCGATCAAAATCGGCGCCTGACGGATTTCACCGGGCTCGGCAATCTGGGCCGGGTTAAAGCGGTACTGCTCATCATCATTATATTCTTTGCGGATATCATCGGGTGTAAAGTCATTCAAAATGGTGATGTAATGGTTGATCAGCTTGACCAGCGCTTCAGGATTACCGGTGCGGGAACTAATCGTCAGGATTACACCGGCTGCCTGGTTATTGGCATACCCGTATTTGGGGCTATAGCCCGCCTGGGTCGGGATCGCGTGTACGTGGGTTACGGCCCAATCATGCTCGGCGTTGTAGACGTAGTTCCAGGGAGACCAGGTACCCCAGTTGGGACCATAGGCCATGCCGTACCGGTTCTGGGCGATCTTCTGCTGGAGTCCCGTCATATCGGTGGTGATAAATTCAGGATCAATAAGTCCCTCTTTGTACATATTCTGCAGAACCCGGAGGGCCTCTTTTACTTCCGGCTGAATATAGGGGGTAGTAATTTTCCCGTCCTTGCCGATGTAGTACAGATCATACGCATGATTTGGAATACCGAAGGCGGACAGCAGGCCGCCGATAGTCCCGTGGTCCCGTGCGTTTATTTGAGTCTGCAGGGCAAGGCCGTAGGTGTCGTTCTTGCCGTTTCCGTCAGGATCGTTAAAGGTAAAGGCCCGCGCCACCGCAATCATCTCATCAACCGTCTTGGGGGGCTGCATGCCGACTTTCTTGAGCCAGCTGTCCCGGATCCAGAGCAGGGGCGCATGCTGTTCATTCCCGTTAAAAGGCGGGAACCCGTACAGGCGGCCGTTTACCGTGGCATATTCCCGCGCCGAAGGATACCGCGCCAGAATTTCTTTCAGCTCAGGGCTGGCGTACTGGTTAAAGGCATCGGTAATGTCCGCGACCAGGCCCCCGTCCACGGCTTCCCTGAACTGCCGGTAGTTGTCTATGCGCAGCAGATCGGGAATTTCTCCCGACGCCAGCGCGAGGGTTAACTGGTTCCGGAAAGCGCCGGTTTCCCAGTTGGCTTCAAAGCCGACCTTCACATCAATGTTCAGATCCTGCTTAATTCTGCGGGACCAGACATTGTTCTCGAAGGTATCGCCGTTAAAGAACTTCTGAACCGAAGATGAGTTAATCCCCCAGGTCAGGACAAGCGGGGTCTTGTATTTGCCCAGCGGCCCCGGTTCAGCTTCAATTGCCTTAACTGCTGCTTTCTTGCCGCCCCCGCATCCCGCGAGAATCAGCAAACCGATGATCGATGCCGCAATGATTGTGGCTTTCTTCATATATATCCTCCTTGGGTTTTTCAACCCTTAACAGATCCCATAACCAATCCGCTTGCAAAGTACTTTTGCAGGAACGGATATACCAACAGAATCGGAACCGTACCGAGGAACAACTGCGCGGCGGCGGTCGTACGGGAATCCACCAGTGTAAGCAGCGATAAAAGCGCTTCGCTGATGTTTGCGGTACTGTTAAAAAATACCTCCGGCTTGATAACCACGGTCTGGAGGTAGGTCTGCAGGGGGTAGTGATCGACCCGCTGCATGTAAATAAGCCCGTCAAACCAGCTATTCCAGTGACCGACGAAGGCGAAGAGCGCAACCGTGGCGATGGTCGGCGTGCTGACCGGCAGAATGATGCGGAACAGTGTCTGCATGTGGGTTGCGCCGTCGATGTAGGCCGCTTCGTTCAGCTCCTTGGGCAGGCTCCGCATGTAGTTCATTACCACCAGCATACTGAATATGGGCACCGCGCCGGGAAGCACCAGCGCCCAGATGGTATCCATAAGGCCGGTATTTTTAACCACGAGGTAGGTGGGGATAAGGCCGCCGCCGAACAGTATGGTTGCGACAAAGTACCATGAGAAGAAACTCCGCGCCCTGAATTCGTTTTTCTCCTTCGAGAGCGGGTAAGCGGTAAGCACGATAAGTATCAGATTGATCGATACCCCCAGGATCACCCGCTGGATGGAAACCCAAAGCCCCTTTACAAATTGCGAGTTGTTGGTAATGAAGGTATAGGATGAAAGGGTCGGCTCAACCGGCCAAAAACTTACCCGCCCCATCGAGACGGCGGTTTTATTGCTCAGTGATATGGCCAGCAGGTTAAGAAAGGGCAGTACACATAACAGGGATACTACCAAAAGAAATATTACATCTACCGTTAAAAAGACTTTTCTGCCCGTGGTGATTTTCATTTCTACATACTCCTTAAAAAATCCGGTAGCCGGCCAGTTTGTCGGCCAGATAATACGAGGTAACGATGAATACGAGGGATATCCCCGATTTAAAAAGACCCGCCGCGGTGGAGACCGCGAATTGGGCATTTTGAATACCCATGCGGTAGATCATCGTGTCCAGAATGTCGCCGGTAGAATAGACCGCCGCATTATACATGTTGAATATCTGATCAAAACCGCCGTTCAGAATGTTCGCCATACTCAACACGGTCATCAGGATAATCGTAGAGGTAAGGCCCGGCAGGGTAATATGCCAGGTCTGCTTCCAGCGGTTGGCGCCGTCAATAACCGCCGATTCGTAGAGTGAGGGATCGATGGATGTCAGGGCCGCCAGGTAGATAACCGAGCCGAAGCCGAAACCCTTCCAGATGTCCGTCACAATCATCGTACCGGGGAACCATTTGGGGTCGCCGAGGAAGTAGATGGGACCGATGCCAAATTTGCCCAGCGTTAAATTGACGATACCCCGTGTGGGGGAAAGGATGTCGATGAAGATACCGGCCACGATGACCCAGGAAAGGAAGTTGGGCAGGTAGACCATGGTCTGAAACACCCGCCGCGAAGGCTTGTGGGTGATCTCGTTCAGCAGCAGACAAAAGGCCACCGGGACAATGACACCCCCGATCATCTTACACAGGGATATAAAAATCGTATTGCCGATGACCTGCCAGGTATCCGGCAGTGAGAACAGAATTCTGAAATTTGCAAGCCCGACAAATTCCGAGCCGAACAAGCCATTGACCGCTCTAAACTTCTGGAAGGCGATAGCTATTCCCGCCATGGGCACATAACTGTACACAAACACAACTGCCACCGCGGGAAGCAAGGATACATACAGGGGTAATTCCCTCAAGAACTTGGCCTTTTTGACATCCCGTGACAAGGGCGCCGCCTTAACCTTCGCTAAGCCTGAATTTGCCGCCATGTTCACCTCCTTATATAGAAACTATGAATTTAAGTATATCATCTATCGGTTATCTGTCAACAGAGAACTGATAATCAAAACTTCATAACCGTTTTTAACGGCATATCTCTGGCCTCTGCGGGAAAATTCATCCTTCTATTTTTTTCTGCCCTGCGATATACTTATCCCCATGAGTATTACCCGGAAAGACCCTGTTCAGGGGGCCGTGCCCTCGGACATCGAGATTGCCCAGGCCGCACAGCTTGAGCCCATCGCCGCCATTGCGTCCCATTTGGGGATAAAAAGCGAAAGGGTGATAGAATACGGCCGCTATAAGGCGAAAATTGACCTGAAACTGCTCCGCGATCCCGATCTGCCCCCGGTGCGGGCAAAGTATATCAACGTAACCGCCATAAGCCCCACCCCCCTGGGTGAGGGGAAGACCACCACCACGGTGGGTCTGGTCCAGGGGCTGGGCGCTTTGGGGAAACAGGCGGTGGCCGCCCTGCGCCAGCCTTCCATGGGGCCGACCTTCGGCATCAAGGGAGGGGCCGCCGGGGGCGGGTACAGCCAGGTGGTGCCTATGGAGGACTTTAACCTCCACCTGACCGGGGACATCCACGCGGTAAGCGCCGCCCATAACCTCTGCGCCGCCGCGGTGGACGCCCGGATCTACCACGAATCCCGCTGGGGCGCATCGTACTTTGAGAAGCTCGGCCTCCGCCGGTTGGAGGCGGACCCCTACGGGGTGAGCATCGGCCGGGTGCTGGACATGAACGACCGCAGCCTCCGCAGCGTCCTTACCGGCCTGGGGGACAAGGCTGACGGCCCCCTGCGGCAGAGCCGCTTCGACATTTCCGTGGCCAGCGAAGTGATGGCAATCCTCGCCCTGGCCACGGACCTCAAGGACCTCCGCGCCCGGCTGGGCCGCATGGTGGTCGCCGCCGACAAACAGGGGAAGCCCTTAACCGCCGAAGACTTCGGCGTTGCCGGGGCCATGACGGTGCTCCTCAAAGACGCCATCAACCCGAACCTGCTCCAGACCCTGGAAGGTCAGGCCGCCTTTGTCCACACCGGCCCCTTCGCCAACATCGCCCACGGCAACTCCTCCGTTGTTGCGGACCTTCTCGCAACCCGGTACGGCGATTACGTGGTCACCGAGAGCGGATTCGGTTCCGACATGGGGATGGAGAAATTTTTTGACATCAAATGCCGGGTATCCGGCCTCAAGCCCGATGCGGTGGTGCTGGTCGCCACGGTGCGGGCCCTCAAGTCCCACGGGGGCGGCCCCGCCGTGACCCCCGGCAAGCCCCTTGCCGCCGCCTACAAAGAGGAAAACCTGGAACTTCTCAAAGGGGGCCTCTCGAACCTCAAGGCCCATATCAACATCGCCCGCCATTACGGCGTCCCCGTGGTGGTGGCAGTCAACGCCTTCCCCACGGACACCGAGGCGGAATGGGAACTGATACGGAAGGAGGCCATTGCCGCCGGGGCTGCGGACGCGGCGGTCACGAAGCACTGGGAGCTCGGCGGCGAAGGAGCCCTGGATCTGGCCCGCGCGGTGGAAAAGGCCGCGGCCCTGCCAAAAGACTTCAAGTACCTCTACTCCCTTGATGCGCCGCTGACGGAAAAGATTGAAACCATCGCCCGTGAAGTTTACGGCGCGGAGGGCGTGGATTACGAGGAGGGCGTCAAGGACAGACTGGCAAAACTGGAAGACCAGGGCTTCGGCAAACTGCCCCTCTGCATGGCAAAAACCCAATACTCCCTGTCCCACGATCCCAAACTCAAGGGCGCGCCCAGGGGCTGGCGGCTCCCCATCCGGGAAGTGCGGCTCGCCGCCGGCGCGGGCTTCGTCTACCCCCTCTGCGGTGCCATCACCACCATGCCCGGCCTCCCCTCGCGGCCCGCGTTCATGGATGTGGATGTTGACGAGGAAGGGAATATTAAGGGGCTGTTCTGATTTACCATTATTAGGAGGCGGATTATGATCAATGAAAAACAGTGGTTCAGAAAGGCGTCCGGGGGAGAAGGGGAAATATTTTGCCGCTTGTGGGCGGATGATAAGCCCAAAGCGGTGCTGCAGATAGCCCATGGCATGGCCGAACATTCCGAACGCTATTCGGAATTTGCGAACTTCCTTGCGGAAAACGGATTTGCCGTGTGCATGGAGGACCACGCCGGGCACGGGCCCCACGCAAAACAGCTGGGTTTTTTTGCAGAGAAGGATGGCTGGGCTTCCGTGCTGAATGACATGCACGCTCTTTCCGATGAGGTATCTGTCATGTTTCCGGAGAAACCTGTTTTTCTTATGGGGCACAGCATGGGAAGTTTTTTAAGCCGCTCCTATATTACGCGCTGGGGGAATACCCTTTCCGGGTGTATCTTAAGCGGAACCATGGGCCCGAATCCGATTTTAGGGGTTGCCAAAGCCCTGGCGAGTATTACCGCAGCGTTCAAGGGCAAACGGGCGACGGCCAAACTTCTCGCAAAGATCACCGGCAGCGCCAATAGCGGAAAATTCAAGAACGAGCCCCACGAGTTCGCCTGGCTCAGTACCGATACTGCGGAAGTTCAGAAGTATGAGGATGATCCGCTTTGCGGTTTTCCCTTTACCGCAGGGGCCTACCTTGACATGTTTACCGGGGTTCTGGAAATAAGCGCCGCGGATTGGGCCGGCAAAGTGCCGAAAACGCTTCCCCTGTATATCTATTCAGGCGACAACGATCCTGTGGGCGATTACGGCGCCGGTGTCAAAAAGGTTTACGAATCCCTTAAGGCCGATGGCGTTGAGGACCTGGAATTAAAACTCTACCCCGATGGCCGCCACGAAATGCACAACGAGGTAAATAAAAAAGAGGTATACACCGATGTGCTGAATTGGCTTAACGGTCATATTGAGTAGTATTACTGTTATTTAACCTGTTCTATTTTCCCGTTTATCTTCAGTTTGATGACCTCGATGTTTTCGAGGCCGTCATTGTCTACAACTTTAACAGCAATATTGTGGAGCCCGGTCCTGCATGAATAAATTTGTTTCCCTTCCTTGTCGATAAAAACTTCCGGCTTAAAGCCTTTTTCCGCATCATAGGTAAAATCCCAGCTATAGAATTCAATGCCTGCGGGGCTTTGGCCTGCTGCGACAAATTCTATTTTGCGGGTGCCCGCAGACCTTTGGTCCGATTCATCTTTTTCCAGTTCATTGATATGAACGCCGATAACGGGTTTTACGGCAATGGGAACAATTTCTTCCACCGTTACCAGACGGATAATTTGGTCTTCCTTGTTTTTCAAGCGGGCAACCTCTTCAATGGCCCCTTTGCCGAAGGAAAAAGCAATGATATAGCCGATGGGCTGCTTTGCGGCAATGTGGGTTTCAAAGAGATTTTTGTCGAACCGCTCTACGGCGGATTTGAAATTGTCGATCACATTCCGGCCGATGTTGTCGGAGCGCTTCACCTGAATCGGCGCGCCGTCGACGGCTTTTCCGTCAAGCCCCATGTCTCCCCGCTGCTTCGTATTGGCTTTCCCACCGAATTGCTGAACAATCCAGGACTCAAATTGAAAGGCGTCTTTATAGCGGAGGGTGTCATAATCGTATTTGTGCAGTTGAACGGTATAGGGCGCGCTGAATAGATCCTGCTGCTTTTGCAGGCGCAGCTCGGTAACTTTTACCGCCATTGCCGATTGGTCTATGCCGATCCACTGCCGGTTTAATTTTTCCGCCACGGCAATGGTAGTGCCGCCGCCCATAAAAGGGTCAAGAACGGTGTCACCTTCGTTGCTTGCCATTTTTATGATACGTTCCAACAGGGCTTCGGGTTTTTGGGTGGGGTAGCCGATGCGTTCATTGGATGCCGCTCGAACCAGAGAAATGTCATCCCACCCATCACCAACAACTACCCCTTTTTGTTCATCCAAATATCGCTTTCGCATAATTCTACCCTTTTTATCTTCAGGAAAAAGCAATTTATGTTCAGCGTCTAATTGTTGCATTGTTTCCAAAGAATAACGCCATCCTTTGACTGGATACCCATAGCCCTTATATTCATACATAAGATTCGGACGTGGATTAGGGCTTGCCATATTGTCAGCATTAAACCGGCGAGAATCGGACGGAATAATTTGTGAGTCTTTTTCCTCTTTTGTCATTTTGCGGACTGTTCCATCAGGAAATTCCAAGTATTGATACCAGTCCCGTAATGTTTGCGGGTCATGTGCTGTATATTGTGTATTAAAGATAAACTTATCCGTTTTTGAATAATAAAAAATATCATCAGTAACATTTGGAAGTTGCTTTTTTGCATCATTATGGGTGTCTGCTCGTTTCCATGTGATCTTATTATGAAAATTGGAAGTGCCAAAAAGTTTGTCTAATATTTCAACTTGTATATAAGCCTGTGCATGCCAGTCGCAGTGCAGAAAAATACTCCCGGTGGGTTTTAAGATGCGGTGCATTTCTTCTACCCGTTCTTTTAACCAGCCGATATAATGATCCATTCCGCCTGACCATCTGTCCTGAAAGCTGCGGATTTCCCCGGCGTCTCCCCAGATAACTTCGTAATTCCGGTTGCTGAAAAAGGGCGGGTCAAGGTAGATGAGGTCGATGGTGTCCGCTTCTATTGATTTGAGGATTTCGAGGTTGTCGCCGAGGATAAGTTTATTTATGGGCATTTTCTACCTTCCTTGTTTGATATTTCTCTGTAAAATCTTTTATATCCATATAGATAAGTCTAACTTTACACCAAGTTTTGCCTCTGCGTTAATTGCACCAATTAGTATGCCCAGAGACGTTAAATCAAAATTTAATAACCAGTTATCATAATAGTGAAAAATTTTTGAAGCAATAGGAACCTTTAAAAGAATGTATTGATCAATATTTACTTCATTTCCGTTATCCATAATTTTAATTTTTGAATAATTATCCGGCGTTCCCATGAAAGGATTTTTTAATAAATCATCTATATTATTACTATCAGTAATATTGAATGCTGATCGATAATTCTTCACCAATGCTATCCCAAGAGCACACGAAGTCATCATAGAGTATTGTCCGCACCTAAACGATGTTAGATGCGCCATGTCTTTTTGTGATGGTTCTTCATGTTGAACAAATGGCAATAAAAATGTTTGCATATATTGTGTCAGAGAATTAATATCGGTAACGTAATTGATATGCGTATATCCAACAAGAAACTTAAATGATAGTAAGTCTAACTGCGCAGATGTAAGTGATGGGACTAGTTTTATTGCTTCGTTTAAACATATGCTTTCCAAATCATTATCTGATTGGACCCTTTTAATAAGAAGCCCTGAAAGTGTGTTTTTCAGCTCAGCCTTTCCACTTCGCGCATAAGCCGTCTCTATTTCTATTAAGTTACACTGAATGTCAGGATCAGAGAAACGTCCAAATTTATTTGGACATTTTTGAACAATTTGAGCAAATAATTCATTTGCTATTTCATCAACCCTTGCTCTCGCAATATTTGCAGCGACTTTCTCCAGTGATGGAAAACTAGCTTGAAACAATACCAATGATTGCTGTACTGCATCCCGCGGAGACATCCCATTGTAGTAGTTGTTTACAACTGTTCCAGTATTTTCTGCTACAATCACTCCGTTATTTTCAGCCGCGTTACTAGCATTAACTTCTGATTCTTTCATTTCTCATCTCTCCCGTGTTTACTCCATTGATAATGCCGGAATTTTTACCAGAATTTTCTGCTTTTGTATCGCGCATTTTGGCGAGTACATTATTCGCGGTACTATTAGCTTTGAAGGCAAATATCGCGGATACTACAGCCGCTAAAGCTCCAATTCCAGTTAAGATTAACATTGCGATGTTCATTTAACCCTCCTTCTCATCTTATTCCACATCATCCTTCTGAGGCAACACTATTATAATACAATTCGTCAGGGCAAATATCTATTTCATTTAACCATTCTACGGTTATAGGGTTTATTTTAACAGACCGGAATATGGTAAGATTTTTTAGCGGCGCGTAATAGGTATCTTCAAGATATGGTTTAACATCAAAAATCTTTTTTTCCGCATTATCAAAAGTAAGCGATAATTTATAATCTTCAAGTGGTGTTACTGAAACAGGATAATGGCTCTCCATGATTAACCCTCTGCCCCTTTTATCTCTATACCCGTGTGCAAAATCTCCTTGACAAAAGGATTATCGTTTTCAAGTTCGGATGTTGGAAAAGCGTTGGGTTCAAAACAAATATCCGGGTTATATTTCCATGCAATTTCCATAAGCTTTGAAATAACGGTAACACTTTTTTCACCTTCAAATTGTTTAGAAAAAAAACACACATCTACATCGCTCCATTCGTGGGGTGTGCCTTTGGCGTATGAGCCATAAAGATACACCTTGTCTATAGGAATGATTTTTTTAACATCATCAATATAACTGGTAAGTTTATCATTCAGGGTTTGAGCGTCAATAACCATTTGAACGCCTCCTTTGAGTTTTTCAGAAAAAATTTTGCAGCGCTTTCATTTGTTACTTCGTTTAGTTTTTCTTTGTACTTGGGATACCGGGTATTCAAATAATAGGCCGACAAATCCCTGAAGAGCTTGATATACTCATCATTAACCGGATGTGATATTTTGTCCATAAAATGTGAAAGCAAATTGGGTATGTCATGTGTTTTTGGTACATTGTCATCAATATATAAAAGATATAAACCTTTTACCAGCTTTTCAATTGCCTGTTGGCACATGAAAATAACATACATCCAGCGTCCGCCCGAAAACATGGTTTCCGCTGTTTGCAGGTCGTATTCAGCGTATTCAAGCCAGTAGGCAAATTTTTCTTCATCGGTCATAACAATTATCCTTTCAATCCTCCTACAAAGGTAATCTATCGTTATTATATCATAATAATATCCGCATTATGTGTGAATTTCAAGTGCCATCAGGCCGCAGGTACGGAGTAGTTGACCACCGCGATTTCAGTGGGAACAAGGGGATTAAGAGCGGTCATTTTAAGGGTTTCCACAATTTTCTCCAGGCGCCTAGCAACCTCATCACTGTAAGATACTTCCCCGCACTGACTGCAAACCTGGGAAGGCACATTTTTTACAATCACAATACAGGCGCCAAGGTCAGCCATAAAGGCGGTGGGCTTATTTTCCAATTTTCCTTTGCACAAAAAGCATTCCATGACTTATTTCTCCCTTGTCCTGAAATTGTCCGTCCATTCGTCCGGGTTTGGATAATATGCGGTAATTAACCACAGTTCGACATCATTTGTACCGCATACAACATGCAAATATTTTCCTGATACTGTTAAGCCAAGCACCAGACAACTTGGATAGGGGTAATCGTTGGGATATTGCTCTATGATTTCCCCATTCATCAATGCCTGTTTTACATCATCTATCGTAATATTACGCTGCATAAGCCGCATAAAGATATGGTTAGTCCAGCGCAGAACCCCCTTATTGCATAATTCCCGTACAATATCTATGGTCATTATCTATTATCATAGTCATTCGTCTACCGGATGGCAAGGTATCGGCAGACTCAAGTGTATGAAAAAGCAGACATCCCGCAAAGATATTAACGATTCCTTTCTTCCCGTTCTTTTAAAGCCCTACGGATATCAGGATCATCTCC
This sequence comes from Spirochaetia bacterium, assembly GCA_026002595.1. Lineage (GTDB taxonomy): Bacteria > Spirochaetota > Spirochaetia > Treponematales > Breznakiellaceae > BNUT01. The sequence goes on along the minus strand of BOBW01000009.1, from coordinate 25,667 downwards.
CCCATCACATTGAATAAACCCAAAATCGTTTTCAATACGGCAGTACCATCTAAAACGCAAGAAATACTGCATGGCTGAACCACCCATCCCATAATCAGGCATGGACCCTTCAAAAACGATAAAGCCTTCCTTAAAAAGCGATTCAATATTGGCGGCATCTTTTATGTCTTTATTAAGATCTTCCTCAGCTTTATTTGGATACTCATTTCGTAAATAATTGACGTATTCATCCCATGAATAATGCCGTACAATTTCTGCATCCCCATAGGGTTCAAGATATTCCTCTGCCATTATATGTGATAAGTTATCCACATCATCATCTTCGGTAAATACTTTACCGTCAGACGCTTTGTTAAACCGGAAAAGTTCGGCCAGACGGTCTTTTATGAATTTTTCGTCTTTGTTTTTTGAGCAAATTATAAATGATGAACTGCTGCTGTTACTCACAAAACCATTCCGAAATTTCATACATCTCCTTCCTTCTTCTTAAGCTTCACCATAAACTCACGCATCCTATCCGATTCTTCGTCCCTGCGCTTTTTTGCTTCCTCAAAAGTAAGGTCTGAGTGGTAATCACATAAATCAATTCCCTGATCATCATCCACATTAATATCACGGGGATTTATTTCCAAAACACGGACAATATAGGAGTACAAATCAAAATTGGCAATAATGGTATCACAGGAGATGGTTTTATCGTTTATCTCAATTTCCCAACCCTGGTCATTATGTTCCCAAAAATCATCCCTGCAGCCGATGCATCTTGTGGCGGGTTCCCTGCATTTCTCAAGATTTCCGCAATTTACATATTGTTTTATCCCCTCGATTTTTTCATCGGATATGGTACGCCGGTCAATAATAAAACTACAGGATGAAGAATTGGAAACAAAACCTGTTCTGAATTTCATATCACGTCCCCTTTATTGTCAAATTTCAAATACCGGGCAGGCTCCGTTGGTTTTTATCAGCGCCTTGCGGCCATTCTCAAACTCAGGGCTATTCCATACATCTGACATAAAGTCAGTTGTAAGCACATCAAATCCTTTTTTCCAGCCTGTTTCATGCTCGCAAAACGAACAGGGAAAACACCGGCCGTCAACATTTACGTACAATGAAAAACGCCCGAAAGATTCACAGCCTTCCGCCATCATAAGCAATTTTTCCCTGTTGGGCAAGCCTTCTGTGGCTTCGGAAAACTTTGGGAACGCACAGGAATCAAAGCCGATACTGATATTCATGGACAGGGCGGTCCGTATTAAACCGGTAAATTCATTGGATTTAAGCTGATGCACATTACTGTTCAAAGCCCTTCCTTTTCTTTTAAGGGATAAAAAAACCAGGGCGTTCAGCCCTTTAAGACGGCTGTCAGTTTTAATATCATGGAGAACCTGATATGCATTTTCCAGGGTTTCGCGGGCAAGAACATAGTGGATATTTACCTGTTTCATGCCGCAATCGGAAAGGCGTTTTACATTATCATAACAAAGATTGTTGCCCCCTGCAGCCCCTAGAAAATGATTGCTCACTGCGCAGGCTCCAAAGTGGGCGGCTATTTTTTTCGCGGTTTCTTCGGTAACATTGGCTACCGTACCGTTGGGTATAATATTCTGTTCCCTCAGGGCTTTACACATATCCCAAATATCCGGATTTTCTTCCCCTGTAGCGCCCAAACCAAAGGCAACCTGTATAAGTTGTTTGTTCACATTTATCTTTTCGATTACCTTCTTAAAAACTTCAAATGACATATTCCTGCCTTTGTCCGTATTGGCTTTATAACAGTAGGGACAGTACATGCCGCAAATAGTACTTATCTCGATGTCCGCAATTTCAGGGCCAAAGCGCGAATAGGGAGGATCATCATCAAATGTTTTTCCCCAGCGGGCAAAATAGCCGTTTTCAAGATTGAAACGATAATTATAGTCCTGAGAATTAAAGTATTTCCAATTTCCTTTTATCTGAGTAGAAAATGAATTGATTTGGAACCCCTTCATAAATACAGAGATATCCTCTACCCCTGCTTCAGCCTTTTGCTCCTCTTTATCGTCCCGTAAGCGGACAGCCCCAACAGTATTGCTGTGGCGAGGAAGACCATGCGGTAGTTTATCATGGCGACCATGGAGCCGATCATGGGGCCAAGTGCGCCGCCGGCGGAGGCGACCGAGGCGTTGAAGCCGTAGACGCTACCCTGGTGTTCCTTGTCGGCGCTGACGGCGAGGATCGCGTTGAGGACCGGGATTGCGCCGCCGAGGCAGAAGGATGACATGGCGCGGAACACGGCGAGCTGGGTTACGTTGGCGACGAAGGTTTGGGGGATGGTGAGGATGGCCCCGGCGGTGAGGCAGAAGGCAAGGGTTTTCCAGTAGCCGAAGCGGGAGGAATATTTTCCCACCAGCACCGCCGACACGGCGGCGGCCCCCGCGCCGATTCCCAGGACCATCCCCGTGGATGAGCCGATGTACCTGCTGCCCGCGGCCAGCTCTTTCAAAAAGAGGGGCAGCATGGGGGCGGCGATCATGTTTGCCGCCTGAATGACAAAGGTGGTGATCATCAGGGAAATCAGCACCGGGGATTCCATGATGGGCTTGAGGTCCGGGAAGAATTTAAAATGCTCACCCTTTTTATGCTGATGGGCTGCGGCGTCATCGTCCACCCATTTGAGGACGATCACCCCCGCAGCGGCAAGGACAAGGCCGGTACTTAAAAAGGCGATCCGGTGGCCCAGGAAGTCGGAGATGACCCCGCCGATCAGGGGGCCGATGGAGCTGCCGATGGCGACCCCGGTCTGGAGCAGCCCCAGGGCCAGGGCGATTTGGGCTGCCGGGGCGATCCCCGCGGTCATCACCGTGGCCGCCGCAACCGTGCCGGTAAGGCTCCCCTGAATGGCCCGCAGGACCAGAAGCTGCCAGGGCTCCTGCACAAAGGTCATCAGTGAAACGAGGATCGCCCCGCCGAACATGGCCCGGAGCAGCATCATCCGCCTGCTGAACACATCCGCCAGATGCCCCCATATTGGCGCAAAAATCGCCAGGGTCACCGACGACAGGGACTGGATGGCCCCCACCCACATCTTGAGCCTGACGGGGTCCGTAACGCCCACATCATCAGCCAAAAACAGGGGAATGACCGGCATGGACAGTGAAAAACCGGCAATTGCCATGGTTTCCGCAATCAGAATCGCAATGTAGTTGGACTTCCAGGATTTATTCATTTGTAGAACCCCATCATACCCCTTTTTATTTACCATGAATATACGGTATTATGAGATACTTCTGGAGGAATGATGAACCGTTTATACATACGCAATGAAGACGAGGAAGAGGAGGAGTCCGGAGAGGAGTCCAAACAGGCAGGCGCTGATCCGCTGCTCAACAAGATGCTCAAGACCCGGACCATTCTGCTGTCCGGTGAAATAAAAAAAGATTTGGCCGAGCGGACCATCCGGCAGCTTCTGCTTCTGGAAGATATGGGGGATGATCCGATCCGCATTTTTATTGATTCCCCCGGAGGGGATGCCGATGCGGGTTACGCGATCTTCGACATGATCCGTTTCGTAAAGCCCCCGGTCTGGACCATCGGCATGGGCTTGGTTGCCAGCGCCGCCGCGATCATCCAACTGGCCAGCCCCAGGGACAGGCGGGTCGGGCTCCCCAACAGCCACTATTTGATCCACCAGCCCCTGTCGGGCATCCGGGGCGTGGCTACGGACATTGAGATCCACGCCCGGGAACTGGAAAAGCTGCGGGCCAAGATCAACCGCCTTATCGCCGATGAAACCGGCGCACCCTTTGATCAGGTTGAAAAAGACACCGACCGCGATTACTGGATGAACGCCGAAGAGGCCGCCAAATACGGGCTGATTTCGAAGATCATTACCAGCCGGAGCGAGTTATAGTAATACTGTGTGGGGTGAAGGTGATCGCATCCGGTTTTATATTGGACCGGTGATCCGTCAGGGCTCTGCCATCAGACAGGGCCGACAGTAATACTGCGTTTTCAGTGTTTTTGTTTTGAGCAGTAAGCCTGAAAAATTTATTCCGCAGATTGATGAGTCCCGTTGTTTTTCCGGATCGGCTTTCGAGGCGGTATACATCGCGTTCCAGCATCACCGCGCCGTATTCATCCCCGGCGAGTTTGTCGTAGAGGTCCGAGATACGCCTTGTCAGGGCCAGGTCGTTTTCGGTGAGCTTAAGGGGATCATCGGAAAACATGATCTGTCCCGCGAGCAGAAAATTTACCAGGCTAATTAATTCTTTCTCATTCTCAGAAAGTTTGCAGTTGCTGCTGCGGAGGAAGATCACGTCCGGGTCGTTGATGTACACCGTGCCGTTCATAAATGAGCGGCCTATGGTGTCTTTTAAATTGACGTAGGCGCCGGGGCGGCCCGCATGGCATATCAATTTGGCCAGGTTCCAGTCCCATTCTTCCCGGGTGTCCGCGCCGATACGGGAGAGATGGAAGTACCGGTACGACGGCCCCAGGGGCGCGCCGCACCCAAGGTAGGCCACGGGACGGCCATCAACAGTTTTACTGCGGGCGGTGAGTATGGCGCAGGCTTTGTGGTAGTGTTCATGCGGGGATCCGCCTTCGGCAAAAGAAGCGGCGAAAAATCCCGCGTAAAGAAAATCCAGCTTGAGGTAGCGGAAACCCCATCCGTCGATTGCCCGGTCGATAAGACTGCGGAGGTACTCAAGCACATCATTACGGGAAAGGTCCAGACAGTAATACTGTCCGTCCCAGAGGTGGTTGAACCCGGCGGACACGAGCCGGCCTTTTTGGTCCTGTAAAAGCCACTCATTTTTTTCGGTAAAAATGCGGGACCGCCGGGTCACGATAAAGGGCGCAAACCAAAGGCCGGGAATATATCCCGCTTCTTCGATTTTTTCCGCAAGCGGTGCAAGGCCATTGGGGAAACGGCCCGCATCAATATCCCATTCGCCTACAGCCTTTTCCCAGCCATCATCAATCTGAAAGACCGCGGGCAGCTTACGGTCCAGGTAGCGGAGTTTGATAAGGTTCTTGTTTTTTCTTAAGCCCTCAAGGTCCTCCAGGATCAGCGCCTCGTTAATGTCGGTGTAGTGATTGTACCAGGACTCATAGCCGCCGGGAACCGCCCCGGCATTGCGGAAATTATCCACACCATCGGGGTACAAAAATTGCAGGCCCTTAAATGATTCTTCCGGAGGGGAACCTGCGGCCTCGGCGGCGAGTTCCTGCCGGTAAATGGCGGCAATAGTATCCTTAAAGTTGAAGTAACCCTTTGCGGCAAAAATGTGCAGTTCCGCTATTGCCTCACCGGGCCGCCATTTTTTTCCGGGACAAAATACTTCTGCGCCGACAAGCCGTTGTTTCCCGTTGATGCGGTAACTTACCGGGGGCAGATTTTTTTCTACAGATGCAATGCAGAGGTACATATCCCCCGAGCGGATATACATGATGAAGTGCCCGGCGTTCCAGCCCGGCTTTGGTTTGTCCCCGTCACGGTTAGTTAATTTGATGAGTTCCGGAAGGAGCAGCACCTGCCGGGACAGGGTTTCACTTGTCCCCAGTTCCCAGCCCGCCGACCAGGACTGCCAGCCCCCGCATTGGATGTACAGGGACCTGCTGAAAAATTCCGCATGATCCTTTTCTTCCATACCGGTGCGGAAAAGGAGTTCACCGAAAGTCCAGGAACCGATATTGGTGACGCCACTCTTTTTGCCGGGGATAAGTATTTCCGCCTTATCCCCGGCTTTGAAGCGGAGTTCCTTGTGCAGCGGTGCGATTGTTTTTTCGGTGACAATGATATCCATAATGGTTATACTCTAATATGAAAAAAGGAGTTTGGCAAAATGCTTGAACTGGCGGCTTTTCTTGGGAACCCCGGCCGCGAATACGAGCGGAACCGGCACAACGCCGGCCGGCTTTTGGCGGAGTATCTTCCCTTTTACCCATCCCTTAACTGGCAGAAAAAGTACAAGGGCCTGTACGCAGCCTGCGAGGGCCGCCATTTCCTTATGCCTGAAACTTTTATGAACCTTTCCGGCGAATCGGTTTTCGCGGCGGCTTCTTTTTTTAAAATAAAGCTCGAATCGATCCTGGTAGTCCACGACGAGTTGGAACTTCCCCTGGGCACGGCGGCGCTGAAATTTTCCGGGGGCCTCGGGGGCCACAACGGCCTGCGGTCCATGAAGGCCTGTTTCGGCACCGCGGATTTCTGGCGGCTCCGCATCGGCATCGGCCGGCCGGACAGCCGTCGCCCCGGACAGGGCGGCCACGAAGGATCAGGGGAAGGCATTATCGATTGGGTCCTCTCGGACTTCGGCGCCACGGAAATGACGCTGCTTACACCGGTGCTGGAAGCGGGTGCGGCGGCATTGGCAACGGCCTTTGACAAGGGGCCGGAATCACTGCTGCCGGAATGGAACAAGAAAAAAATCGCCGGATAAAAGCAAGGGATTCTATTATCCGGCATTTTGTCCTATTAGAGATACCCACACACCTTCTTTTAGGATGTTTTTGGCAACAAACCTTTGAAAACAATGCGGTTTAATTGAAAAATGTACGGTTTACCGCATCGATACGGGTGAAATTGAGACACGACTGAACTTTACAAAAAAAGCATTTTCTTTAAAATTCTTGTTGACATTTTACAGAAGCAGGTTATAATTAATTTAGAATATAAATTAATATTCTAAATTATCTTGATGGAGGAACCCTATGAAGGGTGCAATTAAGGTTGAATACATTTACACTTGATGATCTGAAACAGAAACGTTGTTTTATCGGCTTTGATGCGTTTGTTGATCATATTACGAAGCCTATTGCGGAAAAAGATGATAAAACAAATCAACATTTTAAAAGTCTGGAAGAATATGCCCACTATCTATTGGATCGCAAAGAGAGCAGTTTTTCATTGGAGATGGAAATACCGGAGACGAAAATAGGCGGGAATAATCCTATTATAAGCGATATTTTAAGTGGATTTGGCGTACAGGTAATTACAGCCGGGGCATATGGAAAACCGGACATTGACCCGCTTTTTGTTCCCCTGTCGAAGAAAACGAGGCTTATAAGTTTTTCCAACCCCGGAAAATGCACGTCCTTTGAATTTACTTATAATAAATTAATGAGTTATTATAATATGGATCCAAAGGATTTTACTTACGATAATTTAATAAATTACTTACCGGAAGATGAGCTTGTAGATATTATGGATAATACGGATATTATTATCTTTGTTAATGTTTGTGAACAGCTTGCGGTTATGAATATTCTGGAAGCTATTGCGGACAGGGTGCTGCCTAAAAGTACCGGAACAAGGCGTTTTTTTATTGATCTTTCAAATTGCGGGCAATTGTCCTATAATGAACTTCAAAGGGTAGTGGAATTTTTAAAGAAACTGGGAAATTTTGGGAAAGTTATCCTTAGTACTAACGAGAACGAATTTCAAACCCTGTTCAATTTTTACGGTAAAAACACTTATAATAAAAGTAATTTAAAAGATGCGGTCAGGTTTGTCCGTAAGGAACTTGGAATTGATACATTGATTTTACGTACATTAGAGTGGTTTTATTGTAATTCACCGGGAATTGAACAGCAGGCTGAGAATATAATTGTAGAAAATCCGCGTTATCTGACAGGTGTGGGTGATGCGCAAAATTCAGGGATCTGTCTTGGATTGCTTTTATCTCTTCCGGTGAATGAAGTGCTTTATGCCGGTGTACGGGCCGGAAATTGCTACCTTCAAAACGGAGAAGTCAGCTCACAGTATTTTGAGAATTTGTTTCAAACGAATTTATCATATAAGGAGAATAATGATGAAGCCCCCTAAGATTGTATTTATTGGCGCAGGAAGCCAGTCCTTTGGTATTACCACATTTGGTGATATATTTTCTTGTCCCACCCTAAAAGGATCGAATCTATGTCTGGTGGATATAGATCCGGTTAATCTTGACAGAATGTATAATTTGGCTTTAAAGCTGAATGAAGCTTCGGGACTTGCCCTTATTATTGAAAAAACAACTGACAGGCGAAGTGTGCTGCCGGGCGCTGATTTTATTATTAACAGCCTTGCCATTGAGCGCTGTGAATTGTGGAAAAAAGATTTCCAGATACCTCAAAAGTATGGTATCAGGCATTGTCTGGGGGAGAACGGCGGACCAGGGGCGCTTTTCTTTACCATGCGTACTATCCCGGTAATTCTGGACATAGTCCACGATATGGAAGAACTATGCCCCAATGCATGGTTTTTGAATTTTTCAAACCCCGAAACAAGAATTGTGTTGGCGGTTAATATGTACTCGAAAATAAAATGTATAGGCCTGTGCCATGGTATTTTCAGTGTTGCCGGCAGGATTGGAAAGATGATGAACCGTGATCCAAAAACAATGGAGATATACGCTGCGGGGATGAATCATTTCCAATGGATTCTTTCAATAAGGGATCCTGAAACCGGCGAAGATCTGTATCCCCTTTTACGCAGGGCGGATAAGGAGTACGATCCCTCTTATCAGGCTTACAGCCGTAAAATGTTTCGTTTTTTCGGTCTGTATCCAACCTGTTCAGATGATCATCTGGGGGAATATCAGGCTTACGGATATGAAGCCGGAGAAAAAGGCTATAACTTTGCAGGAGATGAACAGGAACGGATACAAAAACGAAAACAAATCGAAGATATTGTTTCCGGGCGTGTTGATCCCAAAACATTGATTGTTCCATCCGAAGAGCAGGCAATTAATGTAATAATCGGCATCCATTATAATTTGCGTAAAAACATACCCGCCGCAATTGTCTATAATGACGGGGCAATTTCTCAATTGCCCGATGATATTGCGGTAGAAGTTCCAATAACCGTTGATGCCGATGGCGTACACAAGCATATAGTCAGGAATATTCCTGATGGTCCCATTGGCGCAATGTCCATGCAGATAGCCGCGCAGCGTCTTTCGGTTCGCGCGGCTGCCCTGGGTTCAAAGGAACTTGCCCTGCAGGCCCTGCTCTGCGATCCGGTTATAAACAATACCGATGCGGCAGTCAAAATAATTGATGAGCTTTTTGAAATAAACAAGCCCTATATAAGGAAGTGCATTTAGGAAATGGAAACCAAAGTTTTTCCTGATTACAACAGTCTCTGTAACAAGATTACCGGAGAAATATGTGACGCATTACGGCTAAATCCGTCTTTGTTATTATGTATTGCCGCCGGTCATACATCCCTTGGAGTTTTTGAAGGTCTTTGCAAAGCGTACAAAAAGGGTACGGCGGATTTTTCATCCGTCGCATTTGTCGCAATGGATGAATGGCTGGGCATGAACAAGGATACGCCGGGAAGCTGCGGAAAATTATTATGCGGCTCGTTTTTGGATTTAGTTAATTTTAAACCGGAAAATGTACGCCTTTTTGATGGAACTGTTTCTGATCCGGACACAGAATGTGCAGCTGTAGAAGAATTTATTGTTTCACATTCCTGTTCTGGAAAAATAAACTATGTAGTATTGGGAAGCGGCATGAATGGTCATTTGGCCTTAAATGAACCGGGAGTTTCCTTTGATCTGCGCGCCCATGCCGGTCAAATCAGTCAGACCACAAAAGAAGTGGGGCAAAAATACTTTAAGGAATTTGTTGAGCTAAAAGGCGGGCTAACCCTGGGAATAGCCAATTTTAGGGAAGCAGACAGAAGCGTATTAATGATCAGCGGAAGACATAAATCGGATATTCTTAAAAGAATTATAAGCGAAAATCCTGGAACCGACATACCCGCAACGGCGATTAAAGATTTTAAGAATGCAAGCCTTTATTATGACGATACCGTCAAGATTTGATCCGTTAAAATTTGATCCATAAGTTTGTCGGTATTCCCCGTAAGCCGCGCTATTTACATCGTTCTCGACAAATACCGGCAGGGAATAGAGCGTACCAAGACGTTCCAGGATAATATGAAGATTTTCAAGATGAGTTTCCCTGAAACGGTTTGTCGCATGGAAACGGGTGAAATTTAGACATGACTGAAAGTTAGAAAAAAAGCATTTTTTTTAAAATTCTTGTTGACATTTTACAGAAACAGGTTATAATTAATTTGGAATATAAATTAATATTCTAAATTATCTTGATGATATGTTTTTTAAGAGGCGGTAACAGCAAAATGGCTGATTTGAAACGAACTACTACCCCAAGCGCATGTTGAAGACCTGCTCCATTCGGCGTTTACCACCAGCACGCCGCTGGATTTGGTGTTCGACGAAGACGCGCGAGGCAAGCGGATCCACTTTGCGGTACGATGGGAAGGATTTTCCGGGAAAAAAGGGACATGGAGCGAGATATTCTCAGGCATTGTGCCCTGACCGTATGAGCGGTAGGCAAAGAAGGAAATGGCTTATACAGGAGTACGTTGTGCATCCTGTGAAGCGGAGCGTATAACGCTTCGGATATGTGGAAGATGTTATGGAGGAAAGAAATGAAAAAGACAACTATTCTCTTTTTGATCCTGCTTTTCGTTGCAGGCAGCGTATTTGCAGGCGGCGGTGGACAGAAAGGATCGGGGGCCGCGGTTCCGGGTGAAATTTCAGGAAACCTGGAATTCTGGGGACCCGATGGCGCGGGGGCAAACCCAAATGATCCCCAAAATATCTGGTGGAGGGAAACAATCGCCCAGTTCAGGGCAAAATACCCCAAAGTAAATATGCAGGTTTCCAGTACCCCGGGGCAGGCAAATGAATACCTCATGAAACTGACCACGGAATTAGCTGCAGGGCGGTCTCCCGATGTCATGAGGACCTATCTTACAGGCCGTCTCCAGCCATTTGTAGAGGCCAAGATGGTACGCTCTCTCAAACCGTTCCTTGATGCAAGGCCGGAACTCAAGAAGACCATCAATCCTATAGCCATCAGCTATGCGCAGTTTGGCAGCGCCGATTTCTATGCTTTGCCAACGGATAAAAGCGGCGAGGTTATCTGGTATAACAAAAAAGTATTCAGGGATAACGGTATTTCAGTACCCAAAACCTATGATGAACTCATCGCAATCAGCGCTGCCCTCAAAAACAAGGGAATAATACCGATGACAGTAGGCGGCAAAGATGTCTGGCCCATCGCCGTACCGTATATGATGCTCTTTGAACGTATGTACGGTCTGGATCTGTATAAATCGGTAATAGTAGGCCACGAGGCGAAATTTGATGATCCCGCCTTTGCCGAAGCAGGCAGAAAAATCCAGGAAATGCAGCGCCTTGGTGTTTTCAGCCCCAGTATCACTGCTGTTGGGAATGATGAAGCCAGGGCTGAATTTCTTTCAGGCAAAGCGGCAATGTGGCCTGAAGGCGTATGGTCTCTGACTTCGCTGCTTGCGGCTATGGGTGACGATCTCGGCTTCTTCAACTTCCCCGCAGTTTCCGGAGGTAAGGGCGGCGCTAACGACTGGCTCATCAATTTTGATGGAGGTATAGCCATTTCGCAAAATACCAAGAACCTCCCCGCTGCCGAAGCATGGCTGGAATTCTTGTTTTCTCCCGAACGGCAGGTTGACGTCATGCAGAAAGGGCTCCTTGTGGCCAGTATCAACCTTCCGGTTGATACAAGCAAACTCCATCCGACACAGAATGAGCTGAGCAGGGCTTTAGACGGCGCAGCCAACGCCTATATTCCCTTTGACAATCCCCTTGGCGCAGTTATGGGAAATGAATTCAACTCGGCTGTGCAGCGTTGCTTTGCAGGAGATGATCCGGTACGGGCTTTTCAGGATCTGAACCGCACTGCCCGCCTGGAATGGTAAAATTCTAAAAACCTCCACAGAGGTTTGGATTTCTTCGGAGAAAATCGGCGATCAACGCAATTCAAAGAACGGCGTGAGCGGCGGTTTTCTCCATTTATTTTCACTATTTTTCGGAGGGTTTATGGAAAAAATGCTTAGGGATAAAAAGGTCATTGCCCTTTTTATTCTGCCAGCGCTTGTCATCTTCGTTGCTTTTATACCTGCTCCGCTTATAAGCTCTCTGGTTCTGTCCTTCTACAAATGGAATATGCTTACCCCTCCGCGTTTTATAGGTTTGACCAATTTTATCCGGATGTTTACCCTGGATGATGTTTTTATTGCGTCCATCGGGCATACCTTTTATTACCTGGCGCTTTCGGTTGTATTGCAGATTCCCATGTCTTACTTTTTGGCAATTCTCCTGACCAGAGGTTCCTGGGGCGAAAAAACCTTCCGCAATCTTATCTTTATGCCTGTAACCTTTTCGGGTACCGTGGTGGGATTACTGTTTTACTTTATCTACCACCGCGATACAGGCTTGCTTAATAACATTATACGCCTGTTCGGCAATCAGGAATTTTCTTATGCCTGGCTCTCAGAACGGGCAAGCGCGATGGCCGCAGTATGTCTTGCCGTAGCATGGCAGTTTGTCGGTTACCACATGGTTATTTACATAACCGGAATTACCGGTATAGACAACGATACCATTGATGCTGCTAAAATAGATGGGGCCAACGCATTCCAGGTGGCCCTCCATATTATAACGCCCCTCATGAAGCCTGTACTGAACGTCAGCCTTGTGCTTATCACCGTAAGCTCCCTTAAGGCTTTCGACGCCATTTATGTAATGACAAGAGGCGGCCCAATGCACGCAACAGAAGTAATGGCTTCCCATATGTACCAGCGGGCTTTTGTCGCCATGGACTACGGCTATGCCTGCGCAATCGGTCTTATCCTCTTTGTGTTTTGTATTATCTCTACAGGATTATGGAGCTTTATTTTCAGAAATACCGACAAGGAGGCGTTAAGCGAATGAAAAAGACAAATGCCTGGCGTATCGCTCAGTATACTCTCCTCACCGTAGCAGCGGTGATCATTATCCTCCCCCTGCTTTTCCTGCTTGTTTCTTCCCTTAAAACCAATACAGAAATATTCATGGGCGCCTTCAAACTGCCCGCCAAGCCGAATTTTTCACATTATCTGATGATTTTTGACGAGACCTATCACCTGCACACGTATTTTATCAACAGCGTTTACTACGCCGCTGTTGTCTGCTGTGTAAGTATAATAATCAATACTACGGCAGCCTATGCCATAGGCAGGATGAAGTGGAAACTGAATAAAGCGGTGATGGGCCTCTTTCTTGCGGGCATCATGATACCCCTCCATGCGACTATTGTACCCCTCTATATCATCACAAGCAAATTACGGATACCAAATCAGGTAGCCCTGATGTTTCTTTTTATCGCAGGAACCATACCAACTTCAGTTTTTTTAATCACCGGCTACCTGAGCAATGTCCCAAAAGCAGTAGAAGAATCGGCAGTCATTGACGGCGCAACAATCCCGCATCTTTTCTTTAAAATAATAATCCCCATAATAAAGCCGCCGATTGCGACGATTACAATCTTTAATTTTATGGGGGTGTGGAACGATTTGATGCTCTCCCTTATATTCCTGAGTGACGAGCGGATCAAAACTCTCCAGTTGGGAGTTTCGAAATTCAGCAGCGCTTTTTACACTGAATATGGCGTGCTTTTGGCAGCCATGGTAGTCAGCATGATCCCCGTTATTATCATTTATCTTTTTATGTCAGAGAAAATCATAAGCGGTATTACCGCAGGAGCTGTTAAGGGTTGACGGTTTTTTGTAAAGCCTTATGATAAATATAACCTAAGGGGTAATGATTTACTATGAACAACACTATTCACCAATCGCTTGACGGAAACTGGAAACTGGCAGTCATCCACCAGTCCAACTTTCTTAAAATGAAACTCCCTGCAACCTATGACGCGGTAGTTTCAGCAGGAGCTATTGACGGCGCAGTGCCGGGGAATTTCGAGATCGATCTGGAGAAGGCCGGAAAAATTCCCGATCCCTTTTTTGGAACGAATATGCTCAAAATGTTCCGGTGGGAAGACTGCCATGTCTTTTATACCCGCAAATTTAGTTTTACCCCCGAAGCGGGTACAAAGCCGGAATTTGTTTTTGAAGGCATAGATACCATCGCGGACATTTATCTTAACGGCCGGTTTATTGCCCATACGGATAATATGTTTGTAACTCACCGGATAGACGGCAAAGATATTAAAAATGGTGAAAATGAAATTGTTGTCCATATAAAACCGGTATGTCTTGAAACACGAAAGAACAGCGTATCTGCAGGGCATAGCCACCAGAAATATAACTTCGAATGTATACGATTGCGCAAGGCCCCTTCAATGTTCGGCTGGGACATTACCCCCCGGCTTGTTTCGGCGGGGATCTACCGTTCTGCGGGTATATACCAGCGCCCTGCTGAAAGCTTTAAGCAATGTTACCTTATGACCAGAAATATTGACCCTGCGCGGAAGACCGCCGGTACGGAACTTTTTTACGATTTTGATATTGGCGATAATAATATCGAAAATTACCGTATTTCTGTAAAAGGTAAATGCGGCGCTTCTGAGTTTTCTGCTTCCTCACGGTTGTGGTTTTCCGCAGGAAAACTGCGAATAGATGTACAGGGAGCTGAATTATGGTGGCCGAAGGGTTACGGCAAGCCAAACCTTTACGAAGTTGAAGTTACGCTGGAGAAAAACGGCAAAGCGGTTACCGCATATCAATTCAAGACCGGTCTCCGCACGGTCAAGCTTGTCCGTACCGGAACCACCGACATTTCCCATAACGGCGCCTTCCATTTTGTGGTCAACGGACGCAAGGTGTTCATCATGGGAACCAACTGGGTGCCTGTGGATTCTTATCATTCCCGTGACAAAAAGCGTATTCCGCAAATCATGGAACTCTTAAAGGACATAGGCTGCAATGCTATACGCTGCTGGGGCGGAAATATTTATGAAGACCCTCTGCTCTACGATTACTGTGACGAGCTGGGAGTCATGGTCTGGCAGGATTTCGCTATGGCCTGCGGGGTCTATCCAATCGACACTGAATTCAAAAAGGTGATTTATAATGAGGCGGTCAGTATAATACGTTCCCTCAGACAGCATCCCTCAATCATACTCTGGTCCGGCGACAATGAAAATGATCAAGTTATTGCAGGCGATGGTTACGGGCGTGATCCCAATCAAAACAAACTTACCCGCGAAGTGCTGCCTGATGCAGTATTCAATGAAGATCCTACCCGTCCTTATCTTCCAAGTTCCCCTTATATAGACGAAGAAGCGGCAAAGCTCCCCCAGGCATACTTATCGGAAAATCACCTCTGGGGTCCCCGGGATTATTTCAAGAGCCAGTTTTACAAGGGTTCGTTAAGCCACTTTGCCAGTGAGATGGGTTACCACGGCTCGGTTTCTAAAAAATCCATGAAACACTTTATATCCCCCGAAAAATTCTGGCCATGGCAGGACAATGACGAATGGCTCGTCCATGCCGCCTCTCCTGAAACCGATAAGAGCGGTGAATTTGTTTACCGCATAGAACTCATGGCAAAGCAGATAAAAGAACTGTTCGGCGCTATCCCCGAAAACCTGGAAGATTTTATTATTGCAAGCCAGATTTCACAGGCCGAGGCAAAAAAATTCTTCGTGGAACTTTTCCGCACCCAAAGCCATCGTTCAGGCCTTATCTGGTGGAATCTGATTGACGGCTGGCCCCAGTGGAGCGATGCGGTGGTGGATTACCATTTCTACAAAAAGCTGGCCTATTACTATCTTCGCCAGAGCCAAAAGCCCCTGATCCTCACCTTTGCCGAACCTCACGACTGGATACTTCCCCTCTGCGCTGCCAACCTCAGCGGGACCGGGACACTGGAATTTTCGTATCAGGTAAAAGATTTTGCATCAGGCAAGACCGTGCTTTCCGGCAAGGGAAGCTGCAATGATCAGGAATGTTTTCAGCTTGCCACGCTTCCCTATAGCCGGGGTGAAAAGAAGATATACCTTATCGAATGGGAAAGCCAAACATCCGCAGGAAACATGTATAGCGGAAAAAACCACTATCTTGCGGGAGAACCGCCTTTTGAACTGTCATTCTATAAGGATTTTCTCAATAAAATATACGGCCCCTGGTTCAGGGAAATTTTTGAAGGAGACAAACAATGAAACAGCCAAAGATCATTTTTATCGGCGCCGGAAGTATGTCCTTCGGCATTAAAACATTCAGGGATATTTTTTCCTGTACATTGCTTAAGGGATCAACCCTCTGTCTGGTGGATATCGATCAGACGAACCTTGAAAGAATGTATACGCTGGCCTGCCTGCTTAACGAAAAGAGCGGCATGGAACTGCGCATCGAAAAGACCACAGACCGCCGCGCCGTATTGGAAGGAGCGGACTTTGTAATAAGCAGCCTTGCCATTGAACGCTGTGAATTATGGAAAGAAGATTTCAGGGTCCCCTGCAAATACGGCATACGTCACGGTCTGGCAGAAAACGGCGGCCCCGGGGCGCTCTTTTTTACCATGCGTACAATTCCGGTGGTTCTGGATATTGTCCATGACATGGAAAAACTCTGCCCCAATGCCTGGTTTTTGAACTTCTCCAACCCCGAAAGCAGGGTGGTTCTTGCGGTCAACCGGTATTCAAAGATCAAATGCATCGGACTCTGCCACGGAATTACCAGTTTCCGCGGACGCATCGCAAAGATAATGGATCGGGATCCGGAAAGTTTTGAAGTTTTTACCGCCGGTATGAATCATTTTCAATGGGTTCTTTCGATACACGATACCACTACCGGGGAAGATCTTTATCCTCTTTTCCGCGAAAAAGAAAAAACCTATGACAGTGCTTATATGCCTTACAGCCGCAAAATGTTTCATTTCTTCGGTCTCTTTCCCACACCTTCCGATGATCATCTGGCGGAATACCAGGCTTATGGGTATGAGGCAGGCGAAGAGGGCTTTGACTTTGAGGAAGATAACCGGGAACGGATCCGCAACAGGCAGGAAATTGCCGATATCATGTCAGGCAAAATCGACTTAAAAACCTGGCTTAAACCCTCGGACGAACAGGTTATTAATGTCCTTACGGCAATTCATTTTAATATCCGCAGAAATATCCCCTCTGCCATTGTCTATAACGACGGCGCCTTATCGCAATTGCCTGACGATGTGGCGGTGGAAATACCCATAACGGCTGATGGAGACGGTGTCCATAAGCGGGTAGTCAGGAACATGCCCGACGGTATTATCGGGGCCTTGAATATGCAGGTATCGGCCCAGCGTCTCTCCGTCAAAGCGGCGGCCTTGGGTTCCCGGGAAATTGCATTGCAGGCTCTTTTGTGTGATCCGGTGATAAACAGCACAGAAGCGGCGGTACATATTGTGGATGATCTCTTTGAGGTCAACAAACAGTACATTCGTAAGTGCATTTAAATTCTGGAAACGGAGTAATGAAAAAGATAATAGTAGCGGGGGCTCATCCCGATGATCCTGAAACATGCTGCGGCGGAACGATGATTCGTTTCGCTGCAGCAGGGGACGAAGTTGTATCCGCCTATCTTACCAGAGGCGAAGCAGGCATAGAGGGTAAATCCCATGAGGAAGCCGCGAAGATCCGTACCGCAGAAGCCCTGGAGGCCTGTGAGATTATGCAGGCCCGACCGGTTTTTTTGGGGCAGATTGACGGCAGCTGTGAGATAACCCAAACACGTTGTAAAGTAATGTGCGATTTTCTTAAAAAAGAAGCGCCGGACATTGTCTTTACCCACTGGCCCATCGACGGGCACCGGGATCACCGCATCTGTTCGGTGTTGGTTTATGACGCATGGAAAAACCTTGGCCATGGCTTTGCGCTTTATTATTTTGAAGCGGAAAGCGGGTGGCAGTCCCAAAATTTCGCCCCCACCGATTTTGTTGATATTACCACGTCGGTCGAACAAAAACACGCCGCCTGCTATGCTCATAAGAGCCAAAACATGGAACAGGTATTTGCATCCTACCATACCCACATGGAAAAATTCCGGGGACTTCAGGGGGGCTTTGCCTATGGGGAAGCTTTTATCCGGCAGCAGCAGTCCCCGGAGCGGAAATTGTTTTAAAAGGAAGCAGACAGAAGCCTTTATTATGACGATACCGTCAAGATTTGATCCATAAGTTTGTCAGTTATCAGGTAACTTAACCCTGAAAACCCGGGTTTTTTGAGACTTCCATAAACCAATTGGGGCATTAAGGAACTTATAGCCCGCATTTCGCGGTATACTTCATCAATAAGAACATCAGAAAGGTATTCTGTTAATTTTCCCCCCAGGACAACGGTTTGTATATCCAATACTACATACATATTTAAAATGGAGAGGGATAAGTATTTTGCAAAATAACGGGCGATTTTTTGTTTGGTCTGTTTTGGTATTATATTTTGAATATTAGTGTTAAACGATTCCTGTAAGGCCGTAAAATTTATTTTGCTTTCAAGCCATCCGGGGCCGTCCTGTGGAAAAGAGCGGTTCTTTTCAAAAATCATATAGCCTATTTCCCCGGCGCTTGAATTTTGCCCTTTCCATATTTCTTTATTAAGTATGATTCCGCTGCCTACGCCGCTGCCAAGGGATATATAAATAAGGTTATCGGTAGATTCGCTATAAATCTGCCGGTATTCCCCGTAAGCCGCGCTATTTACATCGTTCTCGACAAATACCGGCAGGGAATAGAGCGTACCAAGGCGTTCCAGGATAATAGGAAGATCTTCAAGGTGAGTTTCCCTGAAAAGAGGCGCCCGCAACACTTTTTTGCCTGCATAATCAACAGCCACAGGAAGGGCAATACCTATACCGATCAATTTTTCCCTTTCAACCGCGCTTTGGAGTATTGTTGAATCAATATAATTATAAAAATCTTTCTGGATAAACTGTTCGGCATTGGCAATTTCAATTTCCCGGGAAAAAATAACATCCCCTAAAATATTGACAATCCCAATGGAGGTATAAACCCCTTCCATATAAATGGCAATAATGTATGCAAAATTTCTGTTAAACCGTACAGGGGTTGGTTTTCTTCCCAGAGCCTTACTGTTTTCCTTTACATCATCGTATACTATGCCGCGTTCTTGCATAAAATCAACAATTTTCATAACCGTAGCCCTGCTGATACCGGTTTTGTGGGCTATTTCGGCTCTGGATATACCGTCCTTCAATGACAGTGTGTGGTAAATTATTTTCCTGTTTGATAATTTTAATTCCGATGGTATATTTTTATGCAAATCCGTTACCCTGGAAAAATATACCACAGCCAGCGGGAACTGTACAAGCGCAGTTTTGTACCATAAAAAATTTGTTTTGGAAGACAATAATAGTATTGCTATATAGGGCAGAAGTCCCCTGCAGCCGGAGATAAATTACATGCTTATGACGGCTGCAGGGGGCTTTCCTACCTTTCAGGCATCCCCGGCAGAATAAGTCCGCCGTCCAGCTTGATCGTGTTGCCGGTCATATAGTCGGCTTCATCGGAGGCGATGTAGCGCACCAGATAGCCTACCTCGCGGGGGGTTCCCCTCCGTCCCAGGGGAATGCGGGGCGCAAAGGTTCCGGCGCTAAGTTCCTCCGGGGTGTAGCTGCCCCGGACCGCAGTGGCCCCCGGCGCAACGCAGTTGACCCGGATATGGTATTTGGCCACATCCAGGGCGATGGATTCCGCGGCCCGGTTCAGGGCAGCCTTGAAGCCCCCGTAAAGGGCGTCTTCGGGATAGGCCCGAATACCCCGGGTGGAGGTGATAAAGATAATGTTCCCCGGCACTTTCCGCGCAACCATGTCATTGGCCGCCGCCTTGGAGCAGAGGATATAGGACCGGAAATTCAGGCCGAACACAAATTCTATCAGGGCGGGGTCCAGATTGATAAGATCGTTGTGGCGGGTCAGGCCGGCGTTGCATACCAAAAGGTCGATGCCCCCCAGATCCTTTATTGCCTGGTTGGTAACCGCGGTGGGAACATCAGGCTCCTGGAGGGTTGCCTGATAAAAGAAACAGCGGCGGCCCTTTGCCTGGACCTCTTTTTGCAGAATCTCGGCCTCATCTTTCTTTTCGTGATAGGTAAAGGCAATGTCATAGCCCGATTCTGATAAAACCTGGACAATCCCTGCGCCGATGCCCCGGCTGCCGCCGGTAACAAATGCGTTCTTACTCATGTTGTTAACTCTCCTTTTATGTGCATTATGGTGTATTAATAGTCCCGTCGGGAATACGGGTCTGGGTCCAGCGGGTGGCTTCGGTCTTGCAGGGATACTTGGCGGCCAGTTCCTCGTTGATGTCGATGCCGAGGCCGGGCCTGTCGTTGGCGTATACATAACCGTCCCGCAGTTCCGGGCTGCCGGGGAATACTTCCTGGGAGAGTTCCCTGATGCCGCTCCATTCCTGGATGCCGAAGTTGTGGCAGACCAGATCCAGATGGATGTTGGCGGCGTGTCCCACCGGGGAAACGTCTCCGGGGCCGTGCCAGGCGGTGCGGATGCCGAACTGTTCGCAGAAGATCGCCAGTTTGCGCGCAGGGGTAATGCCCCCAATCTGGCTGATGTGCACCCTGATAAAATCAATGAGCCGGTTGGTGATCAAAAAGTCCCATTCCTTGGGGTTGTTGTACAGTTCCCCGTTGGCAATGGGGGTGGCGCATTGACTGCGGACCATCTTGAACCATTCCCCCTGTTCCGGGGAAAGGATGTCCTCCAGGAAAAAGAGTTTGTAGGGCTCAAGCTCCTTGGCCAGGCGCACCGCGTCAACCGGGGTTACCCGTTCGTGGGTGTCGTGAAGCAGTTCAAATTCAAACCCCATGTGGCTTCGGATATAGTCAAAAAGTTTTAATGTATCCCGCATATACTGTTTCGGATCATAATAGATTCCATCAGGGGCGCCAACAGGTTTATTCAGTTCATCCGTTTTGCCGCCGTAACCGCCCCATTGAATTCTGATATGCTGAACTTTCTGTTCCCGGAATTTCTGCACATTTTCCGCAATTTCCTCCAGGGTCTTTCCATCCGCGTGGCGGTAGACCGCCGCGGCCGGACGGGACCGGCCTCCCAGCAGATCGTAGACAGGCATATTTGCCAGCTTGCCCTTGATGTCCCAGAGCGCCATATCCACCCCGGAAATAGCGTTGTTGGTAACCGGGCCGTTCCGCCAATAGGAATTGTTGTTCATAAGCTGCCAGAGCCCTTCAATGTCCCCCGCGTCACGGCCGTGGAGCAGGGGGGCGAAGTAATCTTCCACAATGGATTTTACCGCCTTTTCCCGGTAGGCAAAGGTAGCGCAGCCCAGGCCGTAGAGACCCGGCTCCGAGGTTTCCACCTTGACGATGATAAGGTTGATTCCCACCGGGGCCGTTAAAATGGCCCGCACCTTACGGATGGTAATGTTTGACATAAAAATTCTCCTATAAAAATCGGCAGCTTTGCTGCCGCGTTAAATCGGAAGTGTTACGTAGTAACACAATACTCCTTTACATTTTGATGGCACCGCTGGTGAGACCCTGAATATAGAATTTTTGCAGAAGCATAAAGACAAGGATCACCGGGACAGTGGCGAACATGGCCCCCGCCATCAGTACGTTCCACTGTTTGAAGGCCGACTGATCCAGATACATCACCGCCATCTGGAGGGTGAACATATTCCGGGTCCGGAGGATGATCATGGGCCAGCGGATACCGTTCCATGAACCGATAAAGTTCATCACCGCGATGGTGCCGATCACCGGCAGGGCCAGGGGCAGATAAATCTGTCCGTAGATCCGGAAGGTAGTACAGCCGTCAATTTTGGCGGCCTCGTAGAGCTCCCCGGACATGGAGATAAAGTAGTTCCGGAACATGAACACCGCGAATGGCCCGGCCCCGTTGATCATGGGCAGTACCAGGCCGATAAAGGTATTGCTCATCCCCAGGGCCACCATATTGAGGTACAGGGGTATCTGCACCGTAAGCCCCGGTACCAGCATCAGGGCGACAAAGAAGGTAAAAACCATCTTTTTGCCCTTAAAATTGATCCGGGCCAAGGCAAACCCCAGCATGGAATAGATAAGGATCACCGCCAAAACACAGACAATACTCACCACCATGGAGTTAAGAAAATACTGGAAGAAATTGAGTTTGTTCCACACATTGGCGTAGGTTTCCCAGTGCCATTCCTTGGCAGGCAGGAGAGGCGCCGGATTGGCCAGGGATTCCTGCTGGGTCTTGAGGGATGTACCGGCCATCCAGAGAAAGGGATAGATACAGGTGACGGCAAAGAGGATCAGGATAATATGTTTTACCGCGAAGCTGATGGCCGTAGCGGGAGAATAAAAGACCTTCATTATGACCTCCTTCCTTTAGCCATTGTCTTTGCTGCCCACGAATCCCCTCATGCTGACGAGGGACAGGACAAGGGTGAGCACGAAAACCGACCAGCCATAGGCGCTGGTCAAACCATAGGCATTGTCCGTAAAAGCGGCGGTATACATGATGGTTCCCACCACATCGGTTGAACCTCCGGGGCCGCCCTTGGTCATAACCCAGACATTTTCAAACATCTGAAATGCGCCGTTGAGCTGCTGAATGATAACGATAATCGTCATGGGCTTTAAGAGGGGCCAGGTGATCCGCCAGAGCTGCTGGAACTTGCTGGCTCCGTCAATATCCGCCGCCTCATAAAGGGTGCCGTCAATATTGGAAAGCCCCGCGTAATAAAGCATCAGGGTTCCCGGTATGGCCCCCCATATAACCGTGATGATGATCCCCGTCATGGCTGTATTAGGATCCCCAAACATCCCCTGCCTGACCACAAAAAAGTCCAGATGAAGTAAGCGCATCAAGGCGTTGACGGCGCCCTTACTGTTAAAGAGACCCTGCCATGCGTAAAACATCCCAGCGCCGGAAGCTACCATGGGGATAAAAAAGATGGTCCGGTATACGCTTGCGCCCTTGGTATTGGTAACCACAAAGGCCAGGGCCAGGGCGATAGGCACAATAAAAATGATGGAAAAAAAACCGATCTGAAAGTTTCTGAGCAGACTTCCCCAAAACCGGGCCGTCCGGATAGGATTGGCCCCGGCCAGAAAGGTTTTAAAATTATCTAACCCCACAAACCGGGCCGTACCGAAGAAATCAACCCCAGTCCAGTTCCAGAAACTCAAAAAAATTGAAAAACAGACGCTATACAAACCAACGGTCAGGAAAAGAATTATCCCCGGTGCACAGAATAGATAACCATTGATATTATCCTTAAGCTGCATTTTGCTTATACGCATAGGATACCCCTTTTAGGAAATAGAAGGCCCATCCCCTGGAGGACGGG
This sequence comes from Spirochaetia bacterium, assembly GCA_026002595.1. Taxonomy (GTDB): domain Bacteria; phylum Spirochaetota; class Spirochaetia; order Treponematales; family Breznakiellaceae; genus BNUT01. Next base: position 2,531 of record BOBW01000009.1, on the reverse strand, counting down.
CCTTCGGATTCGTACCTAAATACTACTGTCTGCCTGCGGCCCACTGGGCGGCGATATTCGCATCGTAGTTCGCGGCAGCCTGTTCGGCGGTCATTTCACCGATCAGGATACGCTGCATATCTTTGTACAGCTCTTCGTGGGGCAGCCGGCGGCCGATATTGTTGGGATCATTATCCACAATAGTAGTTACACTGGGATCGTCCACCAGGCTGGTGTACATATCCTGGATCGCCGGACTAAGCCGGGAAATAGCCGCGCTGTCCAGCTTGCCCGCGGGGATGATGTACGCGCCGTTGGCAAAAGCGGGGACCCCTTCCGGGTCCAGGGCGATGAAGTTGATGAAATCCCAGGCGGCATCCTGATTCTTGGAAGTCTGGGGAACCGCGATGGCGGTGAGGGGAAAGGGGTTAATCCCGTAAGGCTTGGTGATCGCCGAACCCTTCATCATGGGAATGACGAAAGAGAAGACGTTGTTCATGTCCATGCCCATGGCGGAAAGCTGGCCGTAGGTAAAGGTCCCGCCCAGAAGAAAAGCGGCCTGACCGGCGGCAAAGGCCGCGTCGCCCTGATCGATGTTCATGGCGGCGATACCGTCCATAACCGCGCCGGCCCTGCAGAGGGCTTCAAAAGCCTTAAGGGGCTGGATGTTTTTGGGATCGCTCATCTTGGCTTTGTTGTTCCAGAGGGCCACGGAAACATCGGTCCCCAGGTACTGGGCTTCAATCGCCCGGCCCATCCAGTTGTAGTACACATCCGGGAGACCGCCGGCAAAGACGAATCCGCCGTATTCGGTGTCCCTGGCGACCTTGGCCGCGAACTGGATGAATTCTTCGTAATCCGCCGGCGTCTTATTCTCCAGACCCACCTGTCTCAGGATTTCGTTGTTGGCAAAAATGGTAAAGAATCCGCCCACGTCTATGGGTATCTGGTAGAGCTGACCCACCTTAAGGGCCTTAACCACATCGCTCCGTTCCGGATCACCCGCCCAGTTCCGCACATCCGATTCCCGTACCACCGAGTTGCTGAAGGCGGTGGAGCTGAATTTGTCCCGGAAAGACTGATCGGCCTTGGTGGTGAATTCCGTCAGGACGTTCTCAAAGTTCACCCCCCGGGTGGCCCACCAATGGATCAGGTCCGGAAGATCTCCGGAGTTCGCCGCGGCAAGAACTTTCTGCCGGTAGGTATCATCCGGGGTGTAGGCTTCCACTTCGAGCTTGTAGCCGGTTTTCTGCTCGAAAAGTTCTCCGGCGGCAATAAAGCCCGGGGTCATGGCGACCTTCCAGGTCCAGAGGGACAGTACCTTTTTTTCACCCGCGGCTGTGCTGTCCTTCTTTTGGCAGCCGGTAAACACCATGCTGAGCATCACCATGCCCAACAACGCAATAGTTAGTACCCGTCTTTTCATAAAATCCTCCTAAATTTACTTTTCTATAGATATTTAAACACAGGATCGGTTAAATGTCAAATCTTTTTTCAAAATGTTGACATTTTATGTGAAAAAATGAGTTATCCCTCCTTGTGCTTGATATTGTTCAGGGCTTCCAGATAGACATTCCGGGAACCGGCCATCAGGTGTTCTTCGATAACCTGAACCGAGTTGGGCCATTTTTGAATGATACAGTCGCAGAGGATGCGGTGTTTCCGATAGGTTTCCTCGGCCGGGACATGGGCGCCGTTAATATTGACGATCTCCTGCATGAGGCCGGAGGCCCCTTTCCAGGCCTGAAAAATGGCCCGGTTGCCCGCCATCTGGAACATGGTAACATGCACATGAAAGCCAAGCTGCGCCATCAGCACCGAATCTGCCCCGGCGCCCTTGTCGTTTTCTTTTTTCATCAAATTCATAACCTGGATCAGGGGGGTATAATCCACATATTCCTTGGCCGCCAGTATTTCCACGGCCTTTTTTTCCAGGATCAGCCGGATATCAAACATATCAATCACATCTTTTTCGGTGATCCCCAGCACCCGGGCCCGGCCCTTTCCTTCACTTTCTATCAATCCTTCCATTTCGAGCTTGTACAGGGCCTGGGAAACCGAACCCCGGCTGACATCGAACTGGGTTGCCAGATCCATCTTTTTTAAATGAATGCCGGTTTTGAGTTTGCCCGTAAGGATATCCTTGCGCAGGGATACCAATACGTCCAGGGATGTTGGGGAATGAACAAGGATGCTGTCTAAAAGGGGCATTAAAGAATATTAATATACTATATGTTAATTGTCAACTTTATAATTAAAATGTTGACATTTAATCCGTACAAATATCAAACATTATCGGATTATCAGATTACCGGAATTTTGGCGGCATGGCAAGTTTACTCTATTACCGCTTCGGACACGGCCCCGCCTTCTTTGGTATAGGCGCGGCGGAAGTTGTAGGGGTCAAGGTAGCGTTCACCCCGGTGGAAAAATACGTATTGGTATGTGCCGGGGGGAAGCGGGATGACGAGGGAGTAGTTCCCCGCGGGGTTTTCGGCAAGTTCGTACATGAAGGGGTCCCAGTTGTTGAAGCTGCCCGCCACGGTGACGGT
>BOBW01000008.1 GCA_026002595.1 Spirochaetia bacterium | reverse complement strand
AAAAGGAATTAGCGGCTAAAGCGGAAATTCCACTTCGTACACTTGAGAACTATCTGAGCAAGGATTCTTCCATGCCTGCCGCTGATACCGCCGTCCGCATTGCCAAAGCCCTGGGGGTAACGGTTGAATACCTCGTAAACGGCGCCGAATCCTCCCCGGATAAGGTTTCTTTGGCCGTAAACCCCTCCTTGCGCCGGTTGGGGCAGTCCCTGGAAAAGCTCTCCGAGGGGGACCGGACGGTGGTGTGCGAGACTGCCCGCCATCTGGCGGAAACCTTACTAAAACAGAAAAGTAAAGGGTGATCGAATAGTACACTGTCTTAAAAATCACCGGTGAAGATGATGTTTTTGAGGATCTGAGCCAGTTCCAAAATAGAAATTAATTAACCACGAACAACACGAACCGCACCAAAAAGATCATTTAGTTCGTGTTCGAACCGAAGGTTCGCTTTGTGAGGTTCGTCTATGATAAAAGTCAAGCACTTTTTTGCAAAAATGTTTGACTTTTCAACAGTTTTGTATAGGCAGCCATCTTTGCCTCATGCATCTTTGCGTCCCGTGCATAGTGATATTCCCCCTTCTTCAACATTTGATAGATTTCCGCAAGTACCCGCCTCCGCAGTCCGGTCCGTACTAATCCTGCCTTTTTATATTCACAAAGCCTGTCATACCACCGCCGCAGTTTCAGGCTGCTATTCAGGACATGATTGAGCGACTGGGTCAGCAGGGTCGCCGCAAGCTTCCGCCCCTGCTTGTTCGTCCCCCTAATACTGGTCGAAGTATTGGAGTTTGACACCTTGGGAGCAGACCGCAAATAGCTGGTAAAATGTTTGGAGTTCTTAAACCGGCTCACCTCAATGACATCCGCGATGATCGCTATGGCGATGAAGACGCTTATCCCCTTCATGCTGGTCAATATCCCGATCTCCCGCATAAAGGGCGCGGCATGAATCAGCACCTGTTCCTTAAGCACCTCCACATCCGCCTCGTCCCGCTCAAGCCGGTCCAAAAGCTGGTTTACCTGAAAGTTCAGAGCCGTCTCAGGCGAGAGACCCCGTATCTTGGCCCGGCTGCGTTTGTCGAATATCTCTTCCTGGGTAAACCCGTACAGCTGTTCCTTCAATAATGGCGGACTGAAAGTCCGATGTATCCGGTTCTTCAGTTGAGCGTTTTGCTTCTTGTACAACCGATACGTCGAAAAAAGACTCCGTAATTCCTGTATCTCAGGAGATGCAAGGGTCACCGGGCAGGCCGTCTGTTCCCCGGACAGCACCTGCATCTTGATGAGTCGGCACAGCTTGTCCGCATCCAGCTTGTCCGTATTGGTCCGGGCCAAGCTGATTTGTTTCAGCTCGTAGGTGTTGGCGATTATCACCTCTTTGACCCGGTCTTTAAACAGCCGGACAAAGGAAAAGGTCGTTATCGTCGCCTCCACTAGGACATGGGTGTCCGCCGTCAGGGTTCCGTAGAACGCCGCCAGCCCCGCCTCGGTGAGATCAAAGGTCTCGGTACGTTTGTCCGCGGACCGTTCATCCCGATAACAACAGGTGAACTTGTTCGTGTGTAAATCGATCCCGATAAATTGCATATTCCCTCCACAAAACTTGATTGTTCGGCGGAACTCCGGTATACTTGACCATACGTCTATTCGGGGTGTTGATTTGGTTAGAAACCAACCCTCATGAAGCAAATGCGGCTACCGGTTGTTATTCGTGGTTACGGGGTCAGTGTTCTGCCCCAGATCCTCAGCAACCGGTAGTTGTCCTTCCGAACTCCTACAGCATACCAGATAAACCGCATACTATTTATCATAGCTTCGTGGTTAAGAATCCTTAAGTTTATGATGTTGCGCCTGAGACCAAATTTTTTTCATGGTTAATTAGTTTCTATTTTGGAACCGGCTCAGATTTTTACAAATTTTTCTCCTTAACAACACAGGTGTACAAGGTTATACTACCCAAATGCTTTCCATCGTACTTATCGGTGTCTCACTGTCCATGGATGCCTTTGCCATATCGGTCAGTTCCGGTATCAGCATCCCCGGGCTACGGCCTTTTTATGCGGTGCGGTCCAGCTTTTTTTTCGGGCTGTTCCAGTTCATCATGCCGGTTGCGGGGTGGTTCCTAGGGAGTACCTTCGCGGGCTATATCGACGCCTTTGACCACTGGATCGTGTTTGCCCTGCTGGCCTTCATAGGCGGCAAAATGGCCTTTGAAAGTCTGCGCTCAAAGGCTGGGGACGATAAGGCGGGAGAAGCCGGGTCCGGCAAACCGAAGTCCGGCAGCGGCGACATTCGGAACATGGGAACCCTACTGACCCTTTCGGCGGCAACCAGCATTGATGCCCTGGCGGTGGGGGTATCCTTCAGCCTGCTCAAACAGGGGATCTGGCTCAACGCCGGTATCATCGGGGCGGTGACCCTGCTCATCTGCCTGGCGGGGTTTGAGTTCGGCCGCCGCCTTGGCAGACTTTTTGAGAAATGGGCCGGCCTTGCCGGCGGGCTTATGCTCATCGGTATTGGGACGAAGATACTCATCGAACACCTTATCGCGGGCTAAGCTTCGGCCGGTTCCTGCCGGGGTTCCGTTTTCTGCGGACCGGAGTTATTACAGAACAGGGCTATCACCTCATCCCTGGTTTTGGCGTTGATGATCTGCTCGCGGGCGGTGTCGTCATTGAGGACCGCACCGATGGCGGCGAGTATCTGGATGTGGGGACCGGTTTTCCGGGGGGAGACCAGCAGGATAAAGAGCCGGGCTTTTTCATTGTCCATGGATTCAAAATCGATCCCCGTTTTCTTAATGCCCACCGCCACGCAGATATCCTTTGCCCCGTCTGATTTGGCATGGGGCAGGGCGATGCCGTGCTCCATGCCGGTGCTCATGGTCTTTTCCCGCTGAAACACATCTTCGAGTACCACATCGCGGTCTTCAAGTTTCCCATGGAAGGCCAGAATATTTACCATTTCGGTAAGAATTTCATCCTTGGTTTCGCCCCTGAGTTCCAGGCTGATACATTCCGGCACGATCAGGGAACGCAGATCCTGACTCGTCCGGCCCTCACCCTCAAACATATCCTTTTGTAAGGCTTTTGGGTCAGCAGATTCCTTGAGCTGCTGGATGGAGTTGTTAAGCCCCAGGATAACCTCGTACACGGCGGTTTTTACGAAGGGCATGTCCGCCTTGTTAGTCACGATGGTAACGGTATTTTCTTCCTCGGTGATGGAGATGGAGACATCGTCCTTCCGCGCCTGGGAGAGGCCCTCGTCGATGTTCATCATCTGCACGTAGAAGCCCTCGGCCCGCAGATCGGTCAGCAGGGTGTCGATGACAAGATCGGCAATTTCATCGGAGTAAAAATCCCAAACCGCAGTGGCTGAATCATCCTCCTTGACGGCCTGCCGGGTTCCCATGCCGGGGATTTTAAGGGTGACGCTGAGGAGCGGAGGGGCCGCCACGGTGGTGATCAGGGTCATCAGGATGATCACCCCGAAGAGGCTGTTGTCGAGAATGCCCGAAGACATACCGATACCGGCGATGATCAGGGCCACTTCACCCCGGGGCACCATACCGGCGCCGATACGCAGGGCGCCCTTCATATTAAAGCCCAAAAGCAGGGCCGGGCCGCCGCAGCCTATCACCTTGGAGAGCACCGCCATCAGGGTATAGACGCCGCCGAAGATCAGCACCGGGGGGGCGATGATTTCCCTGACGTTGACCATCATGCCCATGACGGCGAAGAAAATCGGCACGAAAAATTCATATATACTGTGGATACGTTCCTGAATGATCGGGGCGATATCGGTTTTGGAAAGGGAGAGCCCCGTGATATAGGCGCCGATGATCATGGCCAGGCCCTGCTTTTCAAAGAAACCCGCCAGAATCAGGGCGATACCCAGGGCGGCTACGGCAAAATCGTGGGTATGCTTGAAAAGCTTGAGGAATTTGGCGAGCTGCCTTGAAAAGACAAGCCCCAGGGCGGTAAAGCCCAGCCAGATGCCGAAGGCCTTGCCGGCTATGCCGAGGATGGCCAGACCGTTGAGACTCCCGGTTCCGCTTTGGATAACCGCCACGATCCCCAAGACCACTGCCAGGGCGATAATACCCAGCACATCGTCAAAGACCGCCGCCGCCAGTATGGTGACCCCTTCAGGGGAGTCCATCTTCTTCTGGTCCGAGAGGATGCGGGCGGTGATACCCACCGATGTGGCGGTGGAGAGGATACCCAAAAACATGCAACGGGGGTCCAAAAAACCGGCGCCGGGCAGCAGGACCACCCCCACCAGGTCCCCAAATACAAAGGAAAAAACCACTCCCCCAATACCGATGACCCCGCCGGCCACGGAGTAGCGGAGGAAGAGCCCAAGGTCGGTTTCCAGCCCGGAGGCAAAAAGCAGGATAATCGAAGCCACCGTGGCAAAGGCGTAGAGCACCGGACTTACCGCCATGCCCACTTCCGGGCCGGGCAGGGGAAACAGGCCCTCGGGGAAGCCGGGAAAGCCAATCCCCCCCAGCGCATAGGGGCCGATCGCCACCCCCGCCAAAAGCTCCCCCAGGACCGAAGGAATCCCCACTTTTTTAACCAGCCGCCCGCCCAGGCGGACCGCAAAAATAATAATCCCCAGCTGGAACATCAGCTCGGCCATGACCTCTGTAACGTTCATTTAGTTTCCTCCAGGATATGCGACAAGTTTAGAGATAATATCCCATAAAAACAATTAAAAAAAGTGGAAACAGATATCAGAGAGGAATGGATACAAAAAGAACCCAATATCTGGATAGCAAAATCCCGCCTCGGCGGGGGTCACAAGGAGCAATCCAAACTATACCGGGAAATATCCAATGTCCGGCTATTAACTACTCAAGGCAGCGTTGCCTATTTTCTCCCCGAACAGGCAAAAGATGAGGGAGAAAGCGAAGATGAAGCTATTCATAATATGCACGCCGATACCGTCATAAACGGCGCTGTTGTATTTGCTTTTTTGAACCAACCGAAAAACTCTATTTTTGGACCTATGCCGAGCTGCGGGCCATCGTGGGAACATAAAAAACCCGGCCTTTTCAGGGCCGGGCTATATAAAAAATCACCCAGCCCTTTCGGGCTGGGATCGGCAGAGGAGGCTACAATGCCGCCTCCCCAAGTGGCACCTTAAACATACCATACTTCCCTCAACTTGTCAAATGCTAATTGTTAATTCTTTAAACATATAAAAATCGTAAATAGTGTGGTTTTCTAAGTTCTGCCTTCAAGAAAAAATTCGGCGTATCCCCCAACAAATACACAAGCTAGGGTATTAAATCCGCATATTGGCGGATAAATACGAGAAAATGTGCATAAAACCGGACGTAAAAACCGCTTTTTATCAGTCTCTTTCGGGAAATGAAGGCTCAACCGTTACCACAATTTCCCCGCGTTCTTTCAGCAAATCTTCCTTTTTGATCAGCATACCCCCGGCCCGGTAGCGATTGGGAATTGCTTCGCCGGGCAGGGGCTTACCGTTCCGCGTAATGCTAATGCCGCTGGTATCACGCGCTGAAAGCGGTGAGGCGCTTTCCTTTATACGATAGACAAACACCGTTTCTCGCCCGTAACAGGTAAAGGTAAAACGGAGGCCGTCCATTGCAAGGGGGAGCACCGGATCGATGACAAGCCCTTCCCGGGTAAAACGGATTCCCAGTACGCCGGAAATTAATTGATGCAGGTAGATTCCCGGCCCGCTGGAATAGATCCGCCAGCCCCCTTTGACCGGAACCCGGCCTTCCCGCAGCAGGGAGAAATTTTTGCTGAACTCATAGCGGTCCATAAAATCACCATCGCTGCTGCTGAAATACAAATTGCTCTGCCGGGGAAGGGCATTGGGAACTTTTTCGGCAATGTTAATGGGATTGATGCGAAACAGGGCGTCCCAGAGTGTTTCATGAAGCCCCAGCTTCGCCAGGGCTTCAAGGTAGCGGATGTGCGCGTGGGTATATTGCAGCCCTATCTCCCGCCCCACATTGGCCGCCTGCTCTGCCCGGCGGAACAGGCGGCTCACCCCGCCGTCATAAGGGGCGGGCCTGTCCATCAGGCGCACCCCGTCGGGGTACTTGAGCTGTTCATCAATGATCCGCATGTTCCTGCCGGCCTGTTCCCTGTCAACGATCCCGGCGATAATACTTCTGGTCAGGGGCAGCAGCCGGTAATGTATACCGGTTACCGCATCTTCAGGGTGCAGCAGATACCGCAGGGAGGCATCTTCAATGCTGGCATTTCCAATGCTTCCATCTTCAAAACAGAGGAACCCGGCGATGGTTCCGTTTTTGATCAACAGTTTTTCAAATGCTTCTTCCATCAGGGCGGCGGTTTCCAAAAGATGCCGGGCGTATTCCGCATCAATGGGCCGCAGTACCGTTCCCAGTTGGCGCAGCACCTGTATACCCAGCGCCTGTGTCCAGGCGCTCACCATTTTTTCTTTCATCCCCTCCGCTGCAGGCTGCAGGGTATCATCCCAATCGCCCCCGGCGTAGGATACCAGCGCAGTACCGTGGACAAACCGGGATTCAATATTTTCTATTGCCTTTTTAATATGAGACAGAACCGGTTCCTTCTCCGGGTCCGGCCTGCCCTTATTTTTACTACTGTAGGGAAGGGTTTCGTATAAAATGGATTCATCCCCGGAGGTAGCGATATAGTCCCCCGCGCTTTTCAGGGGCCAAAAAATAACATCCCCATGACAGTCACCGGCGTTGATGGGATAACGATCAAACATAAACCACTGGGGCCATTCATGGGTTTCCGCAAATTGATGAGAAAACAGTTTTACTAAACAGGAGCGGGCCAGGGAAAAATGCCCCAGTGCAAGAAAATATTCCATCGGGCCCTGGCAAAGATCCCGTGTACCCCAGGCGGCGCCCCCTGATTGTTCCAGTCCGTGGGGAACCGCAAAATGCACCAGTGCGTTGTGGCTGTACCACCAGACCGTTTCATTGAGTTTTTCCGTTTCATTTTTTCCTTCTCCGTCTTTTCCCGGCTCCAGATGAAATCCCCCGGTAATCTTTTGATAGAAGGAAAAGTATTTCGCTAATTCTTTTTCAAAACTATATTCCCCAAGGGGCTTTGCCGCTTCCGCCTCCTGACGGCCCTGTATGATGATCTGAAAATGCGTTTTCCCCATTACCGAGAGTGTCAGCAGCGTACCGTTTCTGGAGATATGGTCCTCAAAAAAGATGCGATCATCATCATAGGTAAAGGCAAGGCCGGGAAGCTGTACATCAAAATGCAGGCCGGGATAGGGATTGTCCGCCCAAATGGTTTTATCGGGGCTGAACCGCAGGATGGTTCCGCCCCGCGTTCCTTCCCCCAGCGCCTCCATTTGTACCGGATGCTGAAATTCATGTTCCCCAAGAACGAGTTGGTGGGTAATGAGACAATCCATGGGTTTACCGGAAAGGCTCCGCAGCTCCAGCACGATGTCCATGGATTCCGCCGCAGCAAAGGAAGTGACCACGAGGGTATCGCCTTCCAGGGTGTAATACCAGCGCGCATAATTCATACCCATTTCAAAGGCGGCGGGCAGGGTCAAAAGCCGGTAGGTTCCATCGATCTTGACGTATATCCGCTGGCCGTTATTCTTGAGGATGTTGAACTGTCCCCGCGCGGTGTTAATAAATTTATGAAAGGATGTATTACCCGCCGCTATCTGTCCGTTAAAAAGACCGTACATATACGCAGTAGAAGTAACAAGATTGTTGTCCACCCCTTCGCCGTTCACCAAGGTCGTGATGATCGTTCCATGGGGCCGTTCCGCAAGCAGTTCCTTTTGCTGCAATACCACATGAACATGCTGCGGGGTGAAAAAAGAAAGCAGATCCGGCTTTGCCGCGCCGTTTTCCCATTCCTCCAGTTTGCGGGAAGGAAAAAACCGGTTTACGGCGGATGTGTCCCAGGGGGGAGATGCATAGGGCGCGCCGAATTCCTTACGGATTCTGACCGGCGGTATACGCTCCGGTTGCGGCTCCGCTTCTGCAGGAATACTGTTACCGGGGGCATTAAAAGCCGTGTCAAAAGCAGATTGAATGAAACATGAAAATTCCAATTCGTGTACCGCGTCCTTGTGATCCGGCCGGAACAGGCCGTAAAACGCAAGGGAACGTTTTTCCCGGAGGATCAGTTTTTCACTCTGCAGGGCGGTGTAGGAAAATTCCCCCTGTTGATTTTGGTTAGGCAGATTCCCCAATAGCGCCCGGGGTTCATTGCTTGCCCTGTAGGACAACCCGAAAAACTGTATGCCGTCGGTCGCATAGCCCACGGCCGCGCCCTTGATCATTCCCTGCTGCAGATAGGGAAACACGCCGCCCTGGTCCTGATTTTGCCGGGAGCAGATCACATACCCATGGGGTGTTTCAAAAATCCGGTGGCCCAAATATTGGGCCATATACAATTCATTGGTAAGGACCCCGTTCTTCGCCGCAACGCCGATATCCTGGCCGTAGAGCAGGTCCACGGTTTCACCATTTCCTTCAAGTTCTACATTCCAGAACCAAAGCCCCGGAGCAGCGGCGCAGAAGCTTACGGTGTAGGAAATGTTCATGAAGGCGCCTGAATGGATCAGCCGGTCAGGGCTTTTTGATACGGCGCTGCCCGAGCGAATTCCCAGCAGGGGATGGGCGATAATTTTTCCACCCGCATATACCCGCAGCCAAATATTATTGGCTGATCCCTCGGCGGCGCTTCCAAGAAACTGGTTGATCAATAAATTTCCGAAGCTGAATTCAAAGACATCCCCGGAAGGCAGAAATGAAAAGACGCTTTCCCCCTGCTTAAACTCGATGTATTGGGTGTGCTGTGTCAAAATCATGGAGCGTCCTTTTCCTTTATAATGATTACGCGAAACGTATGGTCAGCGCGTTCCGCCCCTGCCCCTTAAAGGCGATGATTTTTGTTTCCCCCTGTTCCATAACCCTATACTCTTCCGCCGGAACAAGCGCTCTGGGGGTTTTTAAAACAATAGTATCCTGTTTCTGGGTCAGGCGGAAATTGATGCCCGCCGGGTTGACGGCGGTTATTTCCGCGGTGGATTTTACAATCACCGCACCGGCGGCTTTTACATTCAGGGGAAGTATGTGGGACGCCTTTTCCCGCAGTACAAATTTTTCAAAAATAACTTTTCCATCAAGGCTGATATCTATGGTTTTCTCCGCCGCATCAAGATTTATAATATATATAAGTATTTGTCCATCCGCCGATTCGGTCCGGGTCAGGTAAATGCCCTGCCGGTAATAGTCGGCGCTAAGGGACGGGGCAATAGACAGGGCCTCAAAAACCTTTGCGTAAAACTGCGGGTCCGCAGGATAATCGCAGGTGATGGCGCATATTTTTCCCCGCCCTGTCTTTTTCAGCATGCCGCACATAAGGGCCTCACCACGGATGCTTAAAACAGCATCACTATCCAGGGGAAAACATTGACCGGAATGTGCGGTATGCTCCGGCGCGGCGCCTGCAAAAATTCCGCAGCTTTTTAAAGTTAGAAAATATGAAGGCTGTACTGACTCGCGGTACACCGGAGACGGCAGTTTGAGCGCATCCAGCAGCAATCCGCAGGGATTCCCTTCCATGTCGTATTCGGGGAGTTCGCCGTAGATCAGCAGATTGCCGCCATTTGCGGTGTAATCAATCAATGTCCGCTGAACACCGGCGGCCATGTACCGGGCGGAGAAAAGAAGCACTGTCCCGGCGGCGGGCAGTGTATCATGTTCAACATCAACCGCGTCAAAACAAATGTTTTTCCCCAAAAGCGCCCTGGCCGCGCTGTCGATAACTCCCGCACAGCGCCATTTTTTTAAGTTGCCGTAAATTTCCTTTATTTTCTCCGAAGCTGGATACGCAGCCTCGGTAAGAAAATAAGCGGGGATGAATCCCATGCTTACCCCGTCTGTTTTTTGGCAGGATGAGGCGATAAGTTCATTTAAAGCATGAATGGAGCGGGCGGTTTCCGCAATGGGATCGAATGAATAGTTATGCCGGCCATCCGGTTCAACCGGGGCATTGTAGCCATGCATCTCTCCGGTAAAAGCCATCCGTTCATTTCCGTCCGGCTCAGGATGTTTCAGCGGATAATTTACGCCCCCCGCAAAAACATAAAAACTCAGCATCCGTGCGTTTTGGGAACAGCAGATCAGCATCTTGTGGGATGTTGCCGAAGGATGATACCGGAGCCCGCTTAAGGAACAGTAGGGACCGTCGCTGCATTCAAATTCAATGGAAGTCAGGGGATTGCCCTTCTTGTTCATGCAGCTGGTCAGGGCATTGGCCACGTAGAGGTCCTGATACTTTCCATCTGTCGGCTCCCCCAGGTACACATCGGTACCGCTTACCATGCCGCCGTCCTGGTTGTATGCCTCGTAGAGTTGACTTAATCCCAGGGGATAATCAAATATTCTCCCCTCCCCGGTGCCGTGGATGTTTATAAAGAAGGGAGTATCATGAATGCCGGCCTCTTCCGCATAGGTTTTCAGCGTATGCACATATTCGGCGTAAAATTTCCGCATGAAGGTTCCGTAATCCAGGTGAAATGCCGCAACGTAATCTTCCGCAGGAGATCTGAACGCGGCGCAGACCTTTTCAAAATTTTGCATATCAAAGGGATAGCGGGTTTTTAGGACATCCCCATCGTAGTGTTGTGAAAGATACACACAAAAACGTTTCAGCGCATGATCGTTCAGCAGGGGCTGGTTGGTGATCCAGTTGAGCATGCCCACTTCATTATCCAGTTGAACACCGATGATGTTCCCCCCCGCGCAGTGAAGCCGGGGGACGATCACCTGCATGATTTTTTGATACCATTTCCGGCATTCCGCCAGATATCCTTCATTAAGATAATCCAGCGCATTGGTCGGCCGCCGGGTCCCGTCAAATCCCACCGGAACCGCATCGGGGTGTTTTTTGGCAACCCAGTAGGGCAGCCCCTCCTTTTTCATTTCCGCCATGATGTAGGGACCGGGCCGGATAAAAAAGTACAGGCCGTTCCGGTGGCAGAGATCGATAAAGGCGCCTAAATCCAGGGACCCCTCAAAACAATAGTCCCCCTCGGTTTCTTCATGGAGAATCCAGGGAACATAGGAAGAAATGCAGTTGAGCCCGATGGCCTTTGCTTCGTCCAAAAGATACTGCCAATTTTCCCGGGGCTGACGGAAGTAATGCAGTTCCCCCGCCAGCAAAAAAACCGGCTTTCCGTCAATAAGAATTTTGTTCTGGTGAAAAGAAACCATACCGGCGCCCCTTTTTTATGGAAACGTTTCCAATTCTTTCAGAGAAATTACTATTCGGTTATTATATATTAACCTGGAACATCCTGTCAATGACAAAAATATCCCCTTTATTCGTGCTTTTTTCCTTGACACATCTGAAATATACTGCGTATAATTCTTTATGATTGGAAACGTTTCCACCGGTGAAACGGAATTTTCATGAAAAAGGGCGGGGTATATGCGTAAAGATCGGCTGCAAGGCGGACGGGCGGTGGTACTCTGGAAAAGTTTTACCCATGAACTCTTAAGGAACAGGGTCTTGTTTCTCATGCTTTTGCCGGCCATGGCCTACTTTGTCATCTTCCATTATATACCGATGCCCGGTTCCTATATTGCCTTTGTCGATTACAATGTTACCAGGGGCATTTTTGGGAGCGCCTTTGTGGGCTTAAAGAATTTCCGGTTTTTGATACAGAACGGGGACCTCTGGAATATTACCAAAAACACCCTGCTCTACAACATCGTGTTTCTGGGGCTGGGCAATGTTATCCAGATAGCCCTGGCCATTATGCTTTCCGAAATCGGCTGCAAGTGGTTTAAAAAAACCGCCCAGGCCGTCATATTGCTTCCCTATTTTATTTCCATGGTTATCGTCGGCGTCTTTGCCTACAACTTTTTCAATTACAGCTACGGCTTTGTCAACTCGATTTTTACACGGATCGGGCTTGATCGCTTCGAATTCTATTCCGATCCGGGAATATGGAAATACATCATCGTGGCCTTTAAGCTTTGGTCCGGCACCGGTTACGGCATGATTGTATACCTTGCGGCCATAGCGAGCATCAGTACAGAAATGTACGAAGCCGCTTATATCGACGGAGCCAATAACCGGAAGCGGATATTTTATATCACCATACCCATGCTGCGCCCAACCTTTATTTTGCTGATCCTTTTCGGGCTGGGCGGCATCCTCAAGGGTTCCTTCGACTTGTTTTACAACATCATCGGTACCAATTCGGTATTATATCCCCAAACCGATATTATCGACACCTATGTGTTCCGCAGCCTTGTGGGGCAATTCGATTTTTCCATGGGGGCGGCGGTAGGATTCTATCAATCAATATTCGGCCTCTTATTGGTTCTTACGGTAAATTTAATCATCCGTAAAATAGAACCTGAAAGTTCATTGTTTTAAGAAAAGGAAAAAGGAAATGAAGAAAAATAAAATTGATGATAATATTCTGAAAATTGTCTGCTATGTTATCGTTGGCTTATTCGCCCTGCCCTGCCTCTTTCCCTTTGTCGTGATGATTACCTCATCATTTATGCCCGAACGGGAAATCATTACCGAAGGCTATAAACTTTTCCCCAAAACCCTGACCCTTTCGGCCTACCAATTTCTGCTGAGGAACCCCAAAAAAATCATTAATGCCTATAAGGTAACCATTTTTAATACGGCCTTTGGAACTGCCTTTGCCCTGTTTTTCATGTCCATGGCGGGGTATGTGCTTAACCGCAAGGATTTTAAATACCGCAACTTTTTCTCTTTTTTTATTTATTTTACCACCCTTTTCTCAGGCGGCCTGATACCGAGCTACATCCTCATGGTTAAGCACCTGCACCTGAAAGACAGTATTCTGGCCATGATCCTTCCCGGCATTATGAGCGCATGGTCAATCTTCCTGATGCGCAATTTTATGAAATCCATTCCCGACTCCCTGTATGAATCCGCAACGATTGACGGGGCCGGGGATTTTCATATTTATTGGAAAATATTTATTCCCCTGGCGATTCCTTCGCTGGCAACCATTGGCTTATTCTCTGCCCTGGGATACTGGAACGAATGGTACCATGCCATGCTGTATATTGATTCCCCCGGCAAATTCCCCCTGCAGTATTTTTTACAGAAGATGGTCAATCAAACCAATATTTCAACCCTTATTTCCCAGGGCATCGTAATCAATGTGGAGGATTTACCCACCCAGTCAATTAAAATGGCAGTTGCCGTTTTGGCTACGGGTCCCATTATTTTGTTATACCCATTTGTGCAGCGGTATTTTGTCAGCGGCTTAACCGTCGGGGCGGTGAAGGGATAGTTAATCTGAATCTTTTGCCCGAAGGGGCATAGAAATATCATTGAGGAGGCTTTTATGAAAAAGATAACAACCCTATTGGTTATCTTAATGGCTGTAAGTGCTCTGGCATTTGCAGGTGGGAGTAAGCAGGATTCAGGCTCGTCTTCCGGCGGTAAACCGGATACATCCCGGGCGGTGAACCTGATTTATTATCTTTGGGGCTCGGAAGGGGTTGCCAATCAGGACATCCTGAAGGCAATTAACGCCAAGCTGAAAGCGGATATTAACGCTACCATTGAGGTCAAGTACATTGACTGGGGTGAGACAGGTACCCGCTACCCCCTGTTGTTTGCCGCGGGCGAACAGTTTGATATGTCCCACGCATCGCCCAATACCGCCGCGCCTTATTACACCCTGGCGGCTCAGGGAGCGCTGACCGATATTACGGACATGCTTGATACGGCGGCGCCGCTGTTAAAGGCAGCGATCCCTGCGGATGTCTGGACCGGTACCAAATCAAAGGGAAGGATCTACGGGGTGCCCACCCTGTACAGCGAATTCACCACCACCGGTTATGCGTACAGCAGAAACCTGAGGGAAAAATACGGGCTGCCGGAAATTAATTCCATTGCGACACTGGAAGCGTATATGGACGCGGTGGTTAAGAATGAAAAATTTGCGCCCCTGAACGGCCAATCCATTGATGCCACTAATATGTACCGCATGCTTGTGGCCCTTACCGGCCAATGGATTGACGCCCCCGGACTGCCGAGCGACAGAAACTATCTGGTTGCTTCAAGCGCCCAAAATTTCCGGGACATTATCCATCCTGCCTTTACCAAGGAATTTGAGGATTGGGCGGTACGGATGCACGAATGGAATGCCCGGGGGTACTGGCCGCGGGATATCCTTTCCGCACAAATTTCGGGTAAAGACAATTTCAACAACGGAGTTTCCGGCGGCTTCATTACCCACCAGCCGGACTGGACCGGCAACTACGGTGCACTTAAAAAAGCTCAGCCCGGTGTAGAAACCGACTTCTGGGCCTTCGCCGAAGGCAATAACAAGATCGTACGGAAACTGGGGGTTGAGAATTCCACGGTTATCAGCATCAACTCGAAGAATCCCGAACGGGCGCTGATGGCCATAGAAAAATTTATGACCGATCAGTCGTACTACGAGCTGATCCAGTACGGCATCAAGGGCAGGCAGTACAATGTGGAAAACGGAATCCTGGTGCAGCCCGCAGCTTATAACGCGGATGTAGACGCCGGCGGATTTGCCGTATGGGCCCTGCGGAATGACAAGTTCAACATTCCATCCGCCAACGAAGATCCCCGCCGTTATACCCTGAACGATAAATGGAACAAGACAGCGCTGGACAACCCCTATATCGGTTTCAGTTTTGATCCTACCAAAGTTTCTACCGAAATTTCTTCAATCAACAATGTGAACTCCCAGTTGGGAATCCAGCTTATGCTGGGTAAGACTCAGGACCCCAGGGCCGCGGTTGCGCAGTACCGGCAGCAGTTGACCCAGGCCGGAATCGAAAAACTTATCGCGGAACTCAAAAGCCAAATGGCCGGTTTTACCCCTGCGGGTAAATAGTCCATCCTGTCAATAGAAATATGACGCAGGTTGAAATAACTCAGCCTGCGTCATATACTGGGCGCAGCATGCTGGTAAACATCAAGGATATTGCACGGATAGCGGGGGTTGGAATATCTACTGTTTCCCGTGTCATCAACAACTCAGGTTCGGTGAGTGACGCGACCCGGAAAAAGGTAACTGAAACCATCAATGCCAATCATTATGTACCCAACAACAGCGCCCGGAATTTAAAAATTACCCAGTCCAAAAATATTGCGCTCATCGTCAAGGATATTTCAAATCCCTTCTTTAACAAGATGATCCAGGTGATCGAGCCGCGGATTGCCCTGCAGGGGTATCCTTTAATGATTCAGAATGTGGACGCTTCCGCAGACGAACTGGACATAGCGATTCAGGAGGCCAGGGACCGCAATCTTTGCGGCGTTATTATCATGGGTGGATGCTACAGTTATTCGGAGGAAAGGTTCCGCCACCTGTCTATTCCCTGCGTGCTCCTTACGGTCTCCGCCCGGCCGGATGTGGATCCGGCCCTCTATTCCAGCATAACCATTGATGATGAACAGGAAGGCTGCCGGGCGACTGAATACCTTATCGGCCTGGGCCACCGCCGGATCGGTTTTATTTATTCGGCCCTGGAACCGGTAACCCCAAACACCCTGCGTTTTTTGGGTTACCAGCGGGCATTAAAGGAACATGACATTCCCTTCGATCCGAATCTGGTTGCCAACAGCATGAACATACGGGAATCGGGATACACCACGGGGTTTCGGGCAATGAAGCAGCTCTACAGTAAAAACAGGGACATGACTGCGGTATTTGCCTTTGCGGATATATTGGCCATAGGCGCCGCCAAGGCGGTGCTGTCCATGGGCCTCAGCATTCCTGATGATATTTCAATTGTTGGATTTGACGGCATTGAAATGGCGGAATACTACCACCCATCCCTGGACACCATGTACCAGCCCGCTGCAGAAATGGCCCTGTCCGCCACCAACACCCTGTTCGACATGATCCAGGGAAACTCCTCAAAACATATTGTCTATGAATCGGTATTACTAAAACGAGGCTCCTGCAGGAAGCTGCTTTAGGACCTGCGCGGGTCCTTGGGTGAATCCGGCAGCCCTAAGGGTTAGCGGGATTGCGCCGTCTTAAAGGGATCATGATTCAGCAGATCATCCCCCAGCACCCTTTCGGCCATGGCCTTAAAGGAACCCGGGCTTAAATCCGGAACGTCTGTCCGGGCGCCGTGTTTTTCCGCAAGTGTTTCAGTATAATCGTAAAGGGGATAGACACGTGCGCCGGTATATCCCCTTTCATAATGGGTGAGTACGGGAATGATCCCCGCTTCCTCAACGTTTATACCGGATGCGTCTTTTTTTATCCTGATGTAAAGCAGGCCTCCCAATATGGTACGGGGGCGCATGGTCTTTTGGGCCGCCAGAAAATTTCCCAGGGAATACACGCAGAGGGTCGTGCCGCCGTCTTTTCGTTTAAGGGTAGACATCTTCTGAAGCACATGGGGATGATGGCCTATGATCAGATCCACCTGATTGTCCGCAAGGAATTGGGCCAGGTTTTCCTGAACCGGGGAGTAATCGAATTCATACTCCGTACCCCAGTGCATGGATACCACAAGAAAATCGCAGTGCGGACGGATGGCGGCAATTTCCCGTGCCATCACTTCGGTATCGATAAGGGAAACCAGATAGGGCTTGTCCTGTGGAAGGGGAATAAAATTGGTGCCGTACGTATAGGAAAGGAATCCCACAGTAATACTGTTTTTTTCGATGATGACAAGTTTTGTATCCCGCGATTCCTGCGACCGGTGTATCCCCAGGTATGCAATTTCAGAATGCATGTCCCAAAAATCCATGGTGTTAAGAATGCCCTTTTCACCCCTATCCATGATGTGATTGGTGGCATGGTTCACCACATCAAAGCCCGCGGCAACAAGGGCTTCCCCGGCTTCCTCTGGAGTGTTGAACAGGGGATAACCCGAATAGCCCGATTCCTTTCCCGCAAAAACCGTTTCCTGATTCACAAAGGCGATATCAGCTTTTTCGATGAGTGATTTAACCGGCGCATAACAGGAATCATAAGCTGTGCCGTGCACAGCAGCGGCGCCTGCGGGAAGGATTAGCTCATCATGAAACATATTATCCCCCACCGCGATGAGGGTAAGATAATCCACGGGGTCAACAGCAGGTTCCGAAGGGGAAGCTCGGCTTGCAGCGGCAAGTTCCTGCGGAGGCAATACCAACAGTGTTTCTGCGCCGGGCGCTTTTGCCTGCGATGTTTCCGCCGCCAAAACTCCATGCCCGGTATCCTGCGGGCCCGAAGAACAGGACAGGAGAAGCAGAAAAAATAGCGCAGCCGGATAGTTAAAAAATTTTACGCGCATGGTAGGACCTCTACACCACCCGATAAATTCCGCATTTGAGATACAGGGATTCCTCATAGCCTACCAGAACAGGATGGTCCGCCGCCTGCCGCCGGAAATCCAGCATGATGAGCCGCCTGCCCGCATCGGCGGCGGCCTCGGTGACCATGTACCTGAAGCGGGTTTCGTCCAGAGCGTGGCTGCATGAACAGGTGATCAGCACCCCGCCGGGCTTCAGCATATTGATGGCCCGCAGGTTGATCTCTTTATAACCCCGAAGCGCCCCTTCCAGCGCGGAACGAATTTTGGCAAAAGCCGGCGGGTCCAGGATGATGAGATCGTAGTATTCCTCTGGATCTTTGATCCGCCGCTCGGCGTCACGGAGGTACTCAAAGACATCGGCCTCCTCGGTAGAAACCCGGCCTCCAAGGCCGTTAAGTTCAGCGTTAATCCGCACCGTTTCCAGAGCCTCGGCGGAGGTGTCCACGCAGATGACCTGCGCGCCGGGGTTTGCCGCCGCAGCATGGATACCGAAGCCGCCGGTATAGGAAAAGGCGTCCAGCACCCGCAGTACCGGCGGTTCATTACCGGCAGGGGCCGGAGCCCCGGCCCCAACATATGCCGCGGCAACACGGCGGTTATCCCGTTGGTCAAGGAAGTGGCCGGTTTTCTGCCCATCGATCAAATTCAGCATGAAGGGGAGGCCGTTCTCGAAGATGATAATTCCTTCCGCAGGAAAATTACCGCGGATAAGCCCTTCCTGCAATGGCAGCCCTTCAAGTTCCCGGACTTTGGCGGTGGACTTTTCAACAACACCGGCGCATTTACCCAGCGGAACATCATCGGGGATGATAAAGCCGTCCTGTTCCAGCACCTCTTCCAGGGCGGCAAGAATTTCTTCCCGCCGGGAATCCATGCCGAAGCTGAGAAACTGGATCGCAAGCCAGGATTGGGGCGGCCCCAAGGCGGCTTCGGCGGCCTCAAAAGTGAGGGGCCGCAGTGTTACTGCGTTTTTAATATCCTTAAGGGGCCAGCCCACGAAGCGGTCGATGATGAGGCCGGGGAGAAAATCCGCCTCGGCAAAAACAAGCCGGGCGGAGTCCTGGTGGAGATCAAGGGCCATGCCCCCCGCCAGGGTCCGCCGCTCTATTGCGTCCCGGATACGGTGTTTGAAGAAGCCCTTGTCCACCCCTTCTTTTGAAGGGCTGTAGATCCGGGCGATGATTTTGGAATGGGGGTTCACAAAGGCCCGGCCCAGATAGGCCTTGCGGGAACTTTCCACATCAACGGCTTCGCCGGGGATCAGGTCCTTCACTCCAAGTTTTGCGGGCCCTGCGCCGCCGGGCTTTGACGCAGGGCCGTCGAGGATTCGGTCAACTTCGTTGTCGTACACCCAGGGGTGGCCCTGCAATATACGCTTTTTTTCGTTCGGCTTTAGGATGATTCGTTTCATTTAAATATCATTACCGCACATATATTAAAAACAATCAACATACCCCTCGCAACGAATCAAGCCTTGGCACGGAGGTTGACTAAAATTTCTGTTCGTATCACAATATAAAAACATGGAACAATATTGGAACGAACGGTTTAAGAAGGAAAAATTTATTTGGGGAATAGAACCGGGTCATATTGCAAAAACATGTGAAAAAATATTCAGGGAAAATAATACCAAAACTATTTTAATACCTGGCATTGGGTATGGAAGAAACGGAAAATATTTTTCAGATAAGGGCTATTCAGTTGACGGGATAGAAATATCGGAGGAAGCAATAAAAACAGGGAAAGCATTTGCCCCGGATATCAATTTTATCCAGGGCTCTGTTCTGGATATGGAAACAGGCAAAAAATATGATGCGGTATTTTGTTATGATATATTGCATTTGTTTAAAAAGGATGACAGAAAAAAGGCGCTTGAAAATTGTCTAAAACATATAAAAACTGATGGAATGATAGTTGTTTCATGTTTTTCAACAGAAGATAAAACTTATGGAAAAGGAACAATGGTTGAAGAAAATACCTATGAGGTTAAAAAAGATAAAGCCGTGCATTTTTACGGGGTGGAAGAATTAAGAAACATACATGAAAAACTAATCCCGATAAATATCGATTATTCAACAGAAAAAATAAAAACCGATCATCGGGAAGATACATATAATATCATTTATGGAGTCTTTAAATTAAAAAATTAGATAAATTGGAATTTGCCCACATCGAATAGCCCCCGGTCGGTGATGCGGAGTTCCGGTATGACCGGGAGGGCAAGAAAACTCATGGTGATCAGGGGCTCAACATCTTTGGGGACCCCGGCGGCGTGGATCTTTTCAAGCAGATCGTCAAGCTGGGCGGTAAAGGTTTCAGGGGCCGCGTCGCTCATAAGACCGTAAACCGGCAGGGCCGCGCTGCCCTGCACCTTGCCCTCACTGACGAACACATAGCCGCCCTGGATGCGGACTATTTCTTCCGCGGCGAGGCGCATGTCGTCATCGTTGGTCCCCAGGACGATCAGGTTGTGGGAATCGTGGGCCACGGTGGCGGCAACCGCGCCCCGGCGAAGGCCGTAACCCGCCAGCAGGCCCACGCCGATATTGCCGGTGGCCCGGTGCCGTTCAATCACCGCAATTTTGCAGAGCTCCCCGCGTTGCAGCAGGGCCTCAACTTCATCGGAACGTACCGTGCCCTTGCCGGTGATAATCTGATCGGGTTTTATTTTGATAACCGGGTAAACAGTTTTACTGTGGGGAAGCTTAAAACTGCCGGGTCCCAGGGGCGCAATGTGTATTGAATTTTTGCTCCCCACAGGCGGCGCCATAGTAACTGCGGCGGCATTAGTCGTGGCAGCGTTAACCGCAGCATTTCTGTCAATTTCTTTTCCGTCTTTAAAGACCCGTTCAATGGAAACCTGTTCCAGATCATTCAGCACCAACAGGTCCGCCCGGCGGCCGGGGGCTATGGCGCCCAGGTCTTTCAGATTATAAATGTCCGCCGCATTGATCGTGGCCATACGGTAGGCGGATACCGTATCCAGCCCCAGTTCAATGCTTCTTTTTACGTTGTACGCAATGGAACCTTCACGGCGCAGATCCCGGATATGTTTATCATCGGTACAAAAAGCGATTCTGCGGGTGTCGATCTTGTTTTCGACGATGCCCTTAATAAGGACATCAAGGTCACGGCAGGCGCTGCCCTCCCGTATCAGGATTGCCATACCGGAGCGCAGTTTTTCTATTGCTTCAGTAATACTGGTACACTCATGATCGGTTGCGATTCCCGCAGCAGCATAGGCCTGTAATTCTTTGCCGCTAATCGAAGGAGCGTGGCCGTCAATAATTTTTCCTGTTGCAAGATTCAGTTTAGCATAGACGCCGGGACTGCCTGAAAACACGCCGGGGTAATCCATCATTTCACCCAGGCCGAGTACGGCGGGATCGGATATGAGTTCCGCCAGGGCAGCGGCGTCAAGAACCGCCCCTGAGGTTTCAAATTCCGTGCAGGGAACGCAGGAAGGGAGTTGTACGTAATAATTTACCGGCGCACTTTTCGCGCTGTTCATCATAAAACGGATGCCCTCAATACCCGCCACATTGGCGACCTCGTGGGGATCGGTGATCACCGTGGTAACCCCCCAGCGCGCTTCCTCATAACAGTAGGTCAGGGGAAGCATCATGGAAGATTCAACATGGCAGTGGGTATTGATAAAACCGGGGACCACATATTTCCCCGACAAGTCGATATGCTGCCGGGCGTCTTTGTATGTGCCGATAGCGGCAATAATTCCTTCGATGATGGCAATGTCCCCGCTTATTATTTCTCCGGTGAATACGTTCAGAATTTTGGCATCGGCAAGTACCAGGTCCGCCTGTTCCTTTCCCAATGCGGTTTGGACCAATTTTTCTTTTGTCATTATACTCCTCATTTTTTAAAAAAATTCCTGCCGATTAATTTATCGTTTTTCGCCGTACCACGAATTCCTGCTTCACCGTGCGCTCTTTTGCGGAACTGCGGGCGGCCCGCGCGAGAAGCCGGGCCTGGACACGAAAACTTTCTTCATCATTTTGAGGATGCAGCCGCGTCCAGTTTCCTTCGCTGTCCAAAAGCCGGGCCTGGCAGTTATCGCGGAAATAGGATTCCAGAATTTCCCGCAGTTCGGCGCGGAGGCTTTCTTCCTGCACGGGGAACATCAGTTCTATGCGGCGCTCCAGATTGCGGGGCATCCAGTCGGCGCTTGAAAGATAGATTTCCTCTGCGCCGCCGTTGGCGAAATAAATGATCCGGGAATGTTCAAGATAATGATCGATGATGCCGGTTACCCGGATGTTTTCCGAAAGGCCCGCAAGGCCGGGGATAAGGGTACAGATACCCCGGACACTGAGGGAGATGCGTACCCCGGCCTGTGACGCCCGGTAGAGCGCGGCGATGATGTCCGTATCCGCAAGGGCGTTGAGCTTCGCCATGATCCTGCCGGGGTTCCCGGAACCGGACCGTTTTATTTCCCGGTCGATAAGTTCCAGAAGCCGCCGCTTTAAGGCGGTGGGGGCGATCACCAGGCGGCGCATGGGCTGGATCATTGAGTAGCCGGTGATCATGTTGAAGAGAAGCCCCGCATCGTAGGCGATTTCCTCGCGGGCGGTAAAGAGGCTGATGTCCTCGTAGAGCTTTGCGGTGCGGTCGTTGTAGTTTCCTGTGGAAAGGTGGACGTAACGTTTGATCCGATCATTTTCCCGGCGGATCACTAAGGTGATCTTCGCGTGGACCTTGAGGCGGGAAAGACCGTAGACCACGATCACCCCGGCCTTCTCCAGCCGGTTGGCCCAGGAGATGTTGCGCTCCTCGTCAAAGCGGGCCTTGAGTTCCACCACTGCGGTGACATGCTTGCCGTTGAGGCTTGCCTGTTCCAGCGCCCGGATGATGGAAGAATTGCCGCTGGTACGGTAGAGGGCGGTCTTAATCGATATCACATTGGGATCGACCGCAGCGTCCTGAAAAAAACGGACCACCGGATCGAATGATTCATATGGCAGATGGATCATCACATCACTTGCGCTGATCCGGTCCCAGATCGGTTCATCTTCGTGAAAGGCGCCGCAGGGGAAAATGTTCCAGGGTTTGTCCCGCAGTTTTTCTCCGCCCTTTAAGTTCACCAAATCCAGAAGCCCGCCCAAATTGAGGGGGCCTGAAATTTCGTAGAGATCCTGCGCTTCCAGATAAAGGCGGCTTGCCAGTTCATCCCGCAGCCTTTCGCTGCCTGCGGAGTAGACCATCCGCACCGCCATGGATCTTTCCCGGTCCACCAGAACTTCCTCCATGGCTTCGATAAAATCCTCGTCCCGTTTTTCATCCACAGAAAAATCCGCGTCCCGGTTCACCTTGAAGATCATGGTTTCACAAACCCGCAGGCCTGGGAAGAGCCGCTCTCCCCAGGTGAGTACCAGATCGTCCAGCAGGGCCCAACGGGTAATGCCGTCACCTTCATCGGGGAGCAGGATGATCCGGTTCAGCACCGGGGGCAGCTGCACCATGGCGATATGGGCATTATCTTTAGCCGCGCCTTCAATGGCACTTTCTGCATCTTCGGCGGCAATTTCGGGCAAAAGAAAAAACGCGCAGTTAAGGCTGAAACTGTCAATGGAAGGCAGGGAGCCCTCATCCTCAATGCGCAGGGGGGTAAGGATGGGGTAAACATCCTCCATGAAAAACATTTCCAGATAGTCTTTCTGCGCGGGGGTATAGGCGTTACTCCGTATCAGGCAAAGCCCGCCCGCCGCCAGTGCGGGGAAAACTTCGGTCTCAAGACATTTGTACTGTCTGCTCATAATTGAACGGACTTTTTCAGAAACCTGTTTGAGTTGTTCCGCGGGACTGAGGCCGGAAGGATCGGGTTTGGCCTGGGGCGCGCCGGAACTAATGGCGGCGTGAAAAGCCCGCTTCATGGCCGCTACCCGGACCATAAAAAATTCATCGAAGTTTGAAGAAACGATTGACAGGAACCGGAACCGTTCCAGGGGCGGCAAGTCAGGGCAAAGCCCTTCTTCCAGCACCCGCGCGTTAAAATCAACCCAGGAAAGATCACGGTTTAGATAATTACCCATCAGCTTAATATCACCTTGTACCCGAATACATCCTGAAACATCCCGGCCTTTTCTTCAAGGCCCATAAGCTCCAGGCTGAGATCGTGCACACCCTGGGCGTGAAGGGCCAGGGTCTCGCCCCGTTTTTCCACAGTAATACTGTTGACGTGCTGGGAATGGCCGTGGTCCAGTGAATCCGCCACCCGCAGTATTGAGGCCATCTTCAATACCAGCACCCGTTCTTCCCGTTCCAGTGCGATGTATTCGATGTCGGATTCAGACGGGGCCGGGCCGCGGTGATAGCGGATCACATTGGAAATGATGTCCAATTCATCCTGGTGGAGGCCGAAGATTTCCGAATTGGCCGCGATGTACTGGCCATGTTTTTCGTGGGAAGAACTGCGGACAAACATGCCGATGTCGTGCAGTATCGCTGCGGTTTCCAGCATCATCCGTTCCCGGCGGTTCATCCCGTGTTCATGGATCAACGCGTCAAAGAGGATCATGCAAAGTGACGCGACATGCCGGTTATGATTTTCGTCGTAGTGATACTTTCGTCCCAGGTTTATGGCGCCGGCGATGATCTGGGAATAGAAGTCCTCCTGCAATTCCCTTTCCACCCCACGGGCCAGATCTTCAATAAAGCCCTCCCGGATGGAAACCATGGGCACCACGATCCGATCCGCATCGGTCTGTTCCAGAAAAAGTTTGTAGACCAGGATGCCGGGGATAAAACCCTGGGCCTCCCCGTAGGGGATGTGGAGTTTCTGTTCACATTCTTCGGAACTGTAGTTCTGAATTTTTTCCGCAAAGGCGATAAGGGCCTGCCGTTCAATAAAGCGGCAGTGCTCGTTAAATTCGGTCCCCAAAAACATGGCCGCCACCTGGGCGTCGGAGCCGGTAACCACAAAGGTCCGCACATGGGCAAGGTCCATTTCAGAATTGAGGAACCCCGCAGTATTACTGATATTTTCCCGGAGGTAGCGCCCATGGGAAAGCCCCGTACCCCGGCGGAACTGCCGGTCAATCAGAATGGTTCCCAGGCGGAGGCTGTGGGCCGCCACCATCTTGCCCCGGCGGAGGAGCATCAGTTCCGTGGAGCCCCCACCCACATCGATGATCATGGAATTGGCCCGCCAAAAAAGGGGCAGGTCCTGCTTTAACGCAAAACGCACCGCCAGATACATCAGCCGGTTTTCTTCGATCCCCTCGACAATGGTAAGGAGGAAGCCCGTTTCCTGCCGCAAGCGGTCCGCAAACACATCCCGGTTCCGGGCGGCCCGGAGTGCGCTGGTGGCGATTACGTGAACATCGCTGTCCGCAATGCCCCAGCTTGCCAAAAGTTCCCGAAAATTTTGCAGCACCGAAAGGCACTCCAGAAAGGATTCACGGGAAATCTCCCCGGTGGTAAACACATCCCAGCCCAGGGCCACGGGCTTCCCCGCCCGGTCCGACTCCCGCCACTGCCCGCCTGAAAATATTTCCGCCGCCAGGAGTCTGATGCCGGTGGAGCCGATTTCGATGACCGCCACAAGGCGGTTAGTTTTTTCCATTGTGCTCCAATTCGATTCCAAGGATTTTTATAAGCTGCAAGTCGATCTCATGCAGGATTTCAGGACTAACCGAACCGAGCCTTTTATCAATATTTACTAAGGGAATTGCCATAAGTTTATCTAAACAAATATAACTATCATGCAATAGTCCATTGCGCTCATCTGCGATAACTGCTAATCGAACATCAGAGGTTGGAGCTTTTTCAGAAGTAATTAAGGCCAAAATATCCGTACTCGTTTGCAGATACTTTTCAGATTGAATTACTAACGCAGGCCGCGGTTTACTCGCCAAACCGGTCCAACGAACAGTCCATATTTCGCCGCGCCTAATCATCGAAGTATTCCTTCGCAAACCCCGAAATAAACTCGTTCATTTCATTTTCAGACTTAAAATCCTCATAAGGGACTGAGTTCTGGTCAAAAACATCTACCGGAACCCTGCGATTTTCAACTAAAAAGTGCGTGTAAAGATACAGGGTATCAAGTAACTCTGGTGACTTGATTTTTCTCACTTCATCAATGATCATCTCTTGTGTCATAATACCCCCCAAGTACCCTCAAGTATACCACAAAACAGACATTTTCGCAAAGCCGCGCCGCTGATTTCTTCTCTGAAATTAATTTTGCATATTTAACGGATGTTTCTTGCAAAACTTATCCGCCTATGCTAGACTCTCCGTAACATTACATAACAGGAAGGAATATTAAAATATGGCAAAGACTTTTCACTACCACAAAGGTAAGGTATACGATCAGCAGGGACTCATCCGGGCCCTGTATAATCTTGATTATGAGGCCGCCAAGAAGCAGCTTGGTTTTTCAACGATTGTAAGTCCCTGGACGGTGTTCGGGTATATTGAGCGGATCAATAATGTCCCCCGGGTGGCCTGTGTCAATGTGTACGGCCAGCTTAAAACCGGGGAGAATGCCCATGAGATTTTAAAGCCCTTCCTCGTGGATGCGCCGGTGCAAAAAAAGGGCCGGGAGCTTGAGGGGTACCAGCTCTGCTCCAAACCGGGGGCGCCCTTCCCCTGGGCCATAGCCCAGGCGGGCTCCTCAATTCTTGTTGAATCCTTTTGGCTCTATGCGGAAATTTTGAACACCCTTGACGCCTACGAGGGCAATCTCTATAAGCGGATTCAGCTTGATGACGGTTCCTGGATGTACATCGGCGAAGCGGGTGCCGATTGGGTTCCCTTTAAGCAGAAGCGGCGGGCCTGCTGGGCCAACGGCAAGGAAATCATTCCTCCCCAAAACTGAGGCCATAACCGGCCGGGTGCGGCAGGCCGTACCCCCGGAGTATTACTGGCCGGTCAAGGTCCTAAAGGTTTTATCCGCCCTAATGATGCCGGTAAATTGGTCCCAAACATTGCCGTTTGTACCGGCAATCTGTAAGTCAAAGTAATAACGGGACCCCTCATAACGGGAAATGGACCCCGTCATAATTGTTTCGATGCCATTGGTCCGGCCGATCGACGAAGCGGTATCGTAATCGGCCTGGTCCGCCCGCATCACCCGGTCAACTCCCAGGTCATTTAAGTGGAAAAGCCAATGAGTACGGCCCTGGTTCCCCTCGGCAGATGGGTTCGCAGCCATACCCCGGCGTCAATCAGCGTTTCATCAAGCGAAAACGCCGCCACTGTCTGTGCCTCCGCATTTTGGACGCCGACAAGCGCCCCGCCGGTCAACAAGAGGAAAACCGCCAATACCCGCAAGCCACGGGCCGACCCTTCGGTCTTTTGCAATTTCACCATACTATTTTACCTATAAGTATATAACAAGTATATAGCAAATGAAGTTAACCACGAACTACACGAAAAACACGAACATTTTTGTGCCATTCTGTGTTTTTTCGTGTATTTTGTGTCGTTCGTGGTTTAAATCTTTATGCAAGGGCGAAAAAAAGCCGCCCCTGGTTAGGAGGCGGCCTGTTCTAAACATTCTTTGCAGGGACAGCGTTACTGCTGCCCCTTTCTGGTGCACTGCAATCCGGCAAAGCCGGATTGCTTGGCGGCACGTGGATTAGGTGTCTGCGCTCCGGGATATCGCAACAGTGTCAGATGCACCACCGGATGTGGGTGTTACTGTCCCGAAAGATGTTGTAGAAGCAGTACCGCCAACTACAGAGGCCGCCGGGAATGTGCCGCCGCCTACGCTGGTATTCTCTAATAAGTAGTTCCTATCACCAGGGGTGGTGCCGCCTGTCATTACACCAGTGGTATATGCATAAGCGGTAGAACTTGTTCCTGTGTTTACCGTAAAGGCAAAGTTGCCGGTAAGGAGTACATTATTGCCTACCGCAAGCCCGCTGATATCCACCGTAGTGGCCGCTGCTGCGGTGATTGTTGCACCGCTTATCGCGCCCACGTTGATAGTTGTGGTTGTAGTGGCACCGGTAATGGCTACTGCCGCAGCAAAGGAACCTGAGTGCGTCGCCGATAGAACACCCGATAGGTTGAGGGAAGTACCGGCTCCCTGCGTAATTGCCAAGATTTTGCCTGAAGCATCAAACGTGAAGGTATCGGTAGATACTAAGCCGACACCACTGGTTAGCAAGGCAACCAGTAAATCGTAGTTGGCAGCGCCGCTGGTGTAGGAATCAGTACCGGTGCCGTTGCCAATCTCGATAGTAGTACCATTCAGATAAATGTCATCAGCCATCGTAGGCGAAGCTGTGCTAGCTACCGTGTAGGTTTTGCCGGTGATATTGATAGTAGGTCCTGACGGCTTCTTCGGGTTGGGCGAGCCCTCGCCGTGGAACAGGTCCCGGAACCCTTCCTGAAAGGGGGTATCACAGCCCGCCAGGAAAAACAGCGCCAAAATCAGGCAGCCGTAGGAAACAGCCCGCAGTCCGAATCGTTTTTTGGTATCCATACTCATTCCTTTATATTTGAAAATTATAATTGAAAACTATAACTCAAGCGTACCGCTTTAATCCCCGAAGCGTTCGGGATGATCGCAAGCTGCGCCCCCTTGAGAAGCCCGGCGATTTTACTTTGCGAACCGGACCCATGATAAAAGATGGGCCTGAGGATGCCGAAGATCATTGTTGCCCCCGCAACGCCGATTCCGATGGCGCCGGGAATACCCACAAGTTTATCTTCATAGGCTAACCCGTAAATGTCCCAAAGGATAAGGCTTGCGGCGGTCAGGTAGCCCCCGTTTATGACAAGCGCCCCGTCCCAGTCGCCCATGGTATAGGAACCAATGCCGAAAAGGGGATTTAAGAGAGCCCCAATGGCCCTTCTGCCGGCGGTGAAAGTTTCGGGAACCAAATTGGGGTTATTATAGAAAATGGGCCGGAAAATGCCGAAGATCGTCGTCATCCCCGCAACGCCGATACCAAGAAAGCCGGGAATACCCGCAATGGGGCTTTCGTAGGGTAAGCCAAAAATATCCCCCAGGATAAGACCCGCGGCAGCCGTGTATCCCCCGGTTATCATCAGGCCCCCGGCCACATCGCCCATGGTATAGGAGCCAAGACCAAAAATGAGGTTCATTGCCGCCGCTCCGACCCTTCTGCCGGTGGAAAAATCAACGGGGTTTGAAGGTTTTTGATAGAAGAAGGGCCGGAGGATGCCGAAGGCCGTTGTCATCCCCGCTACGCCTATGCCGAACATGCCGGGAGCCCCCGCAAGCGGATGGTCATACTCTAATCCAAAGATATCCCAGGTGATAAGACCGACGGCCATTCCGTACCCCATGGTGGTAAACAAGCCCCCGGCCCAGTCGCCCATGGTATAGGAGCCAAGACCTAAAAGGGGGTTCATTGCCGCTGCGCCGATCCTTCTGCCGGTGGAAAATTCATCCGCTTGGGCCGTTTGGTCCGATGTGCGCTGGCCTGATCCTGTCTGGTCCGATGCAGCAGACTGAGCGGCCCGTGCGTTGGCAACGACGCCGGGTGTCTCTTCTTCGGGAATCGGGATATGCAGGAGGATCATGAGGGTCCGGTCCATCCGGACCACTGTCCGATACCTGCTCAAAACTTCGGGGCCGTCAATATCAAGGGTCCTGAGCTCCAGTTGGTAGTCCGGCCCAAAGGGGGTAATGTCCCCGGCCACCACGGCCTGGGCATCTACCAGCCAGCCGAAGGTCTGGGCATTTACATCGTTTACATTTCCGAGGGTCTGGACTGTTACATGAATCCCGCTGTCGGCGGCCATGGTGGCGATGCTTTCGGTAACATAGTTGGTCAAATCCCGTGTCGGGGAAGAAAATTGAAGGAGTATCTCCGTTGTATCCGGGGGTAAATGTTTTTCGAGCCAGGTTCCGGCGTTAATAATCCCATCGTCAATAACAACATTCGGCGCGGCCTCCGCCCTTTGGCCGCCGATAAGCGTCCAGCCGGCAAACAAGAGGAAAATGACCAATCCGGACCATGGACCCTTTCGCGATTTTATCATTCTACACCTTATTTCCAAATTATCGGCAGAACCAAGGGAAAATATAAATAAGTCTAGCCCATCAGAGCTTATCTATCAACATGGAACACTTCCCCGAAGGAATGGGCAGGGTCTTCTTCTTTTTCCCCAAAATGTTGATGGTAAAGTAGTAGAGTTTTTCGCTTTCCATGTGAATTTCCCAGCCCCGGCCGCTCTTGTTGGACAGGATGGTGATCATGTTTTTTTTGAGGGAGAGGTTTTCCACCCCCATGATCTCCAGGTTGGGGATGATCCAGTCCACGGTTTTGCGGGGCAGGGAAATAAAGAGCCCCACGATGTTTTCTATGGTTAAGCAGATCGTGGAAAGGGCGTCGTAGGTAAGGTACTGGGACCGGGGGAATTCCGGTTTGTCCGGCCACTGGGCGGGCCCTTCTTTTAAGGGAAGATAGGCCTCCCAGAGGTTGCCCTTGTGGTGGTTCCCCTCGGGGCTCATGGAATCCAGCATGAAATAGACGTGGCGGATGGCGCAATCACGGGCCAGGTCCCAGCGCTGGTAACGCTCAAGGCCCTTGATCACCATAAAGGTAAGGTGGGGAAACACAGAACCCCGGTAGCCGCCGCCGTTTTCGTCAAAGGCCGCCTCATTCACGGCCACTGTGGGAAAAGGGTGGGGGGACCCAAAGAACAGCGGGTCAGACAGCTTGTTGATAATCTGCTCCGCCTTGTCGTCGTTGGGAATTTCCGCCAAAAGGGGCCAGTAGCCGGCGATGGTTTTCACCGGAATCTGCTGTTCGTTGATGTCGATGTCGTGGTAAAAGCCGTCCTTCGCATTCCACATCAGGGAATTGATCCGGGTTTTAAGGGAAAAGTACTGCCGCTTGTACTGGAAACTCGCTTCCTTGTCGTTAAGGATGTCCGCCATGGCGGACATGTAGAGTACGTTGACGGCCATCATGGCGTTAAAGTCCAGGGGATAGGCGGCGCCGTCCCGTGGGGCATTGATCATCCCCGTGGCGGAAAGGGGAACCTGGTAGAGGCCGTTTTCCCGCTTGAATACCGAATCGATCCATTCAACATATTTATGCAGAATGGGAAGCATATCCTTGACCCGCTTTTTGTTGGCGGTTTTGTGGTAGAGGTTGAATTCGGCCCAGGCGAAAAGGGGCATCCCCAGGCCTTCCGGGTTATCCTGGTCCACCACAGGCTGCCCGGTTTCGACGCTGTAGGCGGAACGGATCGCCCCGTTCGGCTCCTGATGGTTATAAAAAACATCCAAAGTGGGATGGGCCTGGTAAATCCGGTTTGAGTAGACCAAAAAAAAGGATGAAAAGATGGCGTCCGCCTGATGGACTGTCTGATCTCCCGGATACGCAAAAAATTTCCCCTCTATTGCGCTGTTTTCACCGCCCTGCACCCAGCAGTCCTGAATCCATGCCCAGGTTTTGTCGTATATATCTACAAAATCCTGATCATAGAAATGGATTTTGGGAAAATCGCGCTTTGTCAACCCTTACTCCTTGGACGTATTCTATTGAGATTACTCGATGCTACTTAAAAAGTCAAATTTTACTCTTTACTTTTCACATAGCGCCCTTATTGGGCAATATGGTTAATTATACATTCAGAACGGCGAATTTGCCATAAATTTTTTGAAAAAAAGCGGTCCGTATGGGGAATATCTAATAAATATTCAGCGCCGCAGCCGTTCTGCCGCTGCAAAATCCGCGGCGGCCTTTTCGGCCTCGCCCTTGCTGTACCAGGCGTGGCCCCGGTTATTATAGGCAAGGGCATAATCGCCCTTCAGTTTGATTGCCGCGCTGAAGTCTGCGATGGCCCGGTCGTCATCGCCCTTTTGGTAATAGAGGCTGCCCCGTTTGTTATAGGCCGAGGCGTTTTTTGGTTCCAGTGCAATCACCCTTGTGTAATCGGCAATGGCCTTGTCCAGATCGCCCTTTTCGCCGTAGGCGTAGCCCCGGTTGATCCAGGCATCGGTGTAGCCGCTCCGCAGGGCGATGGCCCTTGTGTAATCGGCGATGGCCTTGTCCAGATGCCCTGTTTCGCCGTAGAGGTAGCCGCGGTAATTATAGGCCTCCGCGTAATCGTTTTTCAGATTGATGGCCTGGGTGTATTCCGCAATTGCCCGATCGTAGTCCCCTTCCCGGAAGGATTTTGCCCCCGATAAAAAATGCACGTAATGGGGCTCCATCCCCATGCCCTGCATGACGGCGGCGTCGATCTTCTGATAATTTGCGGGGTTGATTTCGGCAACATAGACCCCAAATGCAGGCAGGGGGCCCTTAAGTTTTCCCATGGGGCCGACCGTACTGGTAAGGGGCGCAGTATTACTGTTGGCGGATGCGGCATTGTCGGCGCCCGCCGTATCCGCAAGGGGTTCCTGCTCCGCCGCCTGCTGCTCCGGTTCTGTTGTTTGCACAACAGGGGAAGGGTCATCCTTCTTCCCTTCGCAGCCAAAGAGGATCACCGCAAGGCAGAGGAGTGAAAGGGCTTGATACGGTTTGCGTTTATTAAAGCGGATCATTAAGCAATACCGCTGCCGCGATACTGGATTGAAACATGCATCACGATTCCCCGGGGTTTACAGGCTCTGTGGTTTCAGATGGGGCCGTCCCTTCGGAATTTGCCGGAGCTTCGCTGTTCGTTCCTGCTCCGTAAAAAATCCTGACATGTTCCACCGCGGCGCGGTGCCTCATCTTGAGGGCCAGAATTTGATCCTGGGCCTGATATATCCAGCCGGAAGAATCGTATCGTTCAAACTGGGTGTCTGAGCGCCAGTCGGCGCCGTAAAGCTCTATCCTGCTGAAGGGCCGCACGCCCCGGATCATCATGTAATGGGTTTCCCCCACGGGGAAGGTAACGGCAATGTCCAGTACATTGCCTTCCTGGGCTGCGGATACTGCCTGCGCCGCAGTCCAGGCCCAGAGGCCGTTTTCGGCGGAGACAATCACCGCCGTACGGGGATAGTATTCGCCGAAGCAAAGGATACGGTAGAGCCGTGCGGAACTTGTCCGTGCGTCATCGGCGCCGCTCAGTTCCCCTGCGTCGTTAATGAGCAGGGCCTGGGGAACCGCGCCGTCATCGTCCGCCAGGGAAAGGCAGGAGAGTATCAGGGAACGGCCAAGGGCGATCCAGCCTTCGTTGTTTGAAGCTTCAGCCCAGACCAGCAGGGCCTTTCCCATGCGCAGGTTGAATTCAATATCCGCTTTGCCATCCTCAAACATCAGGATTATATCTTCCGCCTCGCCCCCGGAAATCCCCGGCCCCTGGCTTCCCGGTATCCTCAGGATTCTTTCGGAAATGATGGAACAGGCCCGATCCGCCAGGCGCTCAAAGGGATTATCCCCGTTGGGATGGTATTGCCGGAGATCGATCATCCCCTCAAAGACGCCTGGGATCAATTCCAGTGTCAGGTCCGCGGGATTAATGGAATTGACCAGCGCTATCCCGTTATTGATAAAATTGGCATCCCCCCGGGCGGCGAAAAATTCAAAGGCATGGCTTTCTTTCAGGAAGTCCGGGGATTTTTCGGTGATCTGTTGGGACAGGCGGCTGAGTTTTTCCCGTTCCGCAGCGGCAAAGGAACGGACCGCGCTTTCCATGCCCCCAAGAAAGGCCGAAGATTCATAGGTCCGTTGGTTTCCGTTCCTGAACGCCGAAGGGACCGCCGCAAGGGCCGCCCGGTAATTGTTCCGCCTGATGGCTTCGCTCTCATAGGCGATGATCAGGTCCTCGTCATTCCGGGCGGGAACCAGCCGGTTCCAGAGGGCAAAGTTTTGATCCTGCCAACCCTTGATTGCCTCATTGTAGGTTTGGGTGTTCCGGGCCGCGTTGATGCTGAAATCCGCCGGGATAAAGGCCCCTTTTTCAGGAACGGCCCGGTAGGAAATGGCCATGTCCCCGGCCTTGAGGAAAAGCCGCCCCGGTTCTTCCTCAAGGGTGGAACGGTTAAAGACATAATTAAGCCCGTTCGCGGCAACAATGAATTGCTCATCTTTGTCCACCCGGATTCGGGATGCCCTCTGCAGTTTATAGGGAAGGCTGATCCCGGCGGTACCGGCGGCAAATTCCCCGCTGATCCGCAGTTCCGGGACGCCGCCAGACTGGGTAAAAAACTGGAGCCTGGTGCCCCCGGGCAGACGGAAATCCACGGCCTGAGGGGATACGGTCATGGATTCGGGGACTACTTCGGACTTTCCACCCAATCCGTCAATCAGGATGATGGATTCATTCCTGTTCCCGGTCATGGGGAATTCGAGGCCCCCAAAAGATACGACCGCCCCGGCGGCAAGGAATTTTTCAGCGGCGTTGTTCCCTGCGTATACTCCGGCTGCCGCGGATTCCTCTGCCAGGCGGCCGCTTACCAGCATGTTCCCTACCTGCTGTTCAAAACGGCCCTGTTTGGTAAACTGGATCATCACCAGAATGAAAAATACCCCCGCGTACAGGCCGATGAGGCCAATCAAACGGGGAAAAACCGGTTTCCTTATCACGATGGTGTCTATTGTATACGATCTGCCCCTATGAATACCAGTTCATTAAAGGCCTTTTTCTGTCGATACATGAAAATATGTATCGGTCTAGTTTTGTATTTTTTTTATTAATTGCTCTCTCTGTCCTTACAACCTGCGTCTCAGGAGGGGTATCTCCGTCCCAAGCGGTTGAACCGCCCGTCAGGACCGCTCCGGCAGAAGGAGCGCCAACGGTCAAAGACGGCGGCACCTCATCGATCCTGGAACGGATGTCGGAATTCCTTGCCCGGGGTCAGTTTGATGAAGCCCTGGCGCTTTTCGATGCCATTGATCCGGCGGAGGCCAATACTTCGGGGATCAGACTTTTAAAGGCCTCTGTTTTGAGTTCCGCGGGCCGTCCCGCAGAGGGACGGATCATTACCCAGGCGGTGATATCCGAGGAGCCCTCTAATATTGAAGCCCTCTTTGTGCTTGCCGCAGTGGAAGGGGCTTCGGGTAAAGAAAAGGAACAGCAGAGCATCCTGGAAAGGATCATCAAAGCGGATCCCGCCAATACGGCGGCCCTTGTTGATCTGGGAAATATGGCCCTCCGCTCCGGGTCTTACCGGAACGCGGCATCCTATTTTGACCGCGCCCTGCAGACGGAGGACGGAAATTTTGACGCCCTTTTGGGCCGGGCCCTGATATACCTTTACAGCCATGATCCGAAAAATTCGGAAACGCTCCTGAACAAGGCGGTGGTCCTTTACCCGGCTTCCGCCGCCCCCCTGCACGAGCGGGCCCGGCTCTACAAGGATACGGGGTACAAGAGACAGGCCCTGATCGATTTGGATGCCGCAAAGGAGCGGGACAGCGAAAACTACTGGATCGCCGTGGACCGGGGCAGCGTACTGGTTGACCTTAACCGGAAAAGAGAAGCCCTGGAAGAATTCAACCGGGCCAATCAGCTTGAGCCGGGCAATTTCCTGGGCTATGTGTACAGCGCGGGCCTTAAGGATGAATTCGGCGACTACAACGGGGCGGAACAGGATTACGAAATTCTCTCAAAACTGAAACCGGATTACTACTTTGCCTTTGAGGGGCTTGGGATGCACCGGATGCGGAAGGGTTTTTTATCGGAAGCCAAGGATGCATTTCTTGAGGCCTACAAATATGCCCCCAATGAAGCAAGTTATGCCCTGCTTGCGGCGGCGAACTGGATGCGGGCATCCAGTATCTCCGCCCCTAAACAGTTCCTGGAAGAGGCGATCCGCAGGGCCAGGCGGGACAGCCTGGAATGGTATATGCTCAGGCTCTACCACGATCTCGCAGGGGATAATGACCTTGCCATCAAAATAGACAAAGAGAAGAATTCTGAAAAAAAGGCCCAAATGCTTTACTATCTGGCAAACTATTACGATATCCGGGGAAATAGATCCCTTGCGAACAGGTATTTTCTGCGGATGAAGGAACTCAATATCCAGACCATTCCCGAATGGCGGCTGAACGAATGGGCTATTACAGAACGGGGCCTTGCGGTAAACTAGGGTGATAATGACAGGAGCACCCATGAACGACAATTGTGTAAGCCTCAAGTTTGGAACCAAAGAGATAATCCTTATCGGCACCGCCCATGTTTCCCGTGAAAGTATTGATGAAGTAAGCCGGGTAATCCGGGAGAGCAGTCCGGATCGGGTCTGCGTAGAACTGGACAAGGGCCGCTACGGTTCCATGACAGAGCAAGAAAACTGGGAACGGCTCAATATCGCCAAGGTCTTTAAGGACGGCAGGGGCTTTCTGCTGATCGCAAATCTGGTGCTCGCCGGTTTCCAGCGCAAACTTGGCAACGAGCTGGGGGTAAAACCCGGCGAAGAAATGAAGACCGCCGTAGACACCGCAGGCGAACTGGGTATCCCCTTTGACCTCTGCGACCGCGAGGTCTCACTCACCCTGCGCCGCGCATGGGCAAAATGCGGTTTGTGGAACAAGTGCAAACTTCTGGCATCCCTTTTGTCCGGGGCCTTTACCAAAGAAAAACTAAGCGAAGAGGAAATTGAAAACCTGAAAAAGGCCAGCGAACTTGACGGCATGATGGCCGAACTCGCCGACTACCTCCCCCCGGTCAAGTCCACCCTTATCGACGAGCGGGATTACTATCTGGCGGCCAAAATTTGGGAGTCGGCAAACAGTAATACTGCGGCCGCAAACAGTAAAGTTGCGGCGGTGGTCGGTGCGGGGCATTTGCAGGGGATAAAGGTCCATCTGGAAAAAATCGCCGCCGGGAACGAAAGCGTTGACGTGGCCGAATTGGATACGGTCCCCCGGGCAGGCTTTCTTTCCAGGGCCGCGGGCTGGCTTGTCCCCCTGCTGATCGTTGCACTTATCGTGCTGGGCTTCTTCCGCGCCGACACGGACGCAGGCATTGAGATGCTTCTCCGCTGGCTTCTCCTTAACGGCTCCCTTGCCGCAGTGGGAACCATTATCGCCCTGGGGCACCCGTTGTCGATCCTCGTTTCCTTTGTGGGGGCGCCCATCGCCACGATCAATCCCTTTATCGGGGTGGGGCTTTTTTCTGGCGTCGTTGAAGCCACCCTGCGGAAACCCCGTGTTTCAGACACCCAAACCATCTCCGAGGATGTCACCAATATCAAGGGCATTTACCGCAACCGCATCACCCGTGCGCTGCTGGTGTTCTTCCTTTCAACATTGGGCGGGGCGGCGGGGAATATCATTTCCATTGTTACCAATGCGGGAACGCTGGTGAAATAAGCCGCTAACGTAATCCCTTGTACCCCATCACCACCATCCACACATAGGCGCAGGTTTTGGGGAGCATCAGCATCCCGATCATGGGGTACACATCCGCCCAGAGAACCACGGGGATGTAAAAGGCGAAACTTATCATAATGGCCAGCCACATGAAGCGGAAGGGGTCCTCATGGCCCTGCTTTTTCGCGGCGCTCGCTTTGGTACAAAAAATGATCACGATGATAAGCCCCAGGATCACAAAGGGGATGTTCCGGTATATGCCCCAGGAGAGGGGGGCGTCTGTCCTGAGCCATTCATTCTGGGGGAAGAGGCAGAGGATGATCCGGGCCGCAGCGAGGGTATATATGATCGGGGTGAGAATTTTGGAACTGCCGCCGGACTGCCCCGCATAATGCAGCTGCCATACCCGGTACAGGATGACATAAAAGACCGTCATCGTAACGGAGGTGACCAGCTTCCCGATGCCCAGAGCGGCGGCATAGGTTTCAAAGCCGTCTGTCCAGAGGGCAATGATCCGGGGGACCAGATGAAAGGCGTCGCCGCAGCCCAAAATGAGGGTTAAACATCCAAAAATCAGCCCTTCCCGGTTTTTGCCTGCGGATCTGCGGATGATGAGTGAGCCCAAAATAATGACGCTTACCAGATATCCGGCATCGAAAATTGATTCCATAATTGCCTGCATGGGGGCCTCCGTGATATATTAGTTTACCATGGCGAAGAAAATTAATGTAGACATTCTATTCGGCGGCAAATCGGCGGAGCACGAGGTTTCCCTCCAGTCTGCCAAAAATGTGTTTGACGCCATTGACCGGGACAAGTACAACCCCGTCCTGATCGGCATCGACAAGACGGGCCGCTGGCTCCGCAGCGAAGGTTCCCATTTTTTGCTCAACGCCGATGATCCCAAAAACATCAGGCTGAACCAGAGCGGTGACGCCGTGGCTCTGGTTCCCCGGAGCGGCGGGGCCATTTCAAATTTGACTACCCTGAAAGACGCCGGGGCGGTGGACGTGGTGTTCCCCATTTTACACGGCCCCTTTGGCGAGGACGGCACGGTCCAGGGCCTCCTCAAACTTGCGGACATTCCCTTTGTGGGGGCCGGTGTTCTCGGCTCCGCAGCGGGGATGGACAAGGATGTGATGAAGCGCCTTCTCCGTGACGCCGGAATTCCCATCGGCAAATTTATTGCCCTCAAGTCCCATGAAAAGGTCCCCTCCTTTGCGGAAGCGGCAAAGGTCCTGGGGGCCCCGATCTTTATCAAGCCCGCCAACATGGGTTCCTCCGTGGGGGTGTACAAGGTCCACAGTGATACTGAATATTCCGCCGCGGTGGAAGCGGCTTTTCAGTACGACACAAAGATCATCCTGGAAGAATTTATCCCCGGCCGGGAACTGGAATGCGCCGTCCTGGGCAACGAAGAGCCCGCCGCTTCCGTCCCCGGCGAAGTTATCTCCACCCATGAATTTTATTCCTACGATGCCAAGTACCTGGACGAGCACGGCGCGGTTCTGCAAATTCCTGCAAAGATCCCCGATGACATCAAAACGCAGATACAGGTATTGGCAATAAAAACATTCCAGACACTTTCCTGCGAAGGTCTTTCCCGTGTGGACTTTTTCTTAAAAGAAGAAGGAACCGGTAACAGAATCATTGTGAACGAAATTAACACCATGCCGGGCTTCACCAAGATCAGCATGTACCCAAAACTGTGGGAGGCAAGCGGCGTCTCCTACACGGAACTTATCAGCAGATTGATTGAACTTGCGGTTAAACGTTTTGAAAAAGAAAGGAGCCTAAAGACCAGTGTCGTGTGAGGAGTATCAAATGAAAAGAATATTGATTATTTTTTTCGTAATGGTAGCAATTATGTTAATGGTTTCCTGTGCATCCATAGGGCAATTTATGCCATCCCTGTCAACGGATGCGGTAATCGGGAATGTACATGTTACTTTTGTGGCCCTTGATACCTGGTTCACAAAGGACGCCATTAACACCCAGGCCTACATTAAACTGCTGGATGAAGCGGAAAAAAAGTTTTCCGGTGATGTTGATATCCGTGACATTATCTGGACGACCGGCATGGTGGTTAAATGGCCCAACAAAGAAATTTCCGCCACCGGCAGGGTAATCAGGTTAAATCAGGAATTATAGCTGTGCGGAAAATAATTCTCATTTTTAGTTGTTTATGTTTATGTATGGGCTGCACAACTACACCATTATTGGTGCAGGGCAGTAACTATCCTGAGTATTCAGGGCAGTACTATAAAATATCTTTTTTTGCATACGGTCCGGGAACTCCGGTTGAAGGAAAAAAATCCATAGCCGGGCATGCTTCTGTTTCTATTGATCGTGAGGGTGTATACGGATTTTATCCAGGCAAACCGCAGAAATTTGCAACAAAAAAGGGTGTATTAAAATATAGCACGGAATATCCCATAACTCAGGATTACACAGACTTCCTGGTTGATGAAGACACAAAGAACAAAATAGTAGAACTGATAAACGAATGGGAAAATGATCCCCCGCCCTTTATTGTTACAATAAATGATTGCGTCAAGTTTATATACCGGGTTTGTGATATTATGGGACTTAACTATCATCCTCTGACATTATTACCAAAAAACGCGGTACGTGATATACGCGATCTGAACAATCATTACCGCATTTATACTGCTTTAGGGCCTTAAGCCCGGCACATCCCACTCTTTGGGAATCCGCGCGGGTATGCCCCGGCTGTCCACAAAGGCCCAGGTCACCTTCGCTTCGATAAGCAGATCCTCACCCCGCCGGATTTCCTGCGCGATGACGCCGCTCACGGCGCCCTTTTTTATGGGCCAGGATTTAATCAGCAGCACATCATCGGGGAGGGCGGATTTTTTGTAGTCAATTTCTATCCGGGCAACGTACACACCGAACCCTGCCTTGATTGCGGCAGGGTAGTCAAAGTGAATATCCTTGAGGAATTCGTAGCGGGCATATTCCAGATAGTTAAGGTAGTTGGCGTTATTCACATGCCCGTAGCTGTCGCACTCGTATGTGCGGACCCGTAATGAACATTCGGTAACCATAATATGCCATTATATAAGCGCTCTTGTTTTTATTCAATCATGATGATAAATTGCGGTATATGTTTAACTACTGCCCCTCATGCGGTTCAAAAAAGATCGCCTTTGACAACAGCCATAAATGGAGCTGCCCCGACTGCGGCTTTGTGTATTACCACAACACCGCCGCCGCCACGGGCTGCGTGATCAGCACCAGGGCCGGAATCATGCTCCTGGTCCGGGGCAGGGAACCGGCCATGGGCAAACTGGACCTACCCGGCGGCTTCGTGGACCCCGGCGAGGGCGCCTTCGAGGGACTCCGCCGGGAACTGCGGGAAGAGATCGGGTGGGTCCCGCCTGTAGGCGGGGACCCGGACGCGGCCTTCAAACTGTTCGCCTCATTCCCCAACATCTACCCCTACAGGA
The DNA here is from genome assembly GCA_026002595.1 of Spirochaetia bacterium. Taxonomy (GTDB): domain Bacteria; phylum Spirochaetota; class Spirochaetia; order Treponematales; family Breznakiellaceae; genus BNUT01. The sequence continues at coordinate 11,270 of BOBW01000008.1, read as the reverse complement.
ACATCGTTTACAACACCTGCGATCTGTTTTTCACAATAGATGCCCCGGACCTTACCGAGGCGGACCTGAAGCTTGAGGCGGCGGAAATCGCCGGCGTTAAATTTATAAAGCCCGCCGATGTCAACCTGGACGATCTTGCCTTTGAGTCGACACGGCGGGCAATAAAAGCGTTTTTGCTCTTACAGTGAATCGAACACCTTCTTTAATCCCGCATAGCTTTTGGAAATGCCATCGTAGTGATCGCTTGAGAATTCTTCCTGCTCAATGATCCAGGGGTACTTTGAGGGGGGACAGATTTCGGCGATGGTTTTGAAGTCGATCTTTCCCTGGCCGACGTAGACGTTCTCCTCACCCTGTTTTGCCAGTTCCTTGGCGTGGATGGCGCAGATGCGGCCCGCTTTTTCCAGAGGCCGGATATATGTTACCGGGTCCGCGCCGCCTACGGCGACCCAGAACAGGTCCGGTTGAAATTTGAGGGAAGGTGCGGTTTCCAGGATGATGTCCTGGGCATACTTGCCATCGTATTTGACGAATTCGTGGGCGTGGTTGTGGTAGCCAAAGGTGATCCCCGCTTTGGCGGCCTTTTGGGCGCATTGTTCCAGGAACTGAGCCCCTTCGACATAGGCCTCTTTGGTATCGCCCTTGAGGAAGGGGCAGACAATCAGCTTATACCCAAGCTGTTTGGCAAATTCGATTTCCTCGTCCAGGGCTTCCTTGAGCCGGGGAATGCCCACGTGGGTGCTTACCGCCTTAAGGTTATACTTTTTGAGGAGTTCCTTCATTTGGGCTGCGGTGTTCCCAAAGTACCCCGCAAACTCCACCCCCTGATACCCCGCCTTGGCGGTCAGCTCCAGGGCATGGGGAAAATTCTCCTTGGCCTCTTCCTTAATCGAGTACAACTGCAACGAGATATCCATAATACTACTCCTTCGTAATAAGCTTTTTCCATGATAGCCCTGTTTTGGCGGATTGCCAATACCTGAACTTCCTGCTATATATCTCCCATGATCGAATTACAGCCCGCCGCAGACACCGAGGCCAACCTGGACCTCATGGTACAGACCGTCAAGGCCATGCTTGAGGACGAAACGGATATGATCGCCGCCCTGGCCAACGTGTCCGCCGTTTTGAACCACTATCTGCCGGAGATCAACTGGGTCGGCTTTTACCTGCTCAAGGGGAAGGAACTGGTCCTGGGGCCCTTTCAGGGGCTTCCCGCCTGCACCCGGATTGGGGAAGGCAAGGGGGTCTGCGGCAAAGCGGTTCAGGACCAAAGGCCGGTCATTGTTGCCGATGTCCATACTTTTCCCGGACATATCGCCTGCGATTCCGCCTCCGTGTCGGAGATTGTTATCCCGCTGTTCAGGGCGGGCCGGACCTTTGGTGTGCTGGACGTGGACAGCCCCCGGCTGAACCGGTTTACTGCGCTTGAGGCGGATTATTTGGGGCGTGTCGGCGGCCTGATTAGTGCTTTTCTGGAAACCGCCAACCCTGCTTCATACGAAGCTGCTTCATACGAAGCTTGACACATTCCCGTTTTATCAGCATCGTTAATTTATGTTTAGTTGCCCTCAGCACGCCAATAAATACATCCCCGAAGAATACCGGAAAAGCGCGGAAGCCCTGTTTCCCCCTGATGAATTTGCGGCGCTTAAGGGGCCGGACGGGGCTGTTGCTGCGGAATTTGCGAAAATTCTGGGGATTGGCGGTGATTACCAGAGTCTGCTTGCTGTTAATCAGAGCGACTGGGAAACACTTCAGTTTCTGGCGCATTTTCAGAACAACCTGGACCTGCTCATTCAAAAAACATGGGTTGAAAAGGCCGATGAGGCCCGCAAGGAACAGCTTGAGGATCAGATCCCCGGCTTTATTGCGGAGATCGAAAAGGGCGATTTTCAAAAGGCGCTGAAGGACTTCAGCGTTATTCTGGAGGAACTTGCCTGGCTCTTCTTCGGCGCACAAAGCGCCCAGGACGATTTTATCGAGTATGCCCTCCGCATTGATATTCCGATGGGCCTTTTTTGGTGGTACGGGGCACAGCTCAGCCGCCTTGAATCCGCAATCCCTACCGCAGACGCCGAAAGCCTCTGGAGGGTGCTGCTTATCGGTATTTGTTATCTGACCAATTTTTAGGAGTGTGATATGGAAGCCGAGGGTGTCGAAGGGACCGACTTTATCAGCGAATTCATCAAGGAAGACCTAAAAACCAGGCGTTTTACCTATGTCCACACCCGGTTTCCCCCGGAACCCAACGGCTGGCTTCACATCGGCCACTGCAAGGCCTTTATAACCTGTTTTTCCATGGCCGAAAAATTCGGGGGCAAGTATAACCTCCGCTTTGATGATACCAACCCCGAAAAAGAAGACATCTCCTATGTTGAGGCCATCAAACGGGACATCAAATGGATGGGCTATGACTGGGAGGATCGGGAATTTTACGCATCCGACTACTATGAATACCTTTACGACCTTGCGGTAAAAATTATCAAGAAAGGCCACGCCTATGTGGATGATCTTTCGGAAGAAGAAACCAGCGAGTACCGGGGCACTGCCGTGGCGGACAGGAACAACATCACGGAAACCCCTCCGGGAAAAAACAGCCCCTACCGGGATCGCTCGGTGGAGGAAAACCTTGACCTCTTTGCCCGGATGCGGGCCGGGGAGTTCCCGGACAGCTCCAGGACCCTGCGGGCCAAAATCGACATGGCCCATCCTAATTTATTGATGCGGGACCCCGTGATGTACCGCATCCGCCGGGGGACCCACTACCGCACCGGAAACAAGTGGTGCATCTATCCCATGTACGATTTTCAGCACCCCCTGTCGGACGCAAAAGAGGGGATCACCCATTCCCTCTGTTCCCTGGAATTTGAGATACACCGGCCCCTGTACGAATGGTTCATCAACGAGGCTGAAGTGTTCCCCAGCCGCCAGATCGAATTTGCCCGGCTTAACATAACCCACACGGTGATGAGCAAGCGCTGGCTCCTGCGGCTGGTCCAGGAAAAGCACGTCTCCGGCTGGGACGATCCCCGGATGCCCACCATTGCCGGGCTCCGCCGCCGGGGCTATACCGCCGCGGCTATCCGCAGTTTTATCTCCCAGGTGGGGATCGCCAAAACCGACAGCATGGTGGACATCGCCTTTCTTGAATACTGCCTCCGGGAAGACCTGAACAAAACCAGCCTCCGGGTCATGGCGGTGCTGCGGCCCCTCAAGCTCATCATTGAAAATTGGGAACAGGGAAAGGTTGAGGAGATTGAGGCGGTGAACAACCCCGAGGACGAATCCGCCGGAAAACGGAAGATTCCCTTTGGGCGTGAACTGTGGATCGAACAAGATGATTTTGAAGAGGTTCCGCCGCCGAAATATTTCCGGCTTTATCCGGGGAATTCGGTGCGCTTGCGTTACGGCTACATCGTCACCTGTACGGGCTTTGACAAGGATGCCGCCGGGAATGTCATTGCGGTGCGCTGTACCTATGACGCGGAAACCAAGGGCGGCAACGCGGGTGCCAGCGGCGCCTTTGATAACCGCAAGGTAAAGGGGACCATCCATTGGGTCTCCGCCGCCCACGCTATTCCCATGGAAGTGCGCATTTACGATAACCTCTTTTCCGTGGAGCGGCCCATGGACGTGCCGCCGGGTGGTTCATTTCTTGACAACCTCAACCCCAATTCCCTTGAGACCATCCCTCTGGCCTACGGCGAGCCGAGCCTTGCAAACGCAGCCGAGGGCGCCCGGTATCAGTTTGAACGATTAGGCTATTTCGTGCGTGACAGTGACACTGCAGCTGACGGGAAACCGGTGTTCAACAAAACAGTAGGACTGCGGGATACCTGGGCTAAAGCCCTGGCGAAGATAGAGAAGAAATAACAAGGCGCGTACCCGGGAAACCCACGGGCGCTTGATACCGATTTACCTGTTTCTTTAAACCACAGACGTATTGTTGGGAGGTTTTTTGAATGGCGGAAAAACCAGAAGTAACTGCAATGGAAACATGGAAAACAGGAATTTCGCAAGCTTTCTGGTACTATAAGCTAGACGAAAATGATAAAAAGCCATTTAAGCAGGTGGAATTGGGTAAGGGTGACTCATTCTATGATAATAAATCGGAGGAAAATAAACAAACATTAAGTTGGTTTGATAAACTTTTCCTTGGCGGTATTCAAATTCCAGATACAAAAGATAAGCCAATTACTCTGTTATTAATAGGACCCCCCGGAAGCGGGAAAAGTACGTTGGCACTTGAGTTATGTTATAGATTGACTAAAGATAAATTAAAGAAATGCGGATATATTACGACAGAAACCACAGCGGAACAAATAAAACAGAAAACCATTAAATTAGGATGGACCGATGAATTTCAAACATACGAAGATGCAAAAAAACCTCTGAGAACATACGATAATAAACCAAGGGTGGTTATATTGGGCCGAGAAAGAATTGGCCCCAACAGGAACTTTAGTAAAATACTTACATCCTTCTTTAAAATAATCCCTTGGGCAGATCTGGTGCCTAAAATACCAGGTATAGGATCTTATATAGGACCTTTTATAGCAGGAATAATTAAAAACCTTGATAAACAACATTCTGCTGTCCAGGATGACTCAAATAGCGGTGATGAAAAACTTACGTTAACCGATAGCGCTAAAAAAATCACAACTAATGTTATTGTTATTGATAGCTTGAATAATATCCCGAATAAAAAAAGTCAGGAAAAGCAATTCGAAGCTATAATAAAGGCAACATCGAAAAAAAACGTTAGGTTATTAGTTTTTATTTGCGATTCTGATTCAGAATCATCCGGGCATAAATATTGGGAATATGTTTCTGATTACGTAATAAGTCTTGCGGCAGAATCAGTGGAAGGATATTATCTTAGAACGATTGAGATAATCAAGTCTCGATTTGGTGAAAATGTGCTTGGAAGACAAATATTTAAGATTAATAATAATTTAGACGAAGAGGAGTATAAAAACAAACCAGGGCATTATCATCCATACAGGAAAGAAGGAGGTATATTTATATATCCATCATTGCATTATTATCTATCGGTTTATAAAAAAAAGGATAATAAAAAAAATGATAATCAAGAAGAAAACCCTCAGGAAAATGATAATCAAGAAGAAGACCTTCAGGAATTTGTACAAACTTATCCCAAAGAAATTAACGACCTGATAAAAAGGAAAGATACGAGTGGAGAAGAGAAACTTTTCCCAAAAGGAAGATGCAGCGCCTTTATTGGTGAAAGGGGTGGGCATAAGAGCCATCTCGGTTATTTACATATATTGTTTTCAATTATTAACACCAGGGAGAGCGGAATAATAATCTCTTTACGTGATGATGAAGCTATGACTGAATTTGCGCTGAGAAAAATACTGATTCAAGAAGACGAATTAAGGGAAAAAGCTAACAGTATACTTTTCTCTTTAGAGGCGAAAGAAAAACTTGGTTATGACCCGGAAAAAAATTCCAAAGCGATAGTTAAAGAGCTTAAAAACAGAGGAGTGTTGGAGATACTCTATTATCATCCTGGCTATATTTCCCCGGAAGAATTTACTCATCGGATGTTAATGAGTATTTTGCGTATTAAAGTGCACAGCAATGAAGGCAGTAACAAAATCCCGAATGGTAATTTTTCTAATATAAATCTGTTATTCAACAGTCTCGACCAGTTAGCCCCACGTTTCCCGCTTTGTGCACGGTTAAATGTATTTATACCGGGCATCGTTGATATTCTAAATGGTGAAAAAGTAACAAGCCTTTTTGTTGCTGTTGATACCCCGGACCAGCCTGTTGAACAATATGGTATTCTGCCGATGGCTGATATGGTATTATCATTCCAGCATAAGACATTTAAGGTAAAAGAATATTTGTCCCTAATTAAAAAAGAGGAAAATGGCAGAGAGAATGAAAAGAATCATGAAGCAGTTATTGTTGAGGTTACACGCTCGGCCGGCGGCGAAAGGGCTGGTGCAATTGGAATTCTTGAGTTAGTTTCCGATAAAGAGGATGACCTATATGATTTATATCAGAAAACTGGTTTAAAATTTACAAAAGTTGAAAAATCATCCCTTGTATGGGTACCAGATGAATATAGCAGCGCGTATAAATCTATACCGGACTATCGTATGTTAAAAAGAAAGGGGCAGTAAATGATTTTACGGGGAGAAGTATCTTCCGATGTGCTTGGCATGCACACGGGCATCAATGTTCTGACGCCGAATAACTTTAAGGGAAGCGATCCCTACCGGGTCGTGTATCTGCTCCATGGCCTTCACGGGGATCAGAATTCCTGGCTGGATCTCACCATGCTGCCGGTTTTTGCCAACGACTACACCGCGGTGTTTGTGATGCCCGCGGTGGGCAGAAGTTTTTATTCCGACATGAGGTACGGGCAGAAGTTTTTTACCTATGTCACCGAAGAACTGCCCGAACTGTGCCGGAAGGTTTTCAACATCTCAGGCCGGCGGGAAGACACCGCGGTGATGGGCTGCTCCATGGGCGGTTACGGCGCTTTGAAGTGCGCCCTGTCCCGGCCGGAACAGTACGGATTCTGCGGGGCGATTTCTGCGGCCTGTTTGTATCTCAAGGAAAGTCTCGACGGGCTGCGGCAGGATCCCACCCCCTGGCTCAAACACGGGGGGCCCGGCGCCGAAGCCCTATACCGGGATTTTATTGCCATCTTTGGGGATGATTTTCAGTGGAAGCCGGAGATCGAAATCATGGAACTGGCAAAAAAGGCGGAGGCCGCTCCGGTGCGGCCGAAAATCTACGCCGCCTGCGGTACGGAAGACAGCCTCTGCGCCGAAAACCGCCGCTTCAAGGCGGACATGGAAAAACGGGACTTTGATTTTACCTGGGAAGAATGGCCGGGCATCCACGACTGGTATTTTTTCAATGACGCGTTAAAAAAGTCTATGGAAGCGTGGTACGCCTAAGTCCTCAGGTCCTCTGATATGTACCCTTTTCTTAAAACCCCCAATAGTATATACTCTTCTGAAACCATATTTTGATTATTAGAGGAGAAAGCAGCAATGAGTTCATCGAAGGTGTATTTTACGAACATGCGGACCAGGGTGGGGGAGAGCCTCCTGGGCAAGCTAGACCGGCTTATCGTAAAGGCGGGGATCAAGGAGATCGATTTTAAGCAGAAGTATGCGGCCATCAAGATCCACTTTGGCGAGCCGGGGAACCTGGCTTTTCTGCGGCCAAACTTTGCCAAGGTGGTGGCGGACCGTATCAAGGCCCTTGGAGGCATGCCCTTCCTCACGGATTGCAACACCCTGTATGTGGGGCGGCGCAACAACGCCCTGGTCCACATGGATGCCGCTTTTGAAAACGGCTATACCCCCTTTTCTACCGGCGTACAGAACATTATTGCCGATGGACTGCGGGGTACCGATGATGTGGATGTGCCGATCAAGGGTGGGACTTATTGTAAGGTGGCCCATATCGGCAGGGCCATTATGGATGCGGACATCGTGATTTCCCTGAACCATTTTAAGGGACATGAAATGACCGGCTTCGGTGGGGCGATCAAGAATATCGGCATGGGTTCCGGCAGCCGGGCGGGCAAGATGGACATGCACAACGATGGCAAACCGGAAGTTGATAAATCCGCCTGTATCGGCTGCAAGATATGTACCCGGTTCTGCAACCACGGGGCCATCAGTTTTGGGGCCGATAAAAAAGCGGTCATCGATCACAAGAAGTGCGTGGGCTGCGGGCGCTGTATCGGCGCGTGCAGTAAAAACGCCGTCTCAAACAATGCGGGTTCCAGCAACGAAGCCCTGAACTGCAAGATCGTCGAGTACACCAAGGCCGTGGTGGACGGCCGCCCCAATTTCCATATCAGTGTGGTGAACAATGTGTCCCCCTACTGCGACTGCCACGGCGAAAGCGACGCCCCCATTGTGCCGGATATCGGCATCTTTGCCGGCTTTGATCCCGTGGCCGTGGACAAGGCCTGCATCGACGCGGTGAACGCCGCCCCCGGCATTGCCGCCAGCATCCTGGGCGACCGGGAGCACACCCACAAACTGCCCAACGGGGAGGATCACTTAACCGACATCCACCCCACCACGGATTGGCGGACCCAGATTGCCCATGCTGAAAAGATCGGCCTTGGCACGGGGAACTACGAACTTATTACGGTGAAGTAAAAACAGTAATACTGTATGCGGAAGGGAGAAGCGCGGATTGGCCGTGCTTCTCCCTTTTTTTGGTCTAAAATAAATACCCAACGCCGATAATGATGCCGTGCGTAGTATCTTTCAGCGGGAAATTTCGCTTTTCAAACACAGTACCGCCCGGATAGTAACTGAACTGATACGCGGTTGATAAAAATAAACCGGGTACAAAGCTGGTAGTAAACTTAAGGCCCACCTGAGCAGAAAGGCCTGCGGAGATATTCGACAGGTCCTTCTCTTCCGGCGTGTGGTAATAGGAACCATCCGTATAATCCTTTTCATGCCAAGCAATTCCTACTCCGATATCTCCGTAAGGCATAAGCGCAAATTTACCGAACCGTATTGCTCCGGTGTACCCTGCCCTTCCTTCCACGATGCCGAAATTGTCGCTCAAAAGCACACGGACGCCGCTGGTAAGCGCATGGCCGAACATCATTGAAACATCCAGGGCGCTTCCCCGGGGATTGCTTCCGCCTAATCCCAAATAAGCATAACCCGCAGAAAGGGCGAGGGCATAATTGGTGCGGAGTTTTGTTTCAGACTCCTTGTCCTTTGCCCTTTTTTCCACGAGCGTCTTGTCTCCGGTTACCAGGTCACCGGCTTTGTCGAGTTTCCAGATGCCGAATTCGGAGACCCACGTAGTGTTGATTACATGGTCGCCTGAAAATTGCAGCGGCACGGTGTAACTGCCATCGGTGTTTTGCGTAATGTCGCCGAGTGTTGCCCGGAGCGTACCGGCGGTTTTGCCCCGGAAGGTGTCTTCAATGATCCACGCAACACAATAATTCATGGCGTCAACGAGGTTATTTACATTGTCAATGGCGTCCTGTACGGTACGGGGAGCACGGCTGAATGTTTCTATGATGGCATATTCGGCGTTGCTTGCCGTACACCCATTGGAAAGATAATCCGCAATCGCGCCGTATACCGCTTTAGGCTTCGCAAGACCTTTAATAAACGCGTCCAGCCGCAGGTCCAAATTGTGCCGATTGGCCGCTTCATCTTTTGGCTTGAGCGCTTCGCCGATATAGGCAAGGGCGCGGTCGGCGGGAATGGCAAAGAATGTGTTTTCCCTGTAGCCGGACAGGGTCAGTGTGTTAATTCCCGCAACCGCATATCCGCTTGTCACATCGGCTTGCTGTACCAATAATGGACCCCCTGAGTTTCCATGGTCAATATTTGATGTGTGCTGAATATATGGACCCCAGCGTGCAGGGTTGACGCCTTCTTCGTCTTCAATGTCGTGAGGCAAACGCATACGGGCATTGGAAACAACGCCTTTGCTGAATTGCCATATCTGCTCGGTAAACATTCCCGGAAAGCCTGCCGCAAATACATCAGCCCCTTCTTCCGCAGGGCTTGTAATAAAGGCAAGCCCCGCCGTAAAGGGCTTCGCGCCGTCGGCAAAGGTCAGAACGGCAATATCAATGTCTTCGTCGGCGGCAGCCACTTTGAGCCGGTCATAGGTCGTCTTTGCGCCGTCCAGTTTTTCAAATGAAATGGAAAGCGCAACTGTCTGCGCCACAACATGGTAATTGGTAATCACATAGTTCTCTCCGTCAGGCGCAACGTAGACAAAGCCGGTACCGCCGACGCCGGATTTTATATAGCCGTCAATCCATTTGACCAGATCATCTTTACCGCGCTTTTTGTAGTTTTCTCTCAGCTTGTCAAAAAATTCAAGCGCGTCAGGATGATAAGTACCTTTGATGATACCAACGTAATCCCTGAGCGCACTCGCCTGTCCAAATACCGTTGCCGCCGATATAAATACCAACAGCACGGCAAGCGCAATTTTTTTATGTAACATGTTTTTCTCCTTGCAAACCCCTGCCGCATCCGGCACGGCAGGGGCAGACGAAATTAGTTTTTGTTTGAGAAGGGTATAAAATCAATCAACTCGCTTGATTTTACTACCCCGATACCTTTATAAATACCGGCGCCGACGATTAACCGTCCGCCATCCACTTCCCGGGTGTTAAAGGCAACGGTATATTCGGCTTCATTATCAAAACGATACGAAAAAACCGCATCCGTCATGGGGCGGGTATTGTTGAGTACATTTACCGTGAATTCCGCATTGCCGCCGGGGATTATTACCGAGCGGTTGTATTTCCAGTTGACGGCAACTCCGTTGTAACCGGTAGCGGTGAGTGAGTAAAAATACACCGTAGCCGTTTCCGTTTCGGGGATACCTTCATCCCACACAACCGGGGCAGATGCGCATGAGGTAACAAACAGCGAGGCAAGCACGATAACTGCGCCCAAAATCAGCTTTTTCATTTACGCCTCCAGTGACTTTAATACTTTTCCGGGCGTGATGTCTTTGATTTTGATATTGGTAATGGTGAAGAATATCACCCAGATTTTCTGCTGGTAAATTTTGTAGGTGTGTCCCGGCAAACACTCACCAGCCTTTAAGTCCTTTGTGTCCAACGAAAAATGTATCGTCCGTGTATTCGAAAAACCATTATTTGTCGTTGTCACGGTATACGTGCCCTGAAATGCGTGGGCTCCGGCAGGAATCGTAACCAGGGTAGTCCCGGAGAAAAGACCATCCGGCGACCAATTAACGAAGGTTTCGTCAAACTGGGTCACACTCATCCCGTTATGCACCTCCAGGTAGGATTGCCGATCCTCGTCTATGCTGGGGTCGAAGACGCCTTTATCGGTCGTCACGGAGGCGCATCCCGACAGGAACAACGCCGTCAAGAGGGCGCCGGCAATTACCGGCAACAACAGATTCTTTTTCATCTCAAGTTCTCCTTCTTTCCTTCTATATTATAAAACCTATACCTGAAACACGCCGGGCAACGCCCGCGTGTAACATTCAAACAATACCCTGCCGCGCGGTACCACCAATGCGACCAGTGAGTAACGCGGAGATGTGAGCGACAAGAAGATGCGGAAAGACTGGTACGTTATATACAGCGCTACAGATGGTAAAAACATATCATATACACCATATCTGGGGTATACGGGGGGGGGGGGGGGGGGAAAAATGGTTGAAACCCCCTAAAAATTCCCCCTTCCCCCTTTATAGGAGTTTTTTTTTAAAAAATCAAAAAAATTTTT
>BOBW01000007.1 GCA_026002595.1 Spirochaetia bacterium | reverse complement strand
CCTCCGGGATAGTCAAGGGCTTCCGATATGTTGCCGCCAATCAATGCGGAATTGGTCATGGTGAATTCCCCGCCGTTGTTGAAAAGCCCTCCGCCGGAACCGGCGGTGCGGTTATCCCGAATCTCTCCGCCCGACATCAGAAAAGAACTTGGCGCATCCGCCGGGCCGCCCATCGCAATGGCGCCGCCGACAGCGGCAGCCCTATTGTTTTGAATGATCCCGCCGGTCATGGTGACCGTGCCGGAGAACACGAGTATGCCCCCGGCCTCGCGGCCCGCTTCGTTTCCGGTTATGTTAGCGTCATGTAGAGCGAGGGTTGAATTTCGCAGGAACAGGGCTCCCCCCAACAATGCATCATTATCCTGTATGCTGCCCGTATTGAGGGTAAGTGTGCTGCCATTAAACACCGCAATGCCCCCGCCCGCATTTTTTGCGGCATGATTTTCGGTGATGTCCCCTTCGTTTACGGTAAGGGCGGCGCCGCTAAGAAATATACCGCCCCCTGAACCATTCACCGAAGTATTCCCCGTCACTTTGCAGCCGGTTATTTCCCCGATTCCCCCATCAATAAGGATGCCGCCCCCGGAACTTTCAGCCTGGTTATCGCTGATTTCGGCGGATAAAAACCGGATGGACACGGAGTTTCCCCGGCTTGCGATACCGGCGCCGTTTGCCGCCCTATTGCCGCTGACAATTCCCGAAATGGTACAGGTACTTTCTTCTATATAAATACCGCCCCCCAGGCCGCCTGAGTTATCCCGTATTGCTGCGCTGCCGCTCATGATAAGGGTGCTTTCCGATACGTATATCCCCGCACCGGTACTGGAATTTCCCCCGGTAATGGTCAGGTCCCTTAGGGTCACTGAATTGCCCCCGGCAATGTAGAGCACCCGTCCCATGCCCCCCGCATTGAGGATCCCTGTTTCTTTACCGCGAAGTACGATTGCAGGATACATCCCTTTTTCATCTATTGTAACCATACCGAATATCTTGTTTGCCGGGCCGTATTCAGTCACCGCTCCCTCAATGCTTATCACCGCGGTATCGAAATGTTCTTTTAGGTACGCGGTGCTGATGAGCCTGAGGGCCTGCTGTACCGAAGCAAGAGGCTGATCCATGCTTCCGGTATTTTGATCGTTACCCGGAATGGCCGCACCCGCACCGGCAACATACCATTCAGTCTGAGCGGGTACCGCAAAGGAAAATGTTATCGAGAGAAAAAAAAGGATAGAAGCGCTAATGTTTTTCATAGATTTGGTATACTCCGATAGTATGTTTTATTCAATTATACGGATCCCATCCCCTGAACCTTCTCTATATACCCCACCGGCACCGCCGCCGTCTTGAGCCGTGACTTCTCCCCCCGCAGTAACACTACGTCCCGCCTGGCGCAGCCCAGAACCCTGGCGAGGAATCCGCAGAGCTCCGCGTTTGCCCTGCCGTCCTCCGGCGCGGCGGCGATTCGTATCCGCAGACGGTTATCCTTGATGCCCGCCGCTTCGGTCTTTGACGCGCCGGGCACGGCCTTTATATCAATGTGTAACAAGCTGCCCGATATACGAAACCAGTTTTCCCTGTCCACCTATCCGCCCCTCTTTTTGACTTTGACGGAAGGCAGCCAGTGAAGTTCCCCGATCTGCCATTCAAATGAATAAGCGCCGCTGCCAACCGGAAGGGCTCGGTAGATCATATTTGCCGCCGCCGCCGCCCGGAAGGAGATCGCAGGCGGCGGCGGAAGATCAGGCGGAATCCTGCAGACAAGCGCGGAAGCCAGCACGGGCCGGGAAAAGCCGCGGATCAGCGCCCCAGCCGCAGATCCCGCAAAGAGCGGCTCCGGCAGCCTGAGATCCAGCGTCGGCCCGAAGAAGGCCGCATGCGCCCCTTCGGACTGCCCGGCGATATCGGCGCCTGCCGCAGATATTCCGTCGGCAGGGAAGGGCAGCACCGCCGCCGCGCCGGTCCGCATCTTCCCGTCCCCCCCGTCCGCAAGGCCCTCGTCCCGCAAAGCATGGGCAAGATCGTTTAGCTCATCCTGAGTAAGAAACCGGGAGATGATCCCCAATGGCGCGGCCCAGGGGAATGACCAGGCCCCGCAGAGGCCGGCGGCGAAAAGCCGGGCGCTCCAGGCCCGCAGGAGATTGCGGCTGTCCCGGTGGGGAATAAGCACGGCAAGGCGGATGCCCCCCTGCGGGTGAGTGTTCAAAATTCCATTCCCGTGTTATGATTCATGTATCAGTATTATATAGAGGAAAATAATGAAATATAAGACCAAAGTTTTAGCGGATCGATTTGCAAAAACTCTTTCCGCCTGGCCCGGCCTTGAATGCGTTTCTTTGAACGAAGCGGCCCTGCCGGATACCCTTGACCCCTATTTTGCCCTGATCCTTGATGTGTTCCATTCGCAGCCTATCCCCGAACCCGATGAGCGCCAGCGCCTCTATGGGGATGATGTGTCGGTTTTTGAAACCTCAAGCCAGTCGGTAAAGGATCGTTTCCTTATCGGGGACATTCCGGTGCGGCTGGAGTATAAGTCCACTGCGAAAATTGAGGAGCTCGTTGCCATCGCCGACACCCGGCTTGAATCCCTCTGGCTTATCAAGGATTCGGGGACCTACGGCTTTTACCGGCTTGCCAACGGGGAAGTTCTCTTTTCCCGCGGCAACTGGATCACGGATATCCGCAAGCGGCTTACCAATTTGAGTGAGACCTTTTGGGAGGAGATGCGTTACGCCAACCAGTCCCGGATGGAGCATTACCTCGGGGATCTTGGGGCGGCTTTTTTTCAGGGCGATGATTTCCATTACATCCTCGCATCCGCGGGGTTCATCAAAACCGCGTGCCTGGTGCTGTTCTGCATCAACCGCCGTTTCGAGCCTTCCCACCGGGCCTATTACAAACAGGTGATAGAATTGCCGGCCCTCCCCGAATCCTTCCCTGCGGAGCTGGAAAATTTTCTCCGTAACGGTCCTGAGATGACCATGGAGCGGAGGTATTCGCTGGCCCAGGTAATAGCCAGGGGGATCGTTACCCTTTAAAGATGATGAACCGAATCATCCCGCTGTTTTTTTTCATCCCCCTTCTTGCGGTGCAGTCCTGCGCCTATAAGGGGGAGGTGAATTTTCCTGTCCGCGGAATGAACCGGCCCTTATATGCGGCAAGCAAAGCCGCCGCCTCAGGAATTCTGAATACCGCAAAGGCGAAAAAACTTGAATACCGTTTCGGTTCCCCCTTTTTTGTTCCCCCTTCCTGTTCGCTGGAACTGGAGTACAGTTTTTCTGATGACGCGGGCGCCGCCGCCCTGGCTGAAATAAAAAAGAACTATCAAATGGTGCTGCACATTATAGGGGGCGATTCCTGGGTACTGCCCTGGGACGCTTCCTTCCTCGGCGATTTTGATAATGGGGCCCCGGATGAAAGCGGCGCACCCTACCGCGGTTCGCGCTTCCATTATGCGGTGCCCATTTGGAGCGATTCAATTGAAAATTTCACTATTGAAATGATCCCCCTTGATCCCGCTCAGAAAGGAAAGCCCCCGCAGCTTGGCTGGCAGCTGCGGGAACTGCGGCTTGTTACCCAATGGTACGGCCTTGTCCGTGGGGAAAGCGGCACGATCCAGGCCACGCCTTTTGTGTATTATAGCCCCAATGGTGAACAGCTGATCATCGATCCCCCCGGCCGGTTCCGTTTTGCCCGGGGCGCGGATCTTTCGATTGCCCCTGCGGGAACAGCCGCCGAACTGGGGGGCCTCCGTTTTGAGCCCCGTCCCGGCCGGGAAGAACTTTTTATTTCACAGGGGAATTTTCCTCTGGACCCCTATCCCGCAAAAGTTGAAACCCACAGTAATACTGTTACCGCAGTAAAACTGCTCCCCGCGGAGGAGCGGAAATTTCCCAATCCCATTCCTTCTGACCCCGGGCTCATCCTTGCGTATCCCCAAAAAAATTGGCGGAACGCGGACTATGAAGTTTTCCGCTGGGACGGTTTTCCTTCGCTCCTGATTTTTGATACCGCCGACTATGCAGTCCAGGACCGGCTCTTCAAGCGGCTTGCCTTTTTTACCGAGAAGCAGGGTTACACCGGCCGCCTTGCCACCGATGAAGAGATTGCGGATCAGCACGGCTGGAACGCCCACGATTACCGCGCGGATGATTTGGCCCGTTTCTTTGAAGTTGCCAGGCTGATCAATTTTCCCCTGTTGAAGGAAGAACAGGAACTGGAAAAAATATTGCTGGACGCCGATATCATCCGACGCAGCGGTAACAGCATTGTGAGCGGGGAGGGGGGGATCATTTCGATCTCACGGGATAGGGAATGCCCCGATTACCTCCGCAGTCAATTCATGGTCCATGAATGTTTCCACGGGCTTTTTTTCATTGACGCGGATTTCCGGGAATTCAGCCGCGGCCGCTGGGAAAAATTTGATCCCGCGGCCAAACGGTTTCTCCTCTCCTTTTTTGATTTTCAGCATTACAACATAAAAGATGAGTACCTCGTGATAAACGAGTTCATGGCCCACTGCCTTCAGCAGTCCGCTGCCCAGGCGCCCAGGTATTTTGGGGAAACCCTGGCTTCCCGGATCGACGCGTCTTCCTGGCGCAGGGCCGTGCTCCCAAAAAAGGACGAAGCCACCGGTACCTGGCCCACAATCGGCGAAGCTTTCCGTCAGGAAGCAGCGGCCTTCTCCTCCTATGTGAACGGCCGCTGGGGGCTTGCCGCGGGAAGGGTGCGGCAGATTACCGTGAAGGCGCGCAGCGAGTAAAGATGCCATGAGAAATTATCAGTTATCCTTTCCTTCATTTCTCAGCGGCATCGCGTCTTCCCGGGCGGTTTCGGACTGCTTTACCGCTTTTGGGGAAGGAAAATTCCCCCTGGAACTCGAAGGCCCTGAAGGCTCATTCGGGGCCCTGCTCATAAGCGGCCTGTGTAGTCTTCATTCAGGAATTTTTGTTGTCGTGGTTCCCACCGAATCCGAGGCCGCCGAGATGGAGGCGGACCTTAAAACCGCCGGGGCAACGGCGATCCAGTTCCCCTGGTGGGGGGCCATGCCCTACCGCGAAATGGCCCCGGTCTCCGCCGTCTTTGGTGAGCGTACCCGGATCTTATGCGCCCTTGCCGCCGGCAAAAACAAACCCGCTGAGGAAAAGCCCGAAATCATCATTGTCCCGGAACGGGCCTTGCTTACCCCCCTGCCGCCCCCGGACTATATCAAAAGCCTCATCATCCCCCTCAAGGGCGGCGGCCGCATCGATACAAGGGCCCTGGCGGAAACCCTCATTGGCTACGGCTATACCCGTGTGCCCCGTGTGCAGGTCAACGGCGAATTCGCCCTCCGGGGGGAAGTGCTGGACATCCTCATGGGCGGCGACGAATACGCCTACCGCCTCCTCTTTGATTTTGATGTGATCGAATCGATCAAGCGTTTTGACCCCCTGGACCAGAGCGGGCAGGAAAAGGTTGACGAACTTTTGATCCGCCCCCTGCGTGAAGTGGTCTGGACCGATGACCGCATCGAAAAACTCGGCGACAACCTTGCCGCCTTTGCTGAATTTGAAAACGGCGGTAAGGCGATTCTGGAAGAGCTGATGGAAAAACGCAGCGTCTCCGGCGAGGAGATGCTTTATCCCCTGGCCTTTGATGCCGCCGCTTCATCCTTGATTGATTATCTGGGGGCCGACGGCACCGTGTTTTTCCTGGACTGGGAGCGGCTGGTGAACGCCCAGGAGGCGTTAGACAGGGAATATGAAAACCTCTTCCGCCGCACCCGCCGGGAACGGGAAGTCCCCGCGCCCCAACGGATACTCCTTAACTTCAGCGATCTTTCCCGGCTCGTAAAGCGGCGGGTCTCCTTTATGACCATCAAGGGCAAGGGCGAAGAGGGCGCCCACCATCTGGAAATTTCCTGCGATCCCCCCCGGAGCTTTTTCGGCAACATCAATTATCTAAAGGAAGAATTCGCCGCCCTGGCCAAAGAGGGCTGGAAGCTCATTGTGGCCGCCGAGTCGGAGGTGCAGGCGGACCGGATCAGGGAACTGCTCCGGGATGTGGAAGGCACGGAAAAGGCGCCTGGCGCCACTTCGTTGCAGGTGGCGGCCGCGCCCCTTTCGGCGGGATTTGCCCTGCCGGATATCCGGTTCATGTTGGTGCAGGAAAACGAGATTTTCGGCCGCCGTAAGCGGACACCCCGGTCGCTCAAGACCGTGCGGAGCGCCGCCATCGACACCTTTGTGGAACTCAACCCCGGGGACTATGTGGTCCATGTGAATTACGGGATCGGCCTTTTCAAGGGCATTGAGCGGATAAAGGCCCTGGGGCATGAGCGGGATTACATCAAACTGGAATACGCGGATGAGGAAACCGTGTTCGTTCCCATTGAGCAGGTCAACCTGGTTCAGCGTTATATCGGCAACGAGGGCAGCGCCCCCCGGCTGGACAAACTTGGTTCCAAGAGCTGGGAGAATCGCAAGGGCCGGGTTAAAAAGTCCGTTGAGGATATCGCGGAAAAACTGATAGAGCTTTATTCCAAACGCAAGGCCGCCCAGGGTTTTCCTTTCCCGCCTGACACGGAATGGCAGACCATGTTCGAGGCCAGCTTTCCCTTTGACGAAACCGAGGATCAGCTCCGCTGTGTGGAGGAAATCAAGGAGGACATGGAAAGCCCCCATCCCATGGACCGACTCATCTGCGGGGACGTGGGCTACGGCAAAACCGAGGTCGCGGTGCGGGCCTGTTTTAAGGCGGTGATGGGGGGCAAACAGGTGGCATTCCTCGCCCCCACCACGATCCTTGCGGAACAGCACTTTGAAAATTTCCAGGAACGCTTTTCCCGCTTCCCCGTGCGGATCGCCATGCTTTCCCGTTTTGTGGAACGCGGTAAGGTAAAAAAAGTTTTAGAGGATGCGCGGAAGGGTGAAATTGATATTCTTGTAGGGACACATCGGATCATCCAAAAAGATGTGAACTTTAGAAATCTGGGCCTCATGGTAATTGATGAAGAACAGCGTTTCGGTGTTAAAGATAAAGAACGGCTCAAGGAGATGAAGACCAACGTGGACTGCCTCACCTTAAGCGCAACCCCCATCCCCCGGACCCTCCACATGAGCCTCCTCAAAATCCGGGACATGAGCCTCCTCGCAACCCCGCCGCAGAACCGTCACCCAATCGAGACCATCATCGGTGAATTTAACGAGGAACATCTTGCCGCCGCCATCCGGCAGGAAGTGGAGCGGGGAGGGCAGATCTTCTTTCTCCACAACCGTGTGGAAAGCCTCAACGACACCCGCATCAAAATTGAGCGACTGGTACCGGAGATGCTGGTGGAAACCGCCCACGGCCAAATGGATGCTCAGGACCTTGAGGATGTGATGCACCGGTTTATCCACGGGGGCTTTCATGTGCTCGTGTCCACCACGATCATCGAGAACGGCATCGACATCCCCAATGTGAACACCATCATTATTGATCGCGCCGACATGTACGGCGTGTCCCAGCTCTACCAGCTCCGGGGCCGGGTGGGACGCTCGGACCGGGTGGCTTACGCCTATCTTTTTTACCCCAGGGACAAGGCCCTGACCGAACTTGCCATGAAGCGGCTCCAGGTGATTTCGGACTTTACCGAGCTGGGATCGGGCTTCAAGATCGCCATGAAGGATATGGAGATCCGCGGCGCGGGAAATCTTTTGGGCCGTGAGCAGTCCGGGGACATCTATTCTGTTGGTTTCGATCTGTACTTAAGATTGCTTGATGAGGCCATCAAACGGCTTGAAGATTCCGATTATGAGGGTGAAAACGAGACCCTGCTGGAATTGGAATATTCGGGCTTTATCCCGGATACCTATATTGACGGCGCCCAGGAAAAAATGGAGGTCTACAAGAAGATCGCCTCCATCCGGGAAAAGGAAGAACTTGAGCGGGTTCTGGGTGAACTGCTTGACCGCTTCGGCCCCCTGCCCGACGAGGCTGCGTCCCTCCTGTCCCTGGCGGAGATTCGCATCATCTGCCGGGAAATTTCCGTTGCCGCCTTAAGGGAACGGAGCGGCATAGTGCGGGTGGAATTTGCCAAGGTGTCCAAAGTGAAGGTGGATCGCCTCGTGCGGCTCATGAAGGAGTCCAGCGGTAAGGTAAAACTTGATCCCAAGGCGCCGAATATTTTGCTGCTGCAAACCGGAAATATCGGTCTTAAAGAGAAGAGTGAATTTATACGGGAAAAGCTTGCAGCTTTGGCGGGGTAGGGCGCGCGCATGAATGAGTTGAACGGAGGAGCATAAAAAGTTGAGTATCAAGGCAGTTGTGTTTGATTTTGGGAATGTGATTTGTTTACAGCCGCCGCCTGAGCAGCGGGAAAAACTTGCCGCACTGGCGGGGATTCCGGTACACACCCTGGACGCCCTTGATCGGCAACACCGGGCCGATCTCTTTGACCGGGGAACCCTTGACGCAAAGGGCTATTATAAATTCATCCTTGCACAGGCGGGGGTCTTTCTGAACGATGATACCCTGCAAAAACTTGCCCAGGCTGATTTTGACAGCTGGAAAAACATGAATCCCGGCACGGAAGAGTTGATGCGGGAAATTCAGCGGCAGGGATTCAAGCTGGGAATACTTTCCAATATGCCCCGCGATTTTTTGGCCTGGGGCAGGGCTCATATTGAGGTCTTCCAAAATGCGGATGTGGGAATTTTTTCCTGTGAATTCGGCATCATCAAA
The DNA here is from genome assembly GCA_026002595.1 of Spirochaetia bacterium. Classification (GTDB taxonomy): domain Bacteria; phylum Spirochaetota; class Spirochaetia; order Treponematales; family Breznakiellaceae; genus BNUT01. The sequence continues at coordinate 45,298 of BOBW01000007.1, read as the reverse complement.
CCGGAGCCCGGTATCTATGGGGCCCTCATCGCTGCCCTTGGCTGTAAGGCAGAAGAAGTTGTTTTTTTTGACGATGTGCAGGATAATATCGATAAGGCGGTTGATTTGGGGATACATGGATTTATCTGGAAGGACCCGGAAACCGCCCGGAAGGATATGAGGAGCGTTTATGCAGTTGTTTAGAACTATTCTTATTTTTATGGTAGTTATTCTCCTCATGGCGGGAATTATTCCTATGGCAATTATCGCCGGAGCCCTGAACTTGTTTGGTTGCAGGAAAGCCATGGCCATCTTCATCTACCGGATCGGCCAATTTTGGGCGCGGCTGCTTATTAAACTCACCGGCTGTACCCTTACCGTTACCGGTCAGGAAAACATCCCCAGGACCGGAGGTTTCTGTATTGTCAGCAACCATGGGAGTATCTTTGACATCCTGGTTCATCTGGCCTATGTGGATCGGCCCTTCGGCTTTATCGCCAAGAAGGAACTTTTGCTTATTCCCTTTCTCAATATATGGATATTCCTTTTGGGGGGCCTCTTTATTGACCGCAAGAATATCCGCAATGCGGTCCGCACCATCAACAGGGGCGTTGAACACATCAAAGCAGGCGGCGCCATGATCATCTTCCCCGAGGGCCACCGCAGCCGGGACCAGGGGCTGCTGCCCTTCCACCCCGGTTCCCTCAAACTGGCCACCCAGGCCGCTTCCCTCATTATCCCCGCCGCCATCGCAGGGAGTTACGGTGTTTACGAAAGAACCAGGCGGATACAGGCCGTCCCGGTCAAGTTAACTTACGGCGTACCCATCAACACTGCGGAGATTCCCGTTGCGGATAAGAAGCAGGTTCTGGCGGACAGGATACGCGCTGTGATTGAGGCGGCGCTGTAGGCCTCTTGAACTTGGTATTTCAACGACCTTTCTCAGCGATATTGAAACCGGCAAATAGAACCGGCCATTGAGCGGACAATTACCCGCTCTGTTGCCAAAATGCGGCAATTCTACCAAAAGCGGCTTGAGGAAAGGGTGGAGAAATAACATCTTCCTCCTTGAAATGTATCTACATAATGTATATACTCTTTGGAGTGGAGAAAAAACATGAATACCACTTCAATTGCAAAATGGGGTAATAGTCAGGCGCTGCGGCTCCCGGCGGAGATAACCCGCCGCCTTGAACTCAAGCCCAATGACCGGGTTTTTCTGGAAGTTGAAGATGATGCGGACCTTGGTCCAAAGCTCACGATAACCAAGGCCCCCGCGCCCAGGGAAGGTACTATCGAATATCTGTTCAAAGATTATTCGGGTGAATCCTTCAAAACGGAACTGGTAAACCCGGAGGCGCCGGTAGGAAAAGAGCAATGGTAGACGGCGTCCCCATGCAGGGCGACATTATCAAGATAAACCTGGATCCCAAAAAAGGACACGAACAAGCAGGTTACCGTCCTTATATCTGCCTGAGCCATAAGCTGATAAGCAATTATGCCAATATTGCCGTGTTCGCGCCCATCTCCAATACCAAACGTCGATATCCTCTCTATATCCCGCTTAAAGATACTGAAACCACCGGAGTCATCCTGCTGGATCAGCTGGTAACCATTGATTATAACGCACGGCAGTTCCGGTATATCGAAACAATTCCCGGTGGATTTCTGAAAAATCTGCTTGATACGGTAGTACTGGTATTTCAGAATAATGATGGTTAAACGGCCTTTAGGCCATTATCGTAGTATTTCTCCATACATAGCCACCACTGGCAGGAGGAGGGAGGGCGGCACACGCACGAATGAATTTCTGGGCGTCCCCGCCGGAGAGACAAGCGAAGCGCAGGCTCGTAGGCGGATTCCCCCAGCTTCATTCGGGTGGGGGACGCCCTCCCTCTTCCGTGCTTGTGAGAGCCGCCATCCCCCGCTATACTACCTCCAATGGCAATTAATAAAGCAATGCGGGCGGCACTCAAGACCATCGCCTATATTAATCTGAACGCGGATATAAAAAAAACCTATAAGGTGGAGCGGCAGTTTGAAAACCTGTCGGCTAAACTGCGGCCGGCGCCGCCGGAATTTTCCATCTGGGATCACAGCGTCATGAATGGAGACCACGAGGTGCCGGTGCGGGTTTTCCTGCCCCAAAAGGGGATGCCCAAGGGAAACTCCCCGGGGAATTCCCCCCGGCTGATCCTGTTTTTCCACGGCGGCGGCTGGGTGCTGGGGAATATCGACACCTATACCAGGATGTGCGCCGATTTGGCAAAGGCTGTTTCCACCATTGTGGTGTCCGTGGATTACCGGCTTGCCCCGGAATACAAATTCCCCGCCGCCCCGGAGGATTGTTACGCCGCTGCCCGGGAATTTTTTCTGGGGAAGGGCCTGCTGAATGTTGATCCGAAAAATATCACCATCATGGGGGACAGCGCCGGGGGGAATTTGGCGGCGGCGGTTTCCCTGATGGCCCGTGACCGGGGGGAATTCCTGTCCCCCCGTCAGATTCTGCTATACCCCGCCACCGCAAGCGACCACAGCGAAAATTCTCCCTTTGAATCGATCCGGACCAACGGGACCGATTATCTTTTAACTTCAAAACGGGTCCAGGATATGATAGAGTTGTACAAGGGTTCCGAAGCGGACGCGCAGAATCCCTACTTTGCCCCGCTGGAAGCAAAGGATTTAAGCGGCCAGGGGCGGACCCTGATCATCACCGCCGAATACTGCCCCCTCCGGGATGAGGGTGAGTTTTACGGGAAGCGGCTGAAAGAGGCGGGGAATGAGGTGCAGGTTTACCGGATGAAAGACGCCTTTCACGCCTATATGATGCTTTCTCCCCGGTTTGTTCATGTGAAACGGACCTATGAATTGATAAATAATTTTTTGGCCGCCGCCAATACCACCGGCGCCGCCATCGATACCACCGGCGCAGAATGAGGATTTGAGTGTATTCAACCCAATGGAGCCCCCTTGATAACGCCGCAAAAATATTTCCCCCCAGCACCACCAAGGACGATACCAAGGTATTCCGCTTTAGCTGCGAACTGCGGGAAGCGGTGGACCCCGCCATTCTTCAGCACGCCCTGGACGCGGGCATCGAACAGTTCCCCTTTTATTGTTCCACCATCAGGCGGGGTTTTTTTTGGTACTACTTTGCGGCAAGCGATTTAAAGCCCGAAGTCCGGGAGGAATACAAGCCCCCCTGCGCGCCCCTCTACGGTGTGGACCGGAACAACCTGCTTTTTGAAGTTACCTTTTACCGTTTCCGGATCAACCTTGAAATTTACCACGCCCTTTCCGATGGAATAGGGGCATTGCAGTTTTTAAAAACCATTGTTTCCTATTATTTGCGGGAAAAACATTCAGACGTCATCGGGGATGATGTTTTGCTCCGAAGCGATGACGCTTCCGGTGAACAGCGCAGTGATGACGCATTTGATAAATATTATTCCAAAAAAAAGTCGCCCAAAATTCCCAGGCTGGCCCGCGGCCAGCAGCTGCCCCGCGCCTACCGGATACGGGGTGAAAAATTTTCCGAATCCCGGCTGGGGCTTATTGAGGGCCGTGTATCCGCTCAGGCCTTGCTTGAAAAGGCCCATGAACAAAAGGCCACCATAAGCGAACTGCTTACGAGCCTGCTCATCTGTGCCTTTCACGAGGGAATGAAAGTCCGGGATGAAGAAAGGCCGGTGTCTATTTCCATTCCTGTGGATCTCCGTAAATTTTTTGCCACCTCATCGGCGCGGAATTTTTTCAGTGTCATCAATGTGTCTCATAATTTTTCAACCCAGGGTAAAACCTTTGAAGATGTATTGGCCCAGGTAAAAAAATCTTTACGGGAACAGCTTTCGGCCGAAAAAATCTTTGAACGGATCAACCAGCTTTCATCTTTTGAACATGCCCTGCCCATTAAAATAGTTCCCCTGGCGGTGAAGGTTCCGGTTTTGAAAAAGGCCGCGGGGAACGCGGAAAAGGCGAACAGCGCCGCCTTTTCAAACCTCGGAAAAATTACCATGCCCCTTGCATTGGTCCCCTATATCAGGCTCTTTGATGTCTTTACCAGCACCACCCGGCCCCAGATCTGCATCTGTTCCTTTGAAGATACCATGGTGATTAGTTTTACATCCCCCTTTATCAGCAGTGATGTGGAGCGTTCTTTTTTCCATTCCCTTGGCAGTTTGGGGCTCGACATAGAAATTGTTTCCAATACTGAAGGATTGGGGGGCCGGAATGCTTTACTGTCATAGATGCAAGGTCAGTGTTTCAGGGAGCCCCCGCCGCTGTCCCCTCTGTCAGGGAGATTTGGCCGGGGATGCCGAACCGGATCGCAATGTGTTCCCGGTGATTCCGCCGCCATCGGCTTCTTTTAAACGGCTCATCCGTTTTATTGCCCTGGGAACCATTGCGGTGGCGGTCATCTCCGTGGCGGTGGATATCTCGGTTCCCACCGGGAACGTCTGGTGGTCCCTCTTTGTCATCGCGGGACTTGCCAGCCTCTGGCTTTCCTTTCTGACCATTAACCGGCAATGGTGGAACATACCAAAAAATATTTTTCTCCAGCTCTTTGTTATTTCGATTCTGGTGCTCCTCTGGGATTTTTTTACGGGCTTTAATAAATGGTCCATTGATTTTGTCATCCCCATCCTCTTTAGCTGTTCCATGATCGCCCTGGCGGTATTTGCGAAAGTGCGGAAACTCAAGGTGGAGGACTATATCATTTTTCTGGTTATCATCAGTGTGATCAGTATTTTTTCCCTGCTGCTCATCATCTTTCACGCGGTTTCCATTATTTACCCTTCGGTGATCTGCTTTACCATATCTATTATTTCCCTGGCCTTCCTTTTGCTTTTTGAAGGGAGGTCCCTGCTGCACGAATTACAGCGAAGAATGCATCTGTAGGGGCATAAAAAAAGGCCGCCGGAATTTCCCGGACAGCCTTTTTGCGCAGGATACTAAAGCCTAAAAATAAACCGGCTTTCCGCTGTTGGCGGATGTGTAAATTGCCTCAAGTAATTCCGAAACCACACAGGCCTGTTCCGGCAATACCAGCGGGTCGGTGTTGGTTTTTATTGCATTGATCCAGCGCCGGGCCTCGGTTATGGACGGGGTTTCTTTTATGCCGTCATAGAAGGCTGCGCCCTTGTTGCTCAGATCCGGGTAAGTTGCCACCAGGCGGCCGAACTCATCCTTGTTGATGCTTACCTCGTTGTTCTTGCACTGGGCTCCGGCCCTGGTGCCGTGGAGGGCGCAGCTTCCTTCCTGTATGGGCTCAATGGTATTGAGTGCCCAGGTTGCTTCCAGGGTAACGGTGGCGCCGTTTTCCATCACGATGAAGCCAAAGGCCGCGTCTTCCACGGTATGCTGTTTTTCATCCCAGGGACCCCAGGGATTCGCAGAGTTTGGATCGGTTATTTTTTTGTATTTGGTGCCCACTACCATTTTGGGTTTGTAGTTGTTTATCAGGAACAAGGTGAGGTCCAGCGAGTGGGTTCCGATATCAATAAGCGGACCGCCCCCCTGCTCGTATTCGTTGAGGAACACCCCCCAGTTCGGCGTACCCCTGCGGCGGATTGCAAAGGCCTTGGCATAATAGATATCCCCCAGATCCCCCCGTTCGATAATCGACTTAAGGTAGGAGGCCTCCGGCTTGTGCCGGTGCTGATAGCCGACGGTAAGTTTCTTGCCGCTTTTCTTTGCAGCCTCTACCATACGCCGCGCATCGGCGGCGCTTTTGGCCATGGGTTTTTCGCAGAGCACATGCTTCCCCACCCCCAGCGCAGCAATGCTGATATCGGCATGGGAACGGTTGGGGGTTAATACATGGACTACATCAATGCTCTTGTCCTCCAGCAGTTTTTCGTAAGCGGTATACACCTTTGCGCCCTCGGCGCCGTATTCCGCTTTGGCCTTTACAGCCTTTTCCTCGATCAGATCACAAAAAGCAACCAACTCGACATCCTTCTTAAGCGCGGTAAGGCTGGGCAAATGTTTGCCGTTCGCAATGCCCCCGCAGCCTATGATGCCAACCCGTAACTTGTCCGCCATCTTTCTACTCCTCGAAACTCCGTTGGAAGTTCCTTTAAAATTGTATTGTTTTTCCGGTTTTATCGGAATTATACACCGCTTCGATCATCTTCGTCATGACCAGGGCATCGTCCAGGCCAAGGTGTTCGGGGCTTCCCGAACGGTTGATACAGGCATCCGCAAACTGGATGACCGGGGATGGCCTGGTACGGGGCGGGATTTTGAGATTGGCGGTCTTAAAGCCGAGCCCGTCCAGCGCCTTGGTGGTCACCTTCAACTCAGCGCCCTGCATAAACACTGATCCTTCGGTGCCGTATACTTCAAGAATATCCGGTACGCCGAAGGTGACAAAGGCGGTTTCCATGATGCCGATGATCCCGTCTTTAAATTCCGCGATCCCCACTGCGTTTTCATCCGAGGATGTACCGAAGGGCCGGGTGGTCAAACCGGAAATACGTTTCGGCGCCCCGAATAAGAAGGCCATGATATATACCGGATGGGCCCCCAGGTCCATCATGGCGCCGCCCCCGGTCAGGGAGGTATCAAACCAGTAATCCGGCAGCCAGTGATCGCTCACCCCGCTGTGGCTGCGGCGGAAACGGGCCCCGGTAATTTTGCCGAGCGCGCCCTCATCCACCAATTTTTTTACGGAGAGAACCGCCGGATCGGTCCGCAATGGCAGACTGATGGTAAAAATGGAGCCTGAACTGCGGATAGCCTCCGCCAGCTTTTCAGCCTCCGCAGTGGTGACCGCCAGAAGTTTTTCAGTAAAAATGTCTTTTTTAGCCGCCGCCGCCTTTGACAAAAGCTCCGGGTGCATGGTGGTAGGGGAAGTACAGACAACCGCGCTGAAATCCTTGCGGGTTATGAATTTGTCATAATCCGGTTCAAATTCTACCTGCCATTCAACGGCCTGGGCACGGCCCTTTTCCGGGTTTTCGTCCCATAACACGACCAGGTTAACCTTGCCGCTTTCCTTCAATTGCTTTACATAATCCCTGGCGTGTACATGCCAGGAACTGATGATCCCTACATTTAACATAAAACGCTCCTTACAAAAATAAACTAATAGAAGATTAAAGAACCGCTGGAACTGCCTCAATTGATTTAACAATGAATTTTCAACTTTTGCAAGCATTTTTTTGAAAATGCCAGCATTTTCTTTATAAAAATGTTGAAAGAAAAAGGTAGTTGAACTGGCAAAGGACCACCGCCGAAGTGAGAATGCTGCCGGGGGAACCCATCGAAAATAAGCGGATTGACAATAAGCGCGTATCATACGCATACTTAAACGCTGAAGTTTCAGGAAATTGAGAAGATAATCGTAAAAGACGGCTGGTTTCACGACCGTACCAATGGTTCTCACTTTCAATACAAGCATGCGGTCAAAAAAGGTACCGTTACCATCCCGTGCCATAAAGACGCCCTTAATATCAAGACGGTCTATTCGATTCTGAAACAGGCGGGATTAAAATAATGGGGAGGTTTCTATGAAATTGTCTTATCCGGCTATATTTTATCATTGGGACGAACCGGGATCGACAGGCTATACCGTGGAAGTTCCCGACCTTCCGGGCTGTGTAAGCGAGGGCGACAACCTGACGCAGGCTATCATTATGGGGACCAACGCCGCATCCGGCTGGGTGCTTTCCGAACTGGAAGACGGCAATCCCGTACCAGAGGCAAGCGATGTTGCCGATATACATCCTGAACAGGGCGGCTTTGTCAGTATGCTGCTTCTTGATATGGACGTATACGCCGAAAAATACGGGCATAAGGCGGTCTTGGAAGAAACGGTTTTTTAATATCAAAAAAGCCTTTTGGTTTGTAATCTCGTAATTCTTTATATTATAAAGAATTACTTTGGGCGCACCCGGATTCGAACCAGGGACATCTTGCGTGTAAACTAAAAACGCATATTTGATATACTGCTATATATAGATGTAATATATAGAAGAAACCTTTGTCAAGATTTGATATGATTTTTTTATTTTATTCCCATTTTTTGATGAAATGATTGCCGGGCTTGTCGGCGTGGAACAGGCCGTCGACAAGCTGCTTGCGTAGGGTTATTTCAATTCGCTCTGGGCTTTCAACAACTTTTCAATTTCCCTGGCATACCAGGTTTCGATCTGTGCCCGGCTGTTGGGGACATCCCCTTTAGGGATAACTCCGGTCAAAATATCCAGGGTGAGGTCTTCTATTTTCCGTGATCGCTGCAGGGAAAGGTCTATGTGCCGCAGATCGTTGTTTTCCATCTTATCCAGGCGGGAATAGATATCCCGAAATATCCAGTTCTTGAACTTTTTGCTGAGACTCCCAATAAAAACCAGGATTACCAAGAGGGATGTGATGATGCCGCTATAGTCCTGAAGGAATGCGTTTATTGCCTTGACTGCTTCTCCCATAGCTTACCTTCCTGTGTTTTTGATACCCTATGATAGAGTATACTGTAGATTCGGGATGCTGGTCAATAATCCGCCCTGACGCTTATTGCGGGGGCCTGCATACCGAGCAGGGGTCGTAGTTGCGTTTTGCGCTTTCCAGGGTAGTTTCAATCTTTGACTTGGCCAGGTACCGGCAGGTTCCCCGGTGGTACTTTTCCCCGGTCTTGGTGATATACACGATTATCTCTGACGGGGCCGGTTCCCGGGGGCGGGGTTCTGTTGCCGCCGGTGGAGCGCCGCCTTCATTCGGCGCTGGAGCGGTCTGCGCCGACGTTTGTCCGCCCTGGGGCTCCCCGGCATCCTGGGCAAAACCCGAAAAGCTGACAAGAAACGAGAAAAGCAGGATTATCCCGGCAATTTTTTTAAGCATGGGTGGGCTCCTTTATTTATCCTTATCCTGTACTTTTGATAACCGTTGATATTGTCTACTATAGGATTTTGCTTTGTCAAACCAGTATTCACGCATGGAGTATTTTTTGTTATGCTTAGAGAAACGGAGGAAATAGGGTGAAAAATATCATTGTTTTTATTGTATTGTTGGCGTTTTTAGGATGCACGGGCCAAAAAGAACAAGCCAAGGTATCCGGGACATCTGCCAAGGATGTGTCTGCTAAGGCGGTGGATAAAGTGCGGTTTGAACCCATTGATCCGGCCCGGACCGATGTCGATCCAAACAAAATAGACTATGAAGTTTTTAACATTGGGGAAGCCCATATCGGCAATGTCAAAAGATATACCTATAATGTTGTTGTAACTCAACGCCTAACAAAAGTTGATTTTGAGAAAATTGCCCAGACAGTATATGAAAAAGCCAAAAAGGACACACCTTTTAATGCTCTTGCGGTTGGTTTTTATGATTATCCAGAGTTTTTAAGGGAAGGTTATCGGTTGGGATGGGCAGAATTTGCCCCTAATGGTAAGTGGGCCGATGCCATGACCGTAAAAACCGGGAATTACTCCAGCATAAAAATGACAAGCCACCTCGAAACCCCAAATTGGGATAATGCGATTACTTATCAAGAAGCCATCATCCTCACCGAGTTTTATAAATTGGCTTCTGAACTATCCAAAAATGCCAAAACAGGGGAAGAATTGAACGAGGCCGAACAAAAGGCTACGGATGCAATAACCAAAAAGTATCAAATTTCCCCCGAAGCCTTTGATGAAATCTTTTTTAGGTCCATTGGAATAATGCCCTGGTAACTAAAAAAACCCGCATAGTTTGGTACCAAACTATGCGGGTTTTTTATTCGTATTGAAGGGGTCTAATACCCACCCTTTAGGGCGGTTAAAAGGTATTAGACCCCTGAATATAACCACCTTACGAGAACTACATACCTCGTCCTTTAGGGCGAGGTTGTTGATTCCTTCCAAAACTCCACAACCTTGAACCCCAAATATGGGGATTTGTAATCCCACCCATGGGGAATATAGAAATCTATACACTTCTCCCCCCATGCAATCCCCCCTTCCCGTGGCCGTCCCGAGTCGGGCCGTTGGTCATTTTGTCGGGTGTCCACCATCTTATTACCTCATTATTTCCCTGATTTTTTGCAGAACTGATTCAACTTCTTCATCGGCTTGTATGGTATTTATGAGCGCGTTGTTCATATCATCTAATGCTTGAACGACATTTTCATCGCATGGGAGGCAATTTAATCCAGCGGTACAGTCACAAGAAATCCGCAAAGGATCTATTTTTACTTCTACAGTATATGGCTCTGGGGCTGAACCCTGAACCTGAAATATAAACTTTTCACCTTCCTTCTTTTTGGCCATTGTGCCCTCTTAACCAGGAAATCAACAACCCTATCCGGTTCTATTTCCGAAAGCGGGATATTCCCCCAGTCCTGAATGATTTGGTCGATGAATCCACGCATGCCTTTTATTGATTCAAGCGACAGATTTCGGCCCAGCTGGGTAAGGCGATCCAAGTGCTGGCTGCCAGGAATGAGCATATCCTTTGCGATTTCACGGACAGAGGCGAGGAATTTTCCTTCCCCAGCCCACAAGGGTGGTAATTGCTCGATGTATGATGCCGCCTCGGCCTTGGTCCGGCACCCTTTGCAGCGTAGTTTCAATCTCTTGGGGTTTAATCTCGTAATTCTTTATATTATAAAGAATTACTTTGGGCGCACCCGGATTCGAACCAGGGACATCTTGCGTGTAAAGCAAGCGCTCTAACCAGCTGAGCTATGCACCCGAGGACGTTTGCGCACCCGGATTAGGACAAAATACCATAAAACCGCAGGCAGAGAAAAGCCCCTGAAACCGTTTCTTGTTCCAGGGGCCTTAGGGCAGGACTATTTATGATAAATTCGGTGGCTCTGAATCTCCCATGGGCCGATTTTACCGGCGGCGGCTTTTTCCACCGCCTTGTTCATGATGCTTACCTGTTCACCCAGCTTGCCGTCGGCACTGCCCGGTTCGTAGGTCTCCGTAATGCCCTGGTATTCGCAGGACCGCAGGATCACGGCGCCGGCCTCGGGGTACAGTGCGGTCATGATAACCCCGCCGCCGCCCTTGATATCCAGAACCTGGCGGCGTACCGAAAGGGGGCCGCTGTGTTCACCGGTGACAGTGGTGAGCGGCGGATAATGGTAGGACAGGGCCGCCTTGTGCAGATCCACATTGGGTGTGCCGACCGCAAAGGGGTAGACCGCGAATTCATGGGTACTCTCGCCAAAGAGCATCCGGGTTCCCCAAATGTAGTGATTCGCATAGGCCAGGGGCAGGGAAAATTCCGCGCCCCTGGCCACCGCGCCGCGGCAGCCCCGGTTAAACAGGGCGATACCGAAATCCGCCCCCTTGCGGGCCGCCCAGTAGTTGCCCTGGATATAGATTGGATCGTCGGTTTCGGCAATTACATAGGGCAGATCCCGCAGGCCAACGCTGTCCTGTCCAAGCCGGGTTTGCAGTACAAAGCGCAGCTTGTTTTCGTGGACAAAGCCGTATACCTTTCCGCTCTCCTCATAACCGCCGATTTTTTCACCGTTATGGGTAAAACGCGCTTTACAGTCGATGCGGCGTTGTTTGCCGAAGAATTCCATTTCAAAGAGTAGGGGAATGCCCCCGATAAAGCCGCCGTAAACGGCCTTTGCGCTGTTTGGGGTAAAGGTTACGCTCCATTTACCCTGGGAGGTTTCTTCCGTATCTTCGATTACCCCGCTGAACAGGTATCCCCGGCTGCTGTCAATGAGCAGGGCGCCGGTTTCCTTGTCATAGAGGCGGCGGATGCCCCCCTCGTTCAGGGTGATGGAATACAGGGGCGTGTCGAGGACCCCGCTTTCCCGGTTATAGCTGAACAGGCTTTCCCCTTCGGCGGCCGGCTTGGTCATGTCCACATGGTAGACCTGTATGGTGTTCGCCGGCACCCGCGCTTCAAAGCTGACCAGGGAACGGCTAAAACCACGGCGGTTGGAATCATAGACCCGGGCTTCTGACGGGACCTCTTCACTGCCCAGGCTGACCAGGTAGCCTTCTGCGCCGCGAAGGGGGACCTCTATTTCGACCCGTTCCGCTATATCAAAAGAGTGGGTATTGTAAACCACCAGGTTGAAGGCCCCTTTTGTTGCAAACTGTGCGGAAAGGTATTCCATGGACTCCTTTTTCACCCTGGCGGAGGATGCAAAAGAAGCGGGCAGGTACTTGCGGGAATCCATCAGGAGGCCGCAGATCTGTATGTCGTGATGCTGGGCTACCAGCAGGTTTTTCCACGCATCCTCAAGATCCGTCTCCAGGGCCTTCCCCCCCAGGAGGAACGCGGCTGCATTGGCCCGCTCCGCCAGGGTAACGGCGGTTTCGGCTCCGCTGCACTGGTTGAAAATTTCGTTGCCGCAGTAACCCCAGGGCATACGCACGTGAAATTCGTTGGAGGATGGCTTGAACTCGGTCCTGGGCTGGCCGTAAATACCCGGCAGGTCTTCCAGAATGACCCATTTGTATTCATCAAAATCCTCAACATAGATGAGCATGCCCTCATGACGGTGGACAATATCATCATAACGGGAGGCAAGGAGGGGTTCGATATGGCTGAACTTTTTGCCGAATTCCTCCAGAGAGTGGGTGGTACGGTCAGGCCAGCGGGTCAGTACCCAGTTATCCAGGGTGGTGATGCCGAAGTCGGCGCCTTCCCCTTCATAGGTAGGCACCGTAGGCAGCCGGGAGCCGTCTTCACCGATCCACCAGCCGAAGGGGGCATCGTAGGTCGGATTGTAGCCGTACATCATAAAATGGGTGCGCATAATCGCCCCCTGATAGCCCGCCTGCTTGGCAAGCTGGGGGATCTGATTGTGAAGGGCATGTTCGCTGATGGCGTAATAATTCGGGGTTTGGCCGAAATGCTTTAAGTTGGTCCTGACTGCATAGATAATCTGCCGGGCGTTCGATTCCTCGCTGATGAACACCGACAGGGGCTGGCCGTAGGTACAGGAACCGATCCCGAAGCGGCCTTTAAAGCGCTTGAGGACATCGTTGATCTTTGCGATGATCGCCGGATTGCTGCGGGCGTATTCATCGTAGGCAAAACACTCGTTGTCCAGACCGATCTTGAATTTCGGATATTTTTCCAGCCAGTCCACCGCGCTGTCGATCTTTTCCTCGAACTGGTCACCCCAAAGGATATACCCGCCGTGATCATAGGTGAGCAGATACATGGGCTTTTTCTTTTCCTGCATGATTCCTCCTACTTGTTCTGTGCACGGATCAGTTCCGCAATGACATCTTCGTCGCCAAAGCCGAAGGGACACTGATCGGAGGGATTATTTGCACTGTAATAGAGCCGATCAATTTTTGCCGATCCGTCCGGAAGCAGTGTGTATTTACAGTTGTCCCAGGATTGGGCGTCCCGCAACCACGCTGTTGTTGGATTCTTCCATATAAAAGATACCGGAACCTTGGTGACGCGCCGTGAAGGGAATTGCACCCAGCCGTCGGGGTAACGGGAATTAACCCAATCGGTAATATAACGGAGGAAAGCATGCCGATAGGATTTATCCTGGAGCGCATACCAGGTAATTTCATCGTAGCCCCAGGCATAATGTTTGTCCGGGGTGGGTTCCCCGGGTTTTTCCGCCAGGCCGAAGTTGTCGAATTCAACCAAAAAAGGCCTGATGAAGCCGTCCTTTTTGTTGAACATGCTGTCAAGGTAAGCCTCTTCGCAGATACATTCCCAAGGCTTGCCCAGCACTTCCTTGAGCCGGATAGGAAAGGAAGTAAAGTCAAATAAGCCTTCCACCTCCCTGAAGGCACCCACCAGGTGGGCGTCGATGAGGACATAGTGCCGGCGGGCATGTTCCTTTGCATAGGCGCGGGTCAGATCAATGACCTGTCTCCAATGGCGCAGATCAGGATCATTCCGCCCTATCAGGCCTACCTGTCCGTAATGGATGCCCTCATATCCCGCTTTAATGAATGAACTCGCCCGGTAGAAAAACCAGAGCCGGGTTTCGATCCGGGTGATATCGGGAACCGAGCAGTCCTCACCCCAATGGTTGATAAAACGGCCGTCCGTAAAGATCATGTCGTCATAGCGGAAACAGCGTTCTTCCGGGGGCAGGCCGAAGGTTTCCAGTACATAGGCAGGAACCGGGACTACATCCACAGCGGCCTTGTTGATCGCTTCAAAGACACAGGCCTGCAGCAGGAATTCGGGGTCGGCCTTGTGCGCTTCGGCAGCCATTTTTTCACACATGTAATAATAAAAACCATCGTCAATAAAACCGGTGGTCCACACCGATGCCGCGCGGCCGATGAATTTTGCCCCCATATGTTTGAGCATGCGCATGTCGTCGGAAAAATTCGGCGTTTTTTGCTTGTTACAAAAACCAATTCCGTAATGGGTAATCGCATGAGAAAGATAGCTGGTAAGCACCTCTTTCGGCATGGAACCATCGAACGAGAAAGAATCAGGCATTGATTGAGCTCCTTATCCAAATGTCCGGTACGGCAAGGGAGCGGCTTATGTGCCGCCCCCCTGATATTCGGCTATAGACCCAGTTCCTTAACGCGATCGTTGTATTCTTTACGCAGCTGCTGATAGCCCAGGGCGTTGTACTCGGCCATAATCTTGGTATAGGCCTGATCTACGGTGATGTTCTTGTCGATGACCGCCGCTTCATAGTTAGTCGTAGCAAACTGGTTCATCGTGGGGAGAAGTTCAGCAGCAGACGCCAGACCCAGGTTCAGGGTTGGCAGCCACCATTTAAACTCATGCTCCATAGATTCCCTGGTAGCCGCAATGCGGATCCGCAGACTCTGTTTTTCGATCTCGCTCATGGTGGCATCGTTATATGCCAACTGCTGTTCCAGATCAGAGATTTCCTGCTTGTAGCCGGTTGCTATAGCAAGAACCCGTGCTTCCGCCAGATCATGGGCATTCTTTACGGGATCGCCGATCTGGATAATGCGGCCGTTAACACGGACAAAATGTTCACCCTCTATACCGTAGGTGATCCGTTCCCAGCCGCTGGTAGCCATCCAGTTCAAATACTGCATTGCGGCGGCCGGATTGGAGCAGGTAGTGGGGATCATGACGTGCATCTGGGCGGCGCGTTCCTGCAGATTGGCAAATTGCCCATAGGGGGACGAGAGGGTTTTAAGGGGGACCGGATTCGCATTCGGATTGGATTCTTTCATGGCGGTAAGGAAGGCCACATCAATAGAGCTGACCTGCATGGCGATAGTACCGACCTTGCCGGTGATGAATTCAGTCCTGGCCTGCTGGCCGGTCATGGTGAAGAATTCAGGATTAATAAGGCCGTCATCAAAGAGTTTTTCGGCGAATTTATAACCATCCCTGCGGTTAGCGGTAATAGCAACATGATCGTAGGAATCACCGGGCCCGTAAGGGAGCCACCGGTCACGCATGGCGCCGAAAAGGCTGATGATGCGTTCAATACCGCCAAAGCCGGGGCCGCTCCCGGCGCTTTCACCTGAACCGGCGCCGAATCCGTAGGTATCATTTTTACCGTTTTTATCCGGGTCATTAAAGGTAAAAGCATACATCACCTTGTAGAAATCATCCATATTTTGGGGCATTGAAAGCCCCAGATTATCCAGCCAATCCTGACGGATATAGGTCATCCAGTTGGGGACGGAAATACCATCCCGTGTTTTGGGGATAGCGTAGAGGGCTCCGTTATATCTCCCCCACTCAATAACTTCCTCAGGTACATTGGCGATAATACCCTGTCCGTATTCTTTCAGGAGATCCTCAAGTTCCAGAAGACTCTCATCGATCACAAAGCGTTCAAAGGCTTCGACGCTGTAATCGCTGATAATATCAGGGGCGGTGCCCGCCGCCAGCATAGCGGTATAGAGGGCGGTGACTTCACTGCGGGTTACCGGGATAAACTCGACCTCAACGGGAGAATTCTCATTAATCCAGGCAGTGATATCATTTTTTTCCAGGGTTCCCCGGTCTGATGGGAAGGTACCGAAATTCATGACCGCCACGGTAATTTTGGGCCGGCCGCCGGAACCTGTTGCGGCCTTTGAGGTCTTGGTCTGGGAACAGGCAGCCATGGCAAACACCAAAACTACCGCCGTGAAAACGCAAAGAATCCTTTTCCATTGCTTTTGCATAAAATAATTCCTCCTCTTGAATATTTTCAGCCCCGTATATTACGGGGATAAAATCACTAACCCTTGATGGAGCCGACCATGACGCCCTTTACAAAGTATTTCTGCAAGAAGGGATAAACCGCCAGGATCGGCACGGTGGCGATAACGATAGAAACAGCCTTGACGGATTCTTCGGCAATACGTGCGGTATCCACTGTGTCTGCGGTCTGAAACACATTGTTGTTGCTCATATTAAGCAGGTCCCGCAGCTGAATTTGCAGGGTGGTCAGCCTGGAGGTATTGATATACAGCATGTTGTTAAAATAGGAATTCCACCAGCCCACAGCATAAAACAGCGCGATGGTCGCTATGGACGGCAGGGACAGGGGGATGATGATCTGCAGCAGAATGCGGAAGCCCGAAGCGCCGTCAAGCTGGGCCGATTCCTCCAGGCTGGGAGGAATTGACTGGATAAAGGACTTCATGATGATCATGTTAAAGGTGGACATGGCGCCCGGCAGCCAGAGAGCCCAGAAGGAGTTAAGGAGCTTGAGGTTGCTGACCAGCATATAACCGGGGATCATGCCCGCGCCAAAAACCATGGTAACGGTGATGAGGGTCAGTATCAGGCTGCGCCCCTTGAGCCAGCTCTTTGAAAGGGGATAGGCGGCCAGCAGGGTAAGGGTAAGGTTTATCACGGTACCCACCACTGTAAGCAGGATGGTGTTCCGCAGTCCCAGCAGGATCTGGCTCTCCTTGAAAACCTGCTTATAGGTAACCAGGGAAAAATCAACTGGCCAG
Organism: Spirochaetia bacterium; assembly: GCA_026002595.1. Lineage (GTDB taxonomy): Bacteria > Spirochaetota > Spirochaetia > Treponematales > Breznakiellaceae > BNUT01. The sequence continues at coordinate 28,484 of BOBW01000007.1, read as the reverse complement.
AACCGTACCCTGCCCTGCAATACGGCAGTATTATTGGAAAAGGAAACCGCCAGGATATTTACAAAGGGCAGGGTCATGAGCAGGACCACGCAGATGATAAAGGTATAGACAAAAATAAGCCAAAGTTTTGTTCCGATCGTTTCCCTTCTGAACAATCTGTCCCCCCTTTTTTGTACCTCAGATAATACTGGTCTCGGTGAACTTTTTGGATGTCCAATTCGCCGTCAGGATCAAAATCATGCCCACCACCGACTGGAAGATGCCTATGGCGGTGGTCATACTGTACCGCCCCTGCTGAACCCCCATACGGTAGGTATAGGTCTGGATAACATCGGCTATTTCGTTAACCGCCGCGTTTTGCAGCATCATGATCTGTTCCATGCCTACGTTCAGCACGCTGCCCATGCGCAGGATGAGCATGATAAAAATGGTGGTTGCCATACCCGGCAGGGTAACATGAAATATCTGTTGAAAGTGGTTCGCGCCGTCGATGGCCGCCGCCTCGTACAATTCCGAATCGATCCCCGCAATTGCCGCAAGGTAGATAATCGTACCCCATCCAACCTCTTTCCAGATCGAGGAGAGCACGAAGACAAAACGCCACCAGCTCTTGGACGCCATAAAATAAATGGTATGCCCCCCGGAGAGGGAGCTGATTATCATATTCACAATGCCCTTGCTGGGAGAAAGGATCTGAATAACCATACCGCCCAGCACAACCCAGGAAAAGAAATGGGGCAGGTACATGAGGGACTGGGACAGCCGCTTGAAGTTATTATGCCGGACCTCGTTGAGCAGTATGGCGAGTATGATGGGAGCGGGAAAATAGATCACCAGGTTCATAAGGTTCAGGGTGAGGGTATTTCCGAGGATGGTATAGAAACTGGATGTGCCGAAAATAACCTTGAAATGTTTAAACCCGACAAAGGTGCTGCCGAATAAGCCCCGGGATGCCCTGAAATCCTGAAAAGCCATCAACAGGCCGGGGTAGGCTCCAAAGTGGAAAATCAGGTAATACAGGACAACAGGTATAAGCATGACATAGTACTGCCAGCTGCGTTGCAGATACACCAATCGGCTTTTTCTTAAACTACGAATGGGGGGGGGGGGGCGCTGCCTTTCGGTTATTTGATAACATCGTCATTCCTTTTCTGCAATTCATTATATTCGTAAGCAACGCAATTGTCAAATCTTTTATTCTTAATGTTAGCAATATTTTTTCATTGTTAGCAATGTTTTTTTGTGAAAATAACATAAAAAAAGCCCTCCGAAAATCGGAGGGCCTGGCCTGGCGGGTCCGCCTTATTTCAGGCCCTTGAGGTAGTCGAGGCTGTCCTTGGCGCATTCAATAGGGGTCTTGCCGGGGGTGGGGAGGTCCTGCTCCACCACGACCCATTTGGCGCCGGCCTTTTCTGAGGCCTTGAGGATGGCGGGGATGTCCTGCACGCCGAAGCCGACCGCCCGGAAGGGGAAGGCCCCTGCGGCGCGGGCTTTTTTGGCTTCGCCGATAAGGTCATATTCGGCCTTGACCTTGCCGCCATTGGAGCTGTCAAAGTCCTTCAGGTGGACCACCGGGGCCCGGCCTGAGTATTTGAGGATGTAGTCGGCGGGAACCACGCCGCCGACCTTGGCCCAGCAGGTGTCGATTTCGGTCTGGAGGATGCTGGCGGGGATCGAATCGTAGAGATCGTCCAGAGCGTACTTGCCCTTGTAATCCACGAATTCAAATTCATGGTTGTGGTAGAGGAGGACCGCGCCCTTCTTGTTGACCACTTCCCCAAGTTTGACGATGTTTTTCTTGACTTCATCGTAGTTGGGGCCGGTGCTCCGGTCTTCTTCACCCAGGAAGGGGATAACGATGAATTTACATCCGATGTCGATATGAAACCCGATCACCCCTTCGGGATCGCCGAGCATGTCCCGGTAGGGCACATGGGCGGAAACGGCAATGAGCCCCGCCTTATCCAGGCTCGCCTTGAATTCGGCGGCTGTTTTGCCGTAGGACTGGGCAAGGGCCAGTTCCACATACTTATAGCCCACACCGGCTACTTGTTTCAGAGTCCCGTCGAAGTCCCTTTTCAGTTCATCCCGGACATTGTAAAGCTGTAACATGATCGGAAGCATAGTTCCCTCCTAAGAATTGGTATATGATCCTATTATATATGATCTTCAGAATTATTCAACTCTGAAACCTCGGGTTCCCCGCTTTCTTCCTTAATATCCGTCAGTGCCGCCCCAATGATGTTGTTCCGGGCGGCGGCTATCGCATTGGGGTGGATGGCAGAAATGGGTTCCCGGTCCGTACCGGCTCCGGTGAGCACCGAAATGTGGGCGGCGGGGTAGTGGGTCAGGGTTTCCGCGAAGGGCTCAAAAATGGCCTCCACGTTGTCGATGATCCAGGCCCGGCGGGCCTCGCCCTTGGCGTCCTGCATGGTTTTGAGGGTAACCTCAAGCTGTTCGATTTCTGCCTTGGCAACCTCAAACCAGGACGACACCTCCGCCTTTGCGTTGAGGATGGCCTTGTCACGGGATGCCAAAGCCGGGGTGACGATCTCCGCACGGTAACGGTTTTTGAGCATCTCGATGTTCTGTTTTTCCGCCTCAAGCTGGGCGGTAATCCCCGATGTTCGGGCACGGGCATCGGCACTGGCCTGTTCGACACCCACCTTTTGCCGCTGGGTCTCCTCCGCAAGCCGCACCCGCACCTCCGCCCGGAGCCGTTCCAACTCATTTTTGAGGTTCTTTACTTCGGTCTCCGCACGGCGGGCCTCGGCCTGCTCTGCGCTGGCGGCCTTCGCCTCCGCCTGTGCCTGCCGGGCGCTGGTTTCCGCGCTGGCGGACTGGATGCGCTTTAAGAGGGCGATGTAAAGGTCCGGCTCTTCAACGCCGGGCAGCCGGTGGTCGTCCACATCGGCAATGTTCATGGTGGTAATTTCCAGGCCGATGTTTTCAAGGTCCCCTTTGCAGACGTTGATCATCTTGGCAACCAGAATGTCCTTGTCCTTCATTACTTGTTCCGGTGTCATGCTGGCGATGGAATCCCGCAGATGCCCTTCAATGATGTCCCCGGCGATCTTGGCCAGGTTCTCCCGGTCCGCCGCCAAATTGAGAATCCGGGTGACCGCGTAGGACCGGCCCGCCTCATTGCTGGCAATGGCGAATGACACCGTGGCCTTCACGTTGAGGGGCACAATCCCCGCGGCAATGGCGGAATCCACCACCACCTCAATGGTGATGGGAGTAAGGTCGAATTTGCTGAACCGCTGAAGTATGGGGATGATGAAGGCCCGGCCCCCGCTGAAAGTACGGAAGCCCTTGGGCCTTTCCGAACCGGTAACCACACCAAGTTCGTTTCCCCCGACTATCTTCATGTTGGTGAGAAGTTGGATCAGGATGGTGATCCCCACGAGGCCCCCCAATACGCTTACAAAAACTATCATTTGGAGCCTCCTTTTGAAGCGGCGGACGGCGCTGTACCGGCGATTGTCGGTGCCAGTACGGCCAAAGCTTTTACATTGACCCCAAAGGCATCGGCGAAAATTTTGAGAAAATCCGCGAAGGCCCGTGGGCCCCGGTTGACCGCGCCGGAAAAGCCCTCATCATCGTCCATGACGATGTAACTGTCCACCGAACCGGCTTTGGCGGCGGCCATATATTTTTCAAAGAGCAGGGGCAGTTTCTGCTGCAGGAACATGACGCTTGAGGCGTCATCCCCGTAGCGGCCCAGAAGCACGGCCTTGGATTTAAGGATGTCGTTCCGCGCGGATTGGAGTATGCCCACGGCGCTCCGCTCCCCGTCGGCGAGAATCCGGGCCTCCTCCTCCTGGGCTTCCGCTTCCAGGGTCACGGCGGTGAGGTTCTTGAGTTTTTGCAGTTCCACCAACTGGCCCTGCACCGCCGCCTCCCCGGCGTTGGCCGCTTCGATAATGGCCTGATCCGCCTTGAGCTTGGCCTCGCTGATAAGACCCGCGGATTCCCGGCGGTAAACTTCGAGCTCCTGCCGGGCGGCGATGATCGCCTCGTCGGCCTTGTTCCGGGACACCTCGATCCGTTTGAACGCGTCGCTTTCCGCCTGGTCCGCAATGGCCCGCAGCCGGGATTCCTCAATTTCCACCAAGCGCCGTTTTTCCGCCAGAGTCTTCTGGGCCAGGTTGGCAATGTAGTTTGAAGTGTCCCAAATTTTTTGCAGTGATACTGAAACCACCTTCATCCCGAAAGAACGGAGGTCCGAGTTGATATCCGAAAAAAGTTCCGCCCGGAACTGGGCCCGCTCCCCCATATTGGCGTCATCGTTACGCTCACCGGAGCTGTCCGGCACATCCTCCATGCCAATGGCCTGCAATGGGGTGGCCTTGTTCAGGGCTCCCCGGAAGTTGCCTACCAGGGTCTGCTGAATCTGATCGTGGATCTGCTGGATGTCCTTGCCCATGAGCCGCTCCACCGCACTGTAGAGCATGGCCTCGTCATCATCGTCGATGCAGACGCAGGCGGTAGCGTCCGCCCCCACGGTGATCCCGTTGGCGCTGTTCACCCCCTCAACCCGTACATTGATGGGAAACACATCCAGGTCCAGGCTGCCGATGGCCTGGAAGTAGGGGATCACGACGGCCCGGCCCCGGTCCACGGTAAAGCCAAAGGTCTTGCCGTGCCGTTTGGCCTTCCGCCCCGTGACCACAAGAATTCGATCCGGCAGGGTCACGTGGATAATTTTTTTCAGGGCAGCAATCAGGAAAATAAAAGCCGCCACCCCAAGGCCCCCGTAAAAAAGCCCCTGAAAGGAATTTGCCAATCCGCCGTACATAGGTACCTCCGCTTATATCGCTTCGATCCAGTAAAAATTTTCATCGTATTCTGTTATCTGCACTTCAGCGCCCTTGGAGAAGGCCGCGTCACTATTCCGGCAGCGGACATAGATTTCCGTCTCCGTACCGAAACGCCGCACCAGCGCCTTGCCTATCTCACCGGGATTAACCGGTACCAGGATGAGCGCCTTTTCCATCAAAAGCTCTTCACTCTTTATTGAAGAATCCAGGTCCCGCCGCAGGAATTTCCGTAGCAGCCGGGTCAGCGCCGCGATGCCGATGCCGCCCCCAATGCTCCAGAGCAGGCTTTGTCCCCGGCTTAAACCGGTAAACAGGGCAAAAAGCCCGGTCGGCCCCGCCCCCAGGGCGAAGTATACCGCCAGCCGGAGCAGTCCCAGGATTGCGGTGACAAGGCGGATGCCCGTACCGGCGGAACCAAGCTGGGAACCGTGATTATGGCCGTCCGTATCACCGTGGTCGTGAGCCGCAGAGTCATCCCCATGGCCGCTGTCACCATGACCGGCGCTGTCTCCGCCGCCTCCATGATCCGCGGTTCCGGCATCGTCTCCCGAATGGTCAAAGACCCCCAGAAAGTCGACGATGGTGATCCCCAGACCGAAAACGGTGAGGGCCGTATAGATGACAAACAGATTCCCCATAGCAATGATTATTGATTAAGCCGGGCAAGAGCGCAAGACATGGGTTACCCGGTTTTTTCACGATTGGCCGGTTCCTGTATTGACTTTTTTTTATGCTTTTATTAATATGATTAAACCATTGGGGACGTAGCGAAGCTGGTTTATCGCGCTGGCCTGTCAAGCCGGAGATCGCGGGTTCAAGCCCCGTCGTTCCCGTCAGCCCGTCTGTATGGACGGGCTTTCTTTTTTAGCATTTTCGGGTAATAGCGCAGTTGGTAGCGCGCCTGGTTCGGGACTAGGAGGTCCCCGGTTCGAATCCGGGTTGCCCGATTTTAAATCACATAATCCCAGAATTCTTCCTGCCGGAACTCCTCGTGGCTCCATTGGCTCATGCCTTCGGTCTTGAACTGGAGTTCCGGGTTTCTGACACTGACCTTGGTTTTTTCCGGTACCGATTTGGTGACAAAGGCGTTGCTGCCGATCACTACCCCTTCGCCAACTATCGTGGTTCCCCCCAGGATCGATGCCCCGGAATAAATAGTGACGTGATCCTCAATGGTGGGGTGCCGCTTGACATCTTGCAGGACCTGACCGCCCCGGGTGGAAAGGGCCCCCAGGGTAACTCCCTGGTAGAGCTTGACGTGGTTGCCGATGATCGTGGTTTCGCCGATCACAATCCCCGTGCCGTGATCGATAAAGAAATGGTGGCCGATGACGGCGCCCGGGTGGATGTCGATGCCGGTGATGCTGTGGGCGTGCTCCGTGAGGATGCGGGGGATGAGCGGCACATCAAGGGTGTACAGCACATGGGCAAGCCGGCTTACCATGATGGCGTAGAGGCCGGGGTAGGACGAGATGATCTCATCCTTGCTGCGGGCCGCCGGGTCCCCGTCAAAGGCGGCGGAAACATCGGCGGCCAGGAGCTCCCGAATCTCGGGCAGTTTGGAAAGAAAGGTAAAGCAAAGCTTTTCCCCCTCTTTAATGATCAACTCCTCGGGGATGTTCTCTAAATTGGCCCGGTGGTGGAGGGCCCGGGCGATCTGGGCGGACAGATGGAACGTCACATCCTCAAGCAGATCCCCCGCGTAATATTCCACCGAGCTGGAGCTGATGTTTTTCTTGCCGAAGTAACCGGGAAAAATGAGACACCGCAGCTTGTCCAGAACATCAATAAGGATACTGCGGTTCAGCTGAATCTTCGTATCAACCTTGATGATCTCCGCATGATCCTGATAACTTTTCATCAGGAGATTCACAAGGTACTTTGTACTGGTGTCTGCGGTGTTCATGTTACTCCTCCATCCTTCAAATTGATATACCCGGTGTTTCCCGCCAGGTCAGGGACATTTATATCTTATAAAGCCCATAGGAATAATAAGATATAATTATCATCTAACTGCTAGGATATAATATATTGAGCCTGCCCCTGGCTGTCAAGGCAGGGATTATTTTAAAAAAAAGCAGTTTTTTTTGTTTTTCCCCTTGACAGGAATAAAAAAGTTCGCTAAATTCCTAGTAATTACTTAGGGATTATATCTTAGTAATGCGCTCTGATTTATATGAATTTTTGGAATGCTGAAGTTTAAGGAGGATAAAATGTCGGAAGCGTTGACCGATGAAAGTGTTAAGGTTGTGCCCAGGGCGAAGGAAAGCATTGATTCTTCTATAGAAGAGGTGCAGGGGGCAAAAATATTTTTCAACTGGAAGACCCTGATTCCCCTGGTGAGTCTTGGGTTTATTCTGTTTCTGCATAATGTGATACCCACCAATGGGGCCTACCGGGTCAAGGAACTGCCCTATTATTCGTATCTCCTCTATGCGCTTCTGGGGCTTTACGGGTTTTTTGCGGTGCTGGCGGTTTTTATCCCCAGGCGCCGGATAAGCCTGGCTTACAAGTCCTGGTTTTTGGGGCTTGCGTTCCTCCTGCTGGGCGCTTACGACCTGATCACCATCAAATTCAACCTTATACCCAGCCTCTACTTTCCCGCCCCCGAGCGGATTGTGGATGTGTTCATTAAAGACTGTTTTTTTCTGCTCCGCTGCCTGGCCTATTCGCTCAGGCTTCTTTTGAGCGGATTTTTCCTGGGCGCTTTTGTGGGGGTGGTGACAGGCACCTTAATCGGCTGGAGCCAGCGCTGGAACTACTGGATCATGCCCTTTATCCGCATCGTGGGCCCCATCCCTTCCACGGCCTGGATTCCCATTGCGCTGGTGGTGTTCCTCCGTGCTACCGATGCGGCCCTCTTTCTGATCGCCCTTGGGGTTTGGTTTCCCACCACGATTTTGACCAGTTCCGGGATTTTGAATGTGCGGAAAACCTATTTTGAAGTTTCCAGCACCCTGGGGGCCAGTAATCTGCGGAATGTACTTTCTATTGCACTGCCCGCGGCGGCGCCGAATATTTTCGCCGGGCTTTTCAACGGAACTTCCGCGTCCTTTCTTACTTTGATGGCTGCGGAAATGATCGGCTGTAAGTTCGGCATCGGCTGGTATATCAACTGGCAGCGGGAAACATTGGCCTATTCGTCGGTGTATGCGGCGCTCATCGTGATCGCCGTCACCTTCTCGCTTTTGATCAATCTTCAGTTTAGGGTCCGTAACAAGGTTTTAAGCTGGCAGAAGGGAACCATCAGGTGGTGAGGTAATTATGGCAGCACTAACGAACAGTAATACGGTGACAACGGCCGGTACGGCGGAAAAATTCGGCGTCATCAAAATAAAGGATCTGTACAAATCCTTTCCCCAGGCCGAAGCGCCGGATATCGTGGTACTGAACAATATCAGCCTGGATTTTGAAAGCGGGGAATTTATTTCCCTTATCGGGCCATCGGGCTGCGGTAAATCAACCTTGCTGCGGATCATCGCGGGGCTTGCCCAGCCTGATGCAGGAAAACTGTATCTGGACGGTGATGAAATCCACGCCCCCGGTTACGAGCGGGGTCTGGTGTTTCAGGACCCGACATTGTTTCCCTGGAAAACGATCTACGAAAACATCGCCTTTGGGCTGCGGGCCCGCGGGGTGTACCGGGAAGAGAAGGATAATATCCCTGAGTTTTTCAAACTGGTTGGGCTTGAGGGTTTTGAAAAATCCTATCCCCATCATCTTTCAGGGGGCATGGCACAGCGGGCCTCATTGGCGCGGGCCTTGGTGAATAATCCCAAGGTGCTGCTTCTGGATGAACCATTGGGAGCGTTGGATGCATTTACCCGGATGAACATGCAGGACGAGATCCTCAAAATCTGGGAACGCCGGGGGATGACTTCGATCATGGTTACCCATGATGTGGATGAGGCAATCTACATGGCGGACCGCATTGTGGTAATGTCAGCCCGGCCCGCGAAGATCGAGCAGGTGATCAAGGTGGAAATCGGCAGGCCCCGGCAGCGGGATGATCCTGATTTCCTGGATCTGCGGGCAAAGATATTACAGATTCTGCACTTTGCCGGTTCACGGCAAGAACTGCAATATTACCTTTAGGTAATACTACTTGTGAATTCCCATCCATCATATTGATGGAAGGAGAAAATATAAAAGGGAGAGGGGTATGAAAAAAGGAATCTCAGTTCTTCTGTTGGCCTGCGCTGCGCTTATGGGCGTCTATGCAGGGGGAAACAAGCAAGCCGCTGTGGCGGAAGAGGACTACATCGTCAAGATCGGCGTGGGTGTCACCGGAGGCTTATGTTCCGCGCCCTTCTTTATCGCACGGGAAAAGGGTTACTACGAGGCAGAGGGCCTTAAGTATGAGGAAATCAAGATCGATACCGGGCAGGGTCCCCAGCTTCTGACCACCGGCCAGATCGATGCGATGTACAATCTTTTGGCAACCCTGGTTCAGCCCATTGCCAATGGGCTTGACATCAAGATTCCCCTTGGGATTCACACCGGTTGTATCAAAGTGCTGGCGGCCCCCGGCTCAGGTATCAAGACCGTTGCGGACCTTAAGGGAAAGCGGATCGGTACTTCCGGCATGGCCGCGAGCGGCACCGTTATTACCCAGCGTTACCTCGCGGAACTTGGTATCGGGGTGACCGCCGACAACCTTGAAGTTGAATGGCTGATCTACCCTTCAACGGAACTTCCCCTTGCGCTTGAACGGGGACAGGTTGACGCAATCGCCGTTGGTGATCCCACTGCCCAGATTATTGAGAACGAGGGCAAGGGTGTGGCAATCCTCAATTCCGCTACGGATGATTATCTTAAGGATGAGTATTGCTGCGTGGTCGCCGCCAGTAACTCTTTTATTGCCAGGTATCCCGGGACCGCCGCGAAGTTTGTGCGGGCCATTCAGGCCGCCGCCGCATGGGTGCAGGAAAATCCTGATGAGACCGCCCGCCTGATGGACGAGAAAAAGTATGTCGCCGGTGATCCTGCGGTTAATGCCCAGATCCTCAAGACCTACAGTTACCGCGCATCGGTAAGCGAAGCGGAGGTGGCGATTGGCCGCAATGCCCGTGACCTGCAGCGGATCAAACTGGTGAGTGACGATATCAATGTGGATGCCCTGGTAAAGAATACCTTTGTGGCTCTGCCGGGGGTTCCTGACAACCTCTACAAATAGATATGCGCCATTAAAACGGCGCATATCTACCCGTTATACGGCATTAAAACGCCGTATAACGACCGGTTTCCGCCATTGAAACGGCGGAAACCTGGGGGTTAGGTTTTTATAAAAAGAGGGTGGTTAAAAAACATTTAGAAAAGTTAATTAAAAATGGACGGGCGGTATATCCGCAAAATTGGGTGTGCCGTCTTTACATAATTTTTTGGAACTTCCAACGAAGTTTCAAGGAACTTCCAACGGAGTTTCGAGGGGGAAGGAAACATGGCGAAGATTGCGGGTAAATTGACCGAGCTTATCGGGAACACGCCGCTTTTGGAATTGGCCGGTTACGGCGAGGGGCTTGGATTACGGGGAAGGCTGGTTGCGAAACTGGAATATTTTAATCCTCTGGGAAGCGTGAAGGATCGTATTGCGCTGGCGATGATCGAGGACGCGGAAAACAGGGGGCTCCTGAAAAAGGACAGCGTTATTATTGAACCTACCAGCGGGAACACCGGCATCGGGCTTGCGTTTGTGGCGGCGGCAAAGGGCTACCGGATAATCCTCGTGATGCCGGACACCATGAGTATTGAACGGCGTAATTTACTCAAGGCCCTGAATGCGGAACTGGTGTTGACCCCAGGCAAGGACGGCATGAAGGGGGCTATCAGAAAAGCTGAGGAACTGAACACCCAGATTCCCGGCTCATATATTCCCCAGCAGTTTAACAATCCTGCGAATCCTGAGGTACACCGCAGAACTACTGCGGAAGAAATTTGGCGGGACACGGACGGGCAGGTTGCGGCTTTTATCGCGGGTATCGGGACCGGTGGGACCATCACCGGAGTTGGGGAAGCGCTCAAGGAAAAAAATCCCGATATCAAAATTATCGCCGTGGAACCCTACGATTCGGCGGTACTCTCAGGTTCCGCTCCGGGGCCCCACAAGATTCAGGGTATCGGCGCGGGCTTTGTACCGAATGTGCTTAACACAAAAATTTACGATGAAATTTACAAAGTACGGACCGATGACGCTTTTTTGACTGCCCAGCGGCTCGCAGAAAAGGAAGGGCTTTTGGTTGGTATTTCCTCCGGGGCCGCCGCCTTTGCGGGAACACAGATTGCAAAACGCGTTGAATTTGAAAACAAGATCGTGGTAGCATTACTGCCCGATACGGGGGAACGGTATCTTTCTACCGCCCTCTTTGATTCCCTGGAAAGGCCGAGGTTTTAACATTGAGTAGTATTGCTGCTGAATTGGGAATAGGTGAATTGTCCTGCCTGGGTACGCCCAAGGTTGATGGGCGTTATTCCCATATTGCGAACCGGCATCCCTGTTTTTCCGGGGAGGCGAATGTCAACCGTGGAAGGATTCACCTGCCGGTGAGTCCCGCCTGTAATATTCAATGCCGGTTCTGCAAGAGGACCTTCAACAAATATGAACAACGGCCCGGTGTAACGGCGGAACTGCTCAAGCCTGATGGCGCAGTAGAACTGGTACGAAAGGCCCTTGAGATATGCCCTGAGATCACTGTTGCCGGTATCGCGGGTCCCGGCGACACTCTGGCTACTCATCATGCCATTGAGGCATTCGAGCTGATCCATCGGGAATATCCTGACCTGATCAACTGTATGAGCACCAACGGCCTTTTGCTGGAACGCTATACCGATGAGCTTTACCGGGTCGGGGTGAGTACCCTGACCGTAACGGTGAATGCGGTGGACCCGGTTATCCTGGACAAAATTTGTTCCGGCATCATCCTGGACGGCAAACATTACGAAGGGGTTGAGGGCGCAGCAATCCTCATCGAAGCCCAGAAGCGGGGGATTAAAAAAGCGGCGGATCTGGGGATGCTGGTCAAGATCAATATCGTTTTTGTGCCTTCGATAAACGGGGAGCACATCGGCGAGATTGCAAAAACCACAGCGGCCCTGGGCGCGGGGATCTGTAACATTATCCCCCTGATCCCCCAGTTTGAATTTGCGGATTTTGAGGAGCCCGATTGTATTGAGCTTGCAAAGGTGCGGGAAGCGGCGGAGGTTTATCTCCCCGTATTCCGGCACTGCCGGCACTGCCGGGCGGATGCGGTGGGTATTCCCGGAAAGGGGGATCTTTCTTCCCTGCTTTACGGCTTACAGGAATTTGAGCAGACATTTTCTCACGGATAAGGAGAGTAAACATGAGTAGTAGATTTATTGATCGGCCCCGGTACACCTGCGCCTTAGGCGGGGCCGTTGCAACCCTTCAGGCAATGCCGAAGACCATCACCATTGTGCACGGTTCCGCGGGCTGCGGGGGCAATATTAACATGGCGCTGAACGCCGGGTCGGGGTATCTCGGCGGCGGCTACTGCGGCGGCTCGGCCCTGCCCAGCACCAACGTGGTTGAAAAGGACGTGGTGTTCGGCGGCGAGGCCCGCCTGCGTGAACAAATCGAGTCCACCCTTGAACTTGTGGATGGGGACCTCTACGTGGTGGTCACCGGCTGTATGGTGGACATGATCGGGGATGATACAATTTCGGTGGTTTCCGAATTCAGGGACGCCGATAAACCGGTTATCGCCGTTCCCACTCCCAGTTTCAAGGGGAACGCCTTTTACGGTTATGAACTTTTGATGAAAGGCCTTATCGACAAGTTCATACAGAAATCCGACAAGAAGGAAACCCTTTCGGTGAACGTCCTCGGCATTGTCCCGGGTCAGGATATTTTCTGGAAGGGGAATCTGCGGGAGATAAAACGCATCCTCGAAAGGCTTGGGCTCAAGGTTAATACCTTCTTTGGTGAAGGGGAAAATCTGGATAATTTCAGGAACGCCGGAACCGCGTCCCTGAATATCATTGCCTCCAATAATTTCGGCATTGAAAGTGCGAAATACTTTGAGGAAGTCCACGGTATTCCCTATATCGCAACATCCCTCCCTGTCGGCGCAGTGGCATCGGAAACTTTTTTAAAGACCGTGGGCAGTGCACTGAAAATCGATCCTGCCAAGGTTAATAAAGTTATCGCGGAGGAGAAGGAAATTTATTACGATTACTTTTCCCGGATCGCGGATATTTACACCGATGCGGATCTACAGCGCTACGCAGTGATAGTGGGGGATTCCAGTTACGCCCCGGCGCTGACCCGTTTCCTTTCCGATGAGCTGGGCTGGCTCCCCGAACTGGTGGTGGTAACCGATATCCTGGACGACAATCAGCAGAAAACGGTGCGCGCCCAATTCGCCGGCCTTAATTCCGGCCTGGAACCCCATGTGTATTTTGACACCGATACCTCTTCGGTAAAAAAATACTTCCGGGAAGCATGGCCCCGGAATCATAATGATCGTTACTACGATCCCTTTAGCCCCGCAGTAGTACTGGGGAGTTCCCATGAACGGGATTTTGCCCAGGAATTCGGCTTCCCACTGGTGCCTGTTAGTTTTCCTGCGACAGGGCGCTCGGTAATGAACCGGGCCTACGCGGGATTTTCAGGCGGCCTTACCCTTACGGAAGATATTATCACCTACCTTGTACAAGGAAGATGATTAAAAAGCCTGCGGCTTTTTAATAAACATGAATAGTTTTGGAGGTACCATATGAATTTTTTAGACGCCCATTCAGCTCCCAGCCGGGAGGACCGGCTTCATTCGAGTATCGCTTTCGGCGGAACCTGCGCCCAGGTAAAGAGTTGCCAGAACGCGATGGCCTGCGGATGCACCAACCTTTCATCCCGGAAATTTACCCAGGCCCAGGGCTGCCAGTTTACCTTGAGCCTGGGGATCCTCAATTCCATCAGGAACGCTGTGGTGATCATGCACGGGCCCCTTGGCTGCGGTATCTGCGTTACCGGTAACATCGGCCTCAATAAACAGTTTAAGCAGCTGCGGGACCCAAGCGCGGAAGGGCTCCAGTGGATCACCACCAACCTTGATGAAGCGGAGGTTATCACCGGCGGCGAAAAGAAACTGCGGGAGGCGATTACCTTTGCGGACCGCGAGTTCCGGCCCGAATCGATTATTATTGCCAACAGCTGCGTGCCCGCCCTTATCGGCGATGATATTGATTCCATTGTCGCGGATATGCAGAAGGAAACCGCGGCGATCATCATGCCCATCCACTGCGAAGGGTTCAAAACAAAACTGATGGCCACCGCCTACGATGCGGTCTATCATGGTATCCTCAAAAAGTATATCCGCTATCCTGACCGGAAACTTCCGGTTTGGGAAACCGATGCGGACAAGCTCCGGGAGCAGTACCGGAAAAGCAGAAACGTTAACGTCCTTAACGTAGGTTCCATGAGCCGTGCGGATGAACTGGAATTCAAGCGTCTCCTTGAAGCGGTGGGCCTTAATGTGACCTTTATCCCCTGCTATGCGGAACCGGAGGATTTCCAGTACGCCCTGGAAACTTCCCTTAACATAAGCTGCTGCGGTACCCATGATGATTATTTCATCGGGCACTTACAGTCAAAGTACAACATCCCCTTCATGGTGGATACGATCCCCATCGGCCGGAAAAATACCGATAAATGGCTCCGCCGCATCGCAAGCCACTTCGGCCTTGAAAAAGAAATGGAAGCCTTTATCAAGGCTGAAAACGAAGTGCTGGACCAGGCCCTGGATCCTTTCAGAAAAAATCTGAAGGGCAAAAAGGTTTACCTTGCCGGCGGCGAAGTGCGGATTGTCGCCACCGCGGAGATTGTACAGGATTTGGGAATGAAAGTGGTTGGCTTTAAGGCCCATCACTACGATCAGTTTGTGGAGCCCATTTTTGAGCAGCTGGAAGATGTGGATGAGGTGGTTTTCAGTGTTGCTACAAACCAGCCCTTTGAGATGGCCAACATCGTAAAGAAGGTCAAGCCTGATCTTCTGATTGTCCATACCGGGGGAAATAATATCCAGTCCCGGCACGGGCTCCCCATGCTGCCCCTCTTTGGGCCCGGCCTTGGGTACTGCGGTTACACCGGTGTTTACGAAGTAGCCCGGCGGGTTAACAAGATCATGCGCAACAGCGAGTATAACAGGCAGATATCAAAAAATGTACCGATGCCCTTCAAACAGGATTGGTACGACAAGGACCCCTTCACATACATCAAGTCCGTTACACTGAAGGATACAACTATTGTTTCAAGTACCAGTAACTAAGGAAGGAAGAAAATGTCAAAGGCAAAACAGATTGCGATTTATGGAAAGGGCGGAATTGGTAAATCCACCACCACCTCTAATTTAAGCGCCGCCCTTACCAAATTGGGCTACAAGGTGATGCAGTTCGGCTGTGACCCGAAGAGCGATTCTACCAATACCCTGCGGGATGGTACTTATATCCCCACGGTGCTTGATACGCTCCGCGAAAAAAGTGAAGTTGACCCCCATGAAGTTATCTTTACCGGCTTTAACGGCGTGTACTGCGTTGAGGCCGGAGGGCCCGCTCCGGGTGTCGGCTGCGCGGGCCGGGGTATTACCACTGCGGTTGAAATTTTCAAGCAGCACCGGGTCTTTGAAGAACTGGACCTGGACTTCGTTATTTACGATGTATTAGGGGATGTGGTCTGCGGCGGATTCGCCGTGCCCATCCGGGAAGGGATTGCAGAACATGTGTTCACCGTGTCGTCGGCGGATTTTATGTCCATCTATGCGTCGAACAATCTTTTCCGGGGAATTCAGAAGTACTCCAATGCCGGGGGCGCGCTCCTGGGCGGGGTGATCGCCAATTCCATCAACCAGCCCTATTCCAAGGAAATCATCGACGACTTTGTCGCAAAGACAAAGACCCAGGTGGTGGAATACATCCCCCGCTCTGTCACGGTTGCCCAGTGCGAACTCCAGGGCAAGACCACCATTGAGGCCGCGCCTGATTCGGATCAGGCAAAGATCTACACGAGTCTTGCGCAGAAAATCGCCAACCACACCGATTCAAAAAACCCTGCACCTCTGGGCGTACAGGAACTGCGGGACTGGGGCGGCAAATGGGGCAAGTATCTGCTTGAAATGGAAACCGGCGAAATCCGCACGGAACTGACGGCGAACTTGTAAGAAATTGGGTGAGTAATGCTCGGCCGGTGAAGGCCTTTCCCGCAGCATTACTCACTACTGTTTTATTTAAGCAGAAATTTTAATGGTAACCCCAGGGTTGAAGATATTTTAACAAAGGTCAGCAGATTACAGTTAATCCCATTTTCGATCTTCGATAACTGTTGTTGGGTTACATGACTTTTTTCAGCCAATTCCTTCTGGGTCATGTCTAACTTCTTTCGGGCCTGAGTTATTTGTAAACCCAATTCAAGAAGATATTTTTCTTCCTCGTAGCGTATGTTAGGCGCCGTAAGCCCCATTCCATTACTTTTCTCCTTTTAAAAATTTCATTGCCTTCCTGAATGGTGCCATATAACGCCACGAATGTGATTTTTCATAATAATTTTTTGTATTTTCAATTTGCCTTTCTATTTCCCCTATAAATTTTCTTCGAAAGTTTAACAATGTCGGCAATGAAATAATCGCATCTTTATTTTCATTCCAATACTTGATATATTCGGGGACTGTCTTTTCAACATTTAACTCTGCAAGCGCAATATTCCTCATGTCATTTCCATCAGATGGATTATACTTTTTCATTTCATTAATAAATTCTTCTTCTGTAAATGCACGGGTTCCGGTGCAATTCCTATACATTGATTGATGTATATTATCTTTAGTCAAATATCCATCCCCTTCATGACCGGGATCTCGATAAGACCTCTTGTCATAAGATATAACAGCCCTCCCACATGCCATACCATCATATAATGAACGCCCAATACCAACTACTAAATCTGCTTCATTTATATCATCTTCTATATTCCACTTATTATCAATGTATTTGTCTATTTTTGCAAATTTCACACCAATTTTGATGCAGCATTTTGATATAAACTCATTTGATTCTTTACTTTGACAAAGCGATAATACCTTGCACAGTTTATTTGATAATTCACGTTTTGGCCTAAACCGTCTACAATTAATACCATTCATTATTACTTTACTTTCATAACCTTGTTTCTTATAAAATTCACATATATACGGACTTACACTGACATACAAATCGGCAAATGCCGACGGTTCTTCCACGCCGGGCAAAACGCCATGCATTGTGTCAATAACAAAACCAAACTGAGATAAATATCTTACCACACTGTTACTGTTGGACAGAATTAAATCGTATGATTCACGCTTCATAAAAGGAACACCTAATTTTTCTATTTGCCGTGAAACGGCATTTTCATCATCGCCCTTTAAAAACGTAAAATATTCAACATCATAACCTAAACGCACCATTTCCTCAATAATAGCGAAAGTAAAGTTTTCACTTCCGCCTGTTCTTGCAAGACCTCCATTTGCTACAAGTATTCTCATTACAACACCCTTTTTGGAGGCTTATGGCATAACTCCATTTATACACGCCGCCTTCGTGTAACACACGGCCTCGGCGTTGTATCTATCCGATGGGTAACACTCGCCGTCTTTAAGCCGTCCAAAGACGGTATAAAAGCCTTCCTTGTCCCTTTCAAAGGTTGATAGACCCCAAAAATGGCCTATTTTTCAAACTATTAACCAATATTAAGATATATGTTACTAGCCATTTGTATCCATGTCAAGCTAGCGAATTGCGCCACGTTAAAACTAACCATGGGGAAACGAATGCGCCACGTAAAAATCTAACCATTCGGACACACTACATCCGGCATAAGCCGGGGGAACAGAATGGGGTTTACAATGGCGGAAAAGAAAAAGATTACAGCGGAATACGCCCCGCGGTATCGGAACGCGAAAAAGAGCGAAAAAACACGGCTTTTGGACGAATATCTCAGGCTTTCAGGCAGTAAAAGCCGGAAATATGCAATTTTCAAGCTAAACCGTGTCGGGAAAGTACAACTCCGCCTCCTCGGTGGGGAGACCGTGAAGGTCAACATTGTTGAAAAAAGCCGGAAAAAACGTATCTATACGCCGTATTATGACGAAGAAGTGGCGAAAATGTTGCTTTTCCTTTGGCAGCGTTTCAATTGGCAGTGCGGAAAGCTCCTCGCGCCCTTCATGCGGCAAAATCTCGACATCATACGGCAGGTGGAACCCTACCTCATGTCAGACCTTGTTGCCGCCAAACTGAAAAAAATCAGCCCCCGAACCATCGACCGGCTCCTCAAGAAACCAAAGCAACAGATGAAAATCCGCGGTACCAGCGGAACCAAGCCGGTCCGCCTCCTCCATCGGGCTATCCCCATCGTTACCTGGTTTGATTACGCTCAGCGGTCCTCGGGCTTTTTCCAAATCGATCTTGTCCAGCATGACGGTGGCAATCCTGCGGGGGAG
This sequence comes from Spirochaetia bacterium, assembly GCA_026002595.1. Lineage (GTDB taxonomy): Bacteria > Spirochaetota > Spirochaetia > Treponematales > Breznakiellaceae > BNUT01. The sequence continues at coordinate 10,183 of BOBW01000007.1, read as the reverse complement.
TTTTGCTACACCCTGACCATGACCGACGTAAAGACCGGCTGGACCGTCCATTTTGCCCTCAGAAACAAAGCCTCTCTCTGGGTCAAACAGGCTCTTGAAATGGCCCGTATATCGCTGCCAATGGGCTTAAAAGGCATCCATTCCGATACCGGCAGTGAGTTCATCAACGAGCCCGTTGACAAGTGGTGTCAGACCCATGGCGTTGAATTCACCCGAGGCCGCCCTACCCACAAAAACGATAACTGCTATGTCGAACAGAAAAACTACGCCACCGTCCGCAAGATCGTCGGCTACGCTCGCTATGAAGGCGAGGAGGGGGTCGCTGCCCTCCAGGCCGTCTACTCAGCTTACGACCCGCTCCTTAATCTGTATTACCCCTGCATGAAACAAATCAGCTGCGAGCGTATCGGCGCCAAGAAAAAGCGCCATTACGATGCTGCCAAAACGCCCTTCCAGCGGCTCCTGGAACAGCCCTTCGGGGATGTCCTTGAGGGTATTCGGGTTAAGCAGGATACCCTGAAACTCAGGGATACAATGCCTATTGTCCAACAACGGGATCTCCTGGCCAAGGCTGTTGACCATCTGCTCAACTCCGCCCATGATGTCCCTGCTATTGCCACGCGTCGCGGGGCTCGGGGCCATGGTTAGAATTTAACATGCCGCATCGGCTGGCCTATGGTTCGTTTTTTACGTGGCGCAACACGGCTAGTAGGATAATTTTCAATATATGCCACGAGATGGATCGATAGTCGGGAACAAATTACGGGCTGTTTTAAGCGTGAATATCAAGCGGCATCGTAACCGCCGGGGGTGGTCGCAGGAAAAATTGGCCGAAGAAGCTGGTATTTCCGTGAATTTTCTGAGCGGTATAGAAACCGGCAAGCAGTGGCCCTATCCTGAAACCCTAATGAACCTGAGTAAAGCCCTGGACATTGAAGTTTACGAATTTTTTAAGCCGGAAGAGGCTGTGCCAAGCAATATTGGAGTAATTTTGACCAGATATACCGAGGAGGCTTCCCTGAAATTGACCCAAATGGTCAGCAATTCCCTTGAAAGCCTTAGAAAAGAATACCTTACCGAAGAAGATTGAAGTTTTAGATAGTTCCTCCCGAAAAAAGAGGCCGTTCAGGCCTTGTTCCCCGGCGGGGAACCTCGGTCTGCGACCTCAGGCTTTGTTTTCCGGCTGCCTTATCTTTACATAATAGACCGCCAGCTTCTTAACCGCATCTTCAATTTTTGCCGGTTCCTCAAACACGGAGATCCCCGCCAGTTCCAGCTTCTTCCGGGCCGGTGGGCCGATCTGGGCGGTGATCACCGCGATGCAATCAGTAATACTGTCGGCAATACCGCCGCCGCTTGGGCCGGGCGTGGCACATGATGAGTCCTTACCACCGCAGAAATGTTCGGACCCGCCGTGGTTCTCGATGTTGCACCATGGGGTCACGTCTCGTTTTTCCGCAACCGTGCTTGAGCCGTCCCGCTCAATATCGATGATAAAAAACCACCGGGCATGACCAAAATGCTGATTAATCAAAACCCCATCGGCGCTGGTAACGGCGATCCGCCAACTCATGCTGTACCTCCATTAATTGGTTTAAGGCAATGGTGGCAGGGACGTTCCCGCCACCTTTAGCTTAATCCATTACTGGAACCTGATAGGGCTCCGTAAATAGTTTTACTCTTCCCAGAGCCAGGTTGACAGATACCGTTCCCCCGTATCCGGCAGCACCGCCACGATGGTCTTGCCCTTGTTTTCCGGGCGCTTGGAAATGGTGAGCGCCGCTTCCAGGGCGGAACCGGAGGAGATACCCACCAGGATGCCCTCTTCCTTGGCGAGACGCCGTGCAACGGTTCCTGCCTTGACATCATCGGTCTGGTAGATTTCGTCCACCAGATCCTTGTTGTAAACCTGGGGCACAAAGCCCGCGCCGATTCCCTGAATTTTGTGGGGGCCGGGGTTGCCGCCGGAAAGCACCGGGGATGCCGAAGGCTCCACCGCAACAATTTTAATAGAAGGTTTCTTGGATTTGAGGTATTTCCCCGCCCCGGTAATGGTGCCGCCGGTGCCGACCCCGCCGATGAGAATATCAATTTTTCCTTCCGTGTCGTTCCAGATTTCCGGGCCCGTGGTCTTTTCGTGGATAGCGGGGTTCGCGGGGTTGTTGAACTGCTGGGGAATAAAGGAATCGGGAATCGACGCCGCCAGCTCTTCCGCCTTGGCAATCGCCCCCTTCATCCCCTTGGCGCCCTCGGTAAGCTCAAGCTCGGCGCCCAGGGCCTTGAGGAGTTTCCGCCGCTCAATACTCATGGTTTCCGGCATGGTCAGGATGATCCGGTAGCCCTTTACCGCCGCCACGTATGCCAACCCGATACCGGTGTTGCCGCTGGTGGGTTCAATAATAACCGTGCCTTTCTTGATCCTGCCGTCTTTCTCCCCCGCTTCAATAAGGGCCAGCGCGATCCGGTCCTTGACGCTGGAAAAGGGGTTAAAACTTTCAAGCTTCACATATACCGTTGCCCCGCCCTCGTTGAGCTTGTTGATCTTGACGATAGGGGTATTCCCTATGAGGTCCGTAATTTTCTCTACTCTTGCCATGGTAATCCCTCCTGTGGATCTAACCTAGTAAACTTATAGGTATTATATACTATCTTGCAAAAAAATGTCAAGTGGGAAAATGCCATTTTTGGGGGAGTGTTCTATGGCGCTCAAATGCTTAACCGATATGTCTACTTTTTCAGACAATTCTTCCTGGGACAGCCGTTTTTCCTTTTCACGCATAACCAATTATTCACCCAAGGATGCATAATTAAGGTGTTCAATAACTGTTAGCTCCGCCCCTAATTCCACAAAGGTTTGCCATATATTGCCAAACAGCGAAATACCTATGCCGTATGACATTTTTGAGTCGGCTTTTTTATCAATGCCGGTATAAGCTGCAGAAAATGCCAATGCGACTTTTTTTCCGAAGGGAATTTTCAATATCAGTCTGCCATAGGGTCCATCATCATAGGTGAGCTCAGATGTGTCATTGTTAAAAAAGCGGTAACCGCCGTCAAATTGCAGATATTTTGTTGTCAACGACGCGCCTACTAATTTCTGTCTTGCAAACACGCTATAGCCTTCATCTTTGTAATATAATTTAACCCCAACCTTCGCTGCCATTATACGAAAAGGTATAAATGCAAGTTCGGTAAACAGTTTGTCAATGGCAAAATGCTCATCAAAGCCAAAATTGCCAAAGAGCCTATCAATAAAAAATATTTGCTCCGATAACCCCAAACTGATGGGAACCGTCCACCTAAAAACAGTAGGGTCGTTTGCGGATACGCCCTGGACATATTCGTTGTCAATCACACCGCCGCCATAGGCACCGCCGATAAAACCTATGGAGAAACTGCCGAAATCAGCCTTTAATCCGCCGCCATAAAAAAAACTGGAAAAGTCTTTGCCTTCGTTATTTGCAATCCCCCGGGATTCGTTGTTATAAGTACCATGCAGTATGAATGACAGGTGATATGGCCATAGCGGAAGAAGCGCCCCTAAAGATTCGGCCAGCCTGAACATTTCAGCTTTTTCGTATTCCTTAGGATAAAATTGCCGGCGGTTATTTTGAACCTTGTAACTATTTGCGGCAACGGTTAGATAGAAACCAACAAGTTTTTGGTTTGCCAGGGCGTTTTGATACTCTGACAAAAAAAATGACATTGCATCCGGCGTATAAAACGGTACATGAAATGTAATATCGGTTGCTGCTTCTTGCGCGGCCATACGCAGTCCGCATACCGCAAGCAAAAGAAATAAAACAGTACCGCTCTTTTTCATATTAAACCTGCCCCGTCCCCCGCCATTTCTCAATCCGGTCATAGGCGGCGTTGATCCGGGCGGATTTGTCCGTGGCCTTCTTCATGTTTCCCGGATGCCCTGCATGGCGGTCCGGGTGGTGTATCTTGAGGAGCCTCTTATAGGCGGCCTTGCATTCCTCAGCCGATGCTCCCAGATCCAAACCCAGTTCGGCAAAATCCTGCCTCAGCGCCGCGGGGGCCGCCCCGGTTGAACCGCCGGTTTTTCCCGCGCCGCTCCCCGCAGTGTTACCCTTGGTTGGGCCGTTGCCCGGCTCTTCATCTACAATCCCTCTCCAGCCGTCCCTTTTTGCGGAACCGTTGCCAAGGAAATCGTTCAACTCATCAAAGGCCGCATCCAGGTCCGGGTCTGCCCCACGCCGATGCTCCCGGCCGCTTCGGCCAAAGATTTTTTCATCCTCATCGTTGAGATAGCTCTTGATCACATCTCCCAAGCGGTCAAAAATGCCCATGACGCACTATACCATAAAATCAGGGGCAAACGCAAAGAGCGGTAAAATACTTCTTTTCTTTCTTCCTTTTCTATGATACGATTTGCATATGAAAGTAAGCAAAAAGAACTTCGGTCTCCTCTCCAATGGGGAAAAAGCGTATCTTTATACCCTTAAAGCGGGGGATTTGAGCCTGTCCATTACGAGTTTCGGGGCTGCCTGGACATCCCTTCTGGTGCCTTCAAAAAACGGACAACAGGATGATGTGCTTCTGGGCTATTCTTCCCTTGCGGGATACTGTAATAACAAGCCCTTCCTGGGGGCGACCGTGGGCCGCTTTGCCAACCGGATTGGGGGGGCGGCTTTTACCCTGGAGGGGCGCCGCTATACCCTGGATAAAAACAACGGGGAAAATACCCTCCACTCAGGCAGAAGGGGTTTTGACAAGCTTCTCTGGAGTGCGGAAACCTATAAGGAAAAGGACGGGGTCTTTGTCCGTTTTGAGCTTGAAAGCCCTGACGGGGATGGCGGTTTTCCCGGCAGCCTCAAGGCGGCGGTAAGCTACGGGCTTACCAAGTCCAACGAGGTCATCGCCAGCTATGAGGCCAGGGTGAGCGCCCCTTCGCCGGTTAACCTTACGAACCATTCCTATTTTAACCTCGCCGGGGAAGGGAATGGGGACATCCTCTCCCATGAGGCCGTTCTTTACGCCTCTTCCTATGTAGAAATTGACAGGCAAATGATCCCCACGGGGAAACTCCTCCCGGTGCAGGGGGCCTCTGGGACCGCAGGTCCCTTTGATTTCCTCAAACGCAAACCCATAGGCCGGGACATTGAAGCGACCGTGATTGGCTACGACCACTGTTATGCGCTGGACGGTGAGATCGGGAAACTGCGGCCCTGCGCCGAGATTTTTGAGCCTTGTTCCGGCAGGAGCATGAAGGTCTTTACCACCCAGCCGGGGGTTCAGTTCTATACAGGGAATTCCCTGGACAACGTTCAGGGCAAGGCAGGTTCCGTGTATAACAAGCATGCGGGGTTCTGTCTGGAAACCCAGCACTTTCCCGATTCGCCGAATCAGCCGTCATTTCCCTCCGCCATTTTCGGCCCCGGAAAAAATTACCACGAAAAGGCGGTTTTTTCGTTTGACTGGTAGACACGTTTCAAACAAAAGGTGTATAGTTGTTTCTGAGAATTTTATAAACATTTGTACAAAATAAATTAACCTTACCTAAGGGGTAAGCGTAAGAAGAGGAAAATATGGACATCCAGCTTCAGGAACTCATCGATAAGATAAAGAAAGATGGAATCGAATCCGCCTCTGAGGAAGCCGCCCGGCTCAAGGCCCAGGCCGAAGCTGAGGCGAAACGGATCGTTGATGCCGCCGCTAAGGAAGGGGAAGCCATTATTTCCCGGGCCAAGTCTGAGGGAGAAAAGTTTGAAAAGGCCGGTATTGCCGCCCTTGAGCAGGCTTCCCGGAACCTGGTGCTGGCCTTCAAGACTGAAATCCAGTCCCTTTTGGACAAAATCGTCGCCCAGGAGACCGCTTCTTCCTACAGCGAGGACACCCTCAAGGCTATTCTCCCGGATTTGGTAAAAACTTGGGCTTCCAAAAGCAGCAATTCCCTGGATTTGCTCCTCTCCGATAGTGATCTCAAGAAATTGCAGGGCTTTTTTAACGATAAACTTGCCGCCGAACTCAAAAAAGGGGTGGAATTGAAGGCCGACCGTAATCTGGGCGCCGGTTTCCGCATCGCCAGCAAGGACGGTTCCGCCTATTACGACTTTTCTTCCGAATCGGTGGCGGAACTCCTTGCGGCCTACCTCAACCCCCGGCTTGGGGAGATCCTGAAAACTGCGGCCAGGGGCTAAGCGAAGTGGCCTATTACTACCTGGTGGCGCAGCTTCCCAGCCTCAGTTACGGACAGGCGGCGCCTATGGGTTCAAAAGCATTTATCGACCTCTGTAAAACGGCCCTTACGCCTGAAGACTCAGTCTTTCTGGATTTCTGTACCCTGGACCCCTGGGCTCTTGCACCGGGAACCGGCGTTGCTTCGGCCGCAGAATTGGCGGCCCCGGAATTTTTTGCCAAATGGTATGCCTGGGAACGGACCCTGCGGCTTAACCTTGCCCGGTACCGGGCCTCTCGTGTAAAACGGGATGCCCCTGCCGATGTAAACGATTATCCCGTAGATGCCGCCGCAGCCGCAAAGGCCGCTTCAGCCATGGATTCTCCATTGGAAGCGGAAATTTTTCTGGATGAGGCCCGCTGGCAGGCCATCGAAGCCTTTCAGGGGCTGGATTATTTTGATCGCAATACCGTGTATGCCTATCTCCTCAAGCTGCTCCTTATTGAGCGGCGGTCCGCTTTCCGGGCTGATGAGGGCTTTTCTGAATATAAGGGGCTTTATGCTGCCGTCATGGAAGCGGCCCGCGGACCAGTGTCCGAAACCAGTACAGAATCGGGAGAACGCCAATGATCGGAACTAAGGGTAAAGTAGTAGCCGTTAACGGCAATATGGTCAGCGTCCGCTTTGACGGCGCGGTATCTATGAACGAAGTCGGTTACGTCAAGGTTGCCGACAAGCGGCTCAAAAGCGAAGTGATCCGTATCCGGGGAGATGTCTCCCAGCTTCAGGTATTTGAGATCACCAAGGGGATCGCCGTCGGGGACGAGGTGGAGTACACCGGGGACATGCTTGCGGTGGAAGTGGGGCCCGGCCTTTTGGGCCAGGTCTTTGACGGCCTCCAGAACCCCCTCCCTAAGCTGGCTGCGGAAGCGGGCTACTTCCTGGAACGGGGGGTCTACCTGGACCCGCTGCCCGTGGATGTAAAATGGGACTTTACCCCGGTGGTCAAAGCCGGGGACACAGTGGAACGGGCCGATACCCTGGGCACGGTGCCTGAGGGGGCCTTTACCCACAGGATCATGGTTCCCTTCAACCTTTACGGAACTTACACGGTTTCTTCTATAAAGAGCGCCGGGTCCTACAATATCCGGGAAACCATTGCCGAATTAAAAGATGAAAAGGGCAACACCCACGAGGTGAAGATGTCCTTTAACTGGCCGGTCAAGCGGCCCGTTGACTGCTTTGAGGAACGGCTCAAGCCCGAAGCCCCCATGGTGACCCAGTCGCGGATCATCGACACCTTCTTCCCGGTGGCCCGGGGCGGCACCTATTGTATCCCCGGTCCTTTTGGAGCAGGAAAGACCGTGCTCCAGCAGGTCACCAGCCGCCACGCCGATGTGGACATCGTTATTTTGGCCGCCTGCGGTGAGCGGGCCGGTGAAGTGGTGGAAACCCTCAAGGAATTCCCCGAATTAACGGACCCCAAAACCGGCCGCTCCCTGATGGAGCGGACCATCATTATCTGTAATACCTCGTCCATGCCCGTTGCCGCCCGTGAAGCTTCAGTTTACACCGCGGTAACATTGGCCGAATACTACCGGCAGATGGGGCTCCACGTGCTTCTTTTGGCGGATTCAACCAGCCGTTGGGCTCAGGCCATGCGGGAAATGTCGGGCCGCCTGGAGGAAATCCCCGGTGAAGAAGCTTTCCCCGCATACCTGGAATCTACTATTGCCAGCTTCTACGAACGGGCCGGTTTGGTGCGGCTTCGGGACGGGTCTCTGGGATCGGTCACCATCGGCGGGACGGTCAGCCCTGCCGGCGGTAACTTCGAGGAGCCCGTCACCCAGGCAACGCTCAAGGTTGTCGGGGCCTTCCACGGCCTTTCCCGCGAGCGTTCCGATGCCCGCAAGTACCCCGCCATCCATCCCCTGGATTCCTGGTCCAAGTACCGGGGAACCATAGGGGCGAACAAGGTCGAATATGCCCACGGCTTTGTACGCCGGGGCAGCGAAGTTGAGCAGATGATGAAGGTTGTTGGCGAGGAAGGGACCAGTATTGATGACTACGTTATCTACCTTAAGGGGGATATGCTGGATGCGGTTTACCTTCAGCAAAACTCCTTTGACCCGGTTGATGCCGCGGTAACCACGGAACGGCAGATCTATATTTTCAAGATACTCCTTAACATTCTGGCGTCAAAATTCGCCTTTCCCGATAAAAACGAAGCCCGCAGCTGGTTCAACCGGCTCAGGCAGAAATTCCTGGACTTTAACGGTTCGGAATGGCGGAGCGAGCGGTTCAATGCCCTGGAAAAGGAGATTGAATCCGCGGTGGCTGAACAGTCCAAGGGCTTGGACAAAACAGTTGAAAAAATCCTGGCGTAGGTAGGGACGTATGAATAAGGTATACAGCAAAATAGAATCCATCACCGGCAGCGTGATCACGGTCAAGGCCGAGGGCATCCGCTACGGGGACCTTGCCGAGGTTGACACCGTGTTTGGTACCTCCCTTGCGGAGGTGAACCGCCTGGAAAACGACATGGTGTCCCTCCAGGTATTTGCCGGGGGCCGGGGTATTTCCACCGGCGACACGGTCCGCTTTTTGGGCCGGCAGATGCAGGTGTCCTTTTCGGAAAACCTCATGGGCCGGGTCTTTACCGGTTCCGGCTCCCCCCGTGACAAGGGCCCCGCGCTTACCGAAAACCTCATCTCCATCGGCGGGCCTTCGGTTAACCCCGCCCAGCGCATCATCCCCCGTGACATGATCCGCACCGGTATCCCCATGATCGACCTCTTTAATACCCTGGTGGTGTCCCAGAAGTTGCCGATCTTCTCGGTCTCCGGGGAGCCCTACAACGAACTGCTCGCCCGTATCGCCATGCAGGCCGAGGTTGACGTGATCATCCTGGGGGGCATGGGCCTTAAATACGATGACTACCTTTTCTTTAAAGACACCCTGGAAGAGGGGGGCGCCCTTTCCCGTACGGTGATGTTCGTACACACCGCGTCTGACCCTACCGTGGAATGTCTCATGATCCCCGATATGTCCCTGGCCGTGGCGGAACAGTTCGCCCTTCAGGGCAAGGCCGTGCTGGTGTTATTGACCGACATGACCAACTTCGCCGATGCCATGAAGGAAATTTCGATTATCCAGGAGCAGGTGCCGTCAAACCGGGGCTACCCCGGCGATTTGTACAGTCAGCTCGCCAGCCGTTATGAAAAGGCGGTTAAATTCGCGGACGCCGGTTCCATCACCATCCTGGGGGTAACCACCATGCCCGGCGATGACGTGACCCACCCGGTGCCGGATAACACGGGGTACATCACCGAGGGTCAGTACTACCTGAAAGGCGGCCGCATCGAGCCCTTCGGTTCCCTGTCCCGGCTCAAGCAGCAGGTCAACGGCAAGACCCGCGACGACCACCGCGCTCTCATGGACGGTATGATCAAGCTCTATTCCGCCTACCGGGAAACCCTGGAAAAGAAGGCCATGGGCTTCATCATGACCGCTTGGGACGACAAGCTCCTCAAATACGGGGACCAGTTTGAAAAGAAGATGATGGACCTTTCGGTCAATATCCCCCTGGAACGGGCCCTGGACCTTGGCTGGGAGATCCTCGCCGGCTGTTTCAGCCCCGAAGAAACGGGCCTGCGGACCGAGCTAATCACAAAATTCTGGCCCAAGAAGGACTAAGCGGATAATGGCAAAGATAAAGCTCACCAAAAATGAGCTGAAAAAACAAAAAGATTCCCTCAAGATGTATCAGCGTTATCTTCCTACCCTGATGCTCAAAAAGCAGCAGCTCCAGGCGGAAATCCGTACTACTGAGATCCGCATCAAGGAATTGATGGAGGAGAAGGACCGGATCGACGAATCCTTCAAGGCCTGGATTGCCGTATACGGCGAAACCGAGATCTTTACCCCTGATCTGGTGCGCATCAGCAGCCTGAAAACCGACACGGGGAACATCGCCGGGGTAAGCATCCCCCTGTTCCAGGGCGCGGAATTTGAAGTAGTGCCCTACGATCTCCTTAAAAC
>BOBW01000006.1 GCA_026002595.1 Spirochaetia bacterium | reverse complement strand
GGGTGACAAGCCGCTGATACAGCTCAACAAAGAACAGCAGAAGGCCGTTTATTGCGAAGAAAACGCGGTGGTTGCCGCCGGGGCAGGCTCTGGGAAGACATCGGTGCTTGCAAGCCGTTATGCGTACCTCGTAACCGAGAAAAATTATCAGGTTGATCAGATACTCACCCTCACCTTTACCCGGAAAGCCGCCGCGGAAATGTACCAGCGCATCTACAGCACCCTGTCTTACATTGCGGCCAATGAGAAGGGAATAAAACAAAAACGCGCCCGGGATGCGGTTAATGATTTCTTTCATGCCCGGATACAAACCCTTGATTCCTACAGCGCTTCCATTGTCAAACAGGCCTCTTCCCGTTACGGGATACGGCCCGATTTTGCGGTTGACGAGGAACGGTGTCAAAGCATTGCCGAAGAGGAAGCCCTCCCCTTCCTCATTGCCCGACGGCATCATCCTGCGATCCGGAAATTATACCGCGGGAAAGGTCCGGCTCAACTTGCAGAGGATATCTTTGCCGCCACAGTTTCCCGATACAGTCATATTGATGAACCGCCTGATTTTATCGCGGACGTCAAAAAACAGTTTGTTCTTGTCTGCGGTGAATGGACAAAAACAACCGGACTAATCGCAGTAAAACTACAGGAACTTGTCCAATTCATTTCCGATTATGAAGAGGAAGACAAATTCCTGAATACGCTTAAGCCCCTGCTGGAACCATTTAAAACCGGTAAGATACAATTCCCCAAAGAAACGGAACTCCGTTCCTGCTTTGATTCACTTCTTCTATTACCTGACACCGAATGTATCGATAAAGCGGAAAAGGATCCGGTACGAAAAAAAATCTTTCAATGCATCGAATACATATACCGGCTTAAAGCCGTTAATTTGCAGGGCGGGAAGAAAACGGTACAAAGCGCAAAGGATATGATACGGGACATTCGCAGCCTTTTTGGGACCTTTTCGTCCCTGGCGGTTTTTTCCATGCAGGCCGGGATCGTTTTATCCCTCATGTCCCTGTTAAATGATTTTCAAAAAATATACCTGGATAAAAAACGCGCCGAAGGAGCCCTGACCTTTACCGATGTGGCCCGCCTTGCCCGCAGCATCCTCATCAATCACACCGACATACGGGGCAACGAAAAGACAGCCTTTAGGGCCATCATGATAGATGAATTCCAGGATAATAACGCCCTGCAAAAGGATCTGCTTTTTCTGCTGGCGGAAAAATTTGAGCGAAAAGAAAAATCTGTGCCGGAGGCGGCGGATATTTCTCCGGGAAAACTTTTTTTTGTGGGGGACGAGAAGCAGTCTATCTACCGCTTCCGCGGCGCCGATGTGTCGGTGTTCCGCAGGCTGCAGGAAGAACTTAATGCCGCCGCTTTGCCCCTTTCCACGAACTACCGATCTTCCCCGGCCCTTATCGGCGCATTCAACGCGCTCTTCGGCGGCAGTGAATTCGATCCCGCAGGGGAAAAGCCCCTGGGCCTTTACGATGCGGTTTTTGTTCCCGAATCGCCGCAGAACGGACCGGTTAATCAAATTGCTGATTCCTCCGAAAAAAACAGCGGCATTCCCCTGCCGCCCTACGAAGCAATATACACACCGCTGCGCGCAGGCAGGGAAGAACCGGGGAAAATAAGCATCTGCATTCTCGACAAGGGAGCAGAGGCCGCGGATGACAATGAAGATACGAATGATGATGAGCAGCTTAATTCCGATGAAAATGAGGCGATATTTGCTGCGGAACGGATCAGGGAAATTCTCGGGGAAGGAAAATATACCCCCGATGACATAGCCATCCTGTTCCGCGCCCACGGCCCGCAAAAGGTTTTTGAAAAACACCTGCGGCTCCTCAATATTCCATACACCAGCGAAGGGATCAGCGGATTTTTTTCCGACGGCCCGGTGAACGACATGCTTGCCGCACTCAGGCTGATCGCCTACCCCCTTGACACCGAGGCCTACGCAGTAATGCTGCGATCCCCCTTTGCAGGTCTTTCGATGAGGGGCCTTGCCCTTTGTCTGGCACAGTACCATCAGGCAAAAGCCGAGGCCGGTGAAGCCCCCCAGCCTTTTTCTGACACGGTCATCCCTTTGCTTGGTGAAGAAGACCGTTCCCTGTTTGTGCGGGGCGGTGAACTCTACCAAAGGCTCTGTGAAAGGGCGGCCCAGTCAAGCATCAGCGATCTTGTCAGCCAGCTCTGGTATACCGAAGGCTACCGGTATGAAACCGAGTGGAATCCCCAGACCGCGGTTTACCGTGAATTATACGATTATCTTTTTAACCTTGCGGTCAAGGCGGACGAGGAAACCATGAGCCTTGCGGGATTCACCGACAGGCTCCGCTCATTGCAGGAAAGCGGGGAACGGCTTGAGGATATGGATATACCCCTGGAACGATCCGGGGCGGTGCGGCTTATGACCATCCACAAAAGCAAGGGCCTTGAGTTCCCCGTAGTATTCCTGTGCTGCTGCGGGAAGCACGGCAGGAACAACAATAATGATGCGGAAATATACGCCTCCGACACGGGGGGCCTGTCCTTCAATCCGCCCCTGCCCCCGGAATGTTCCGGCATGGACGATGTGAAACGCAATTTCTTTTATGAGCAGGGCCGCGTGGAAGAAAAGCGGAAACAGACGGCGGAACTGCGGCGGCTCCTCTACGTGGCCATGACCCGTGCGGAAAAAGAACTCTGCATAAGCGGCTGCCTTTCCTTTGGTAAGGACAACGAGGACACGGGCAATTTAGCGGAGCGGCTCAAAATTGCGGTAAACGCAAAGAAAGAGGCCAAAGAAGTGATGGAAATGATAAACGGCGATGCTATCCTTGATAACGACACCTTCTTCGGACTGCTCCTCCCCGCCGTGATAGACCGCATTCCCGAAGGGAACGAATTCCCTTCATTCCTGAATCTGGAAAGTATCCCGGTATATACGGAAGAACGCATCAAAAGCCGGGAACAGCGCGAGGGGAATGGATTGCGTCAGGAAACGGTTTATCCCAATAACAACAGGGGGCGCCTCAAATTTCTCGCCGACACCGAACCCTTTTATCAAAGGGCAAACAGTATTACTACAACGGAAATAATCAACGATCACAGGACGCCGACTTCCTTTAAGGAAAACATCCAGACGAGTGGCGCCGGGGATTTTAAAACCTCAGGAGAATTTTCAGGCGCAGCATCCCCTGAGGTTTTTGAAAAGGTTGACCTCATCCTTAAACGTTTTCTTCAAAAAGAAGAATCCTTCAGCCCCGCGGATTTCGGCACCATCGCCCACGCCTGTGTTGAAGCCCTGCTGAACAAAAGGGATGCCCTTATCCCGCCCCGGCTTGGAGGGCATCTCTCGCTTGCAGAAGCGGACACATTGCTTGCTGCCGGGAAAAAATTGGCGGAGCGGTTTCTGCAATCACCTTTGGGAAGGGCCGCGGAAGCTGCGAAGAATCGCAAAAGTGAATACCAGTTCAGGAGCCTTATCAAAAATTCTGCGGGAAAAGATATATTCATCAACGGTACTATCGACCTGTTATTTGCCGATGGCGGCTCGGTCCACGTGGTTGATTTCAAAACCGACAACAGTGAAAATCCTGCGGAGCATGTTCCGCAGATGGCCTTTTATTACCGGGCGGCGTCAGAACTGATGGGTAAACCCTGCCGGATATGGCTCTACTACCTCCGTTCAGGCCGTGCGGTGGAAATGACCGAAGCGGCAAAAAACTCTGATGTAAGTGCGTTCCATTGATAAAAAACATGAATCGCGCAGCAGAACTGTTCGGAGTTTAATCCCGGGGCTGCATATGGAAACGGCCGTTGAGGTGCTCGGTTTTTAGCTCGTTGATAAAAGCATTACTGTCAATGTTTTTTATCGCCGTCATCAAGGGCGCAACCTCATTGGCGGATACCACCGAATAAAGCATGGTCCGGTCGGCTTTTTCATAGTTGCCGAACCCGTGAAAAGTAGTTGCCCCGTGGTTCGTTTGATTCCGTATGACCGCGTAAACCTCATCGGGCCTTTCAGTAATGATGAGCAGGGTCCGCTGCTGGTAGCCCCGGTATAAAACGGACAGGGCCATGGTGGTGGTAAACTGAAAGATAATCGAATAAAGGGCCTGGTCAAGGGCAAAGAGATATGCCGCCGCGGCAAGGATCACGCAGTTTCCCGCAAAGATATAATTCCACGCGTCCCTGCGGTACTTTTCGGAAATAAAAATGGCGATAAAATCCGTGCCCCCGCTGGTGGCCCCCGCCTTAAGACAGAGGCTGATACTCAGGGCATTGAGGAGGCCGCCGAAAACCGACGAAAGCAGAGTATCGTGGAGCTGCAAAAAATCAATAAACATTGAGGGCATAAAGTCGGTGAGGAAACCCGAGACAATAATCATCATCCCTGAATAAAGGGCAAACTTTTTTCCGATAAACCTAAAACAAATCACCGCAGGGATCGCATTCAGCACATAAAGGATGATGCTGAAAGGCACATGGATATTTCCGTAGCGGAGGCATATTTCCTGGATGAGCAGGGTCAGGCCCGTGAAGCCCCCGGGGATGAGGGCCCCGGCACGGACAAAGGTGTTGAGATTAAAGGCCATCAATACCGCGCCGGCAAGGATAAGGAAAAACCGTTTTACTGTCAGCAGCTTTGAATTCATTAATTCAAACTTCCCGCAAAAAACTGCGCAGCCAATGGATCGTCCGGTTCCAGTTCCTGGACGATACGGAAAAAATCTGCGGCCTCATCATCGTCGCCCTGCCGCAGGGCAAGCACCCCAAGATTGGAAATGATTTTGACATTGTCGGGATCAGAGCGCAGGGCGGTTTCCAGTTCCTTCCGGGCGGCGGAAAAATCTTCCAGTTCCATTAAGCAGATGGCGGTCTCGTTCCGGGTGTCGCTGACATCGCCGCCCATTTCCAGGGCCTTTCTGAAAGAGGCAAGGGCATCGTCCCAGCGTTCAAGCCGCCGCAGGGCCCAGCCCAGGATGAACCAGCCGTTCCAGACATCGGGATGCCGTTCCAGAAAACTGCGGATGCTTGCAAGGGCCGCTTCCTCATTGCCCTGCCGGATAAGGTTATAGGCTTCCTGAAAACTCTCGTCGTCCAGGCCGCTCGCTTCTATTTCTTTAAGGATGGTTTCGGCGTTTTCCCTTTTTTCTTCATCCAGAACCCCGGCAGATGAATCATCCACGGCAAGGGCCGCGGTAAAACATTCCTTTGCCCTGCGCCCATTATGACGCTTCAAATAAAAATGACCGGCGTTAAAAAGGGCGTTGGCAAAGGGCGGCTCCATGTCCAGCAATTCCTGATATGCCTGTTCCGCCAGAACGTATTGCGCTTCCGCCGCATCTTCCTTGCCCGCCAGCTCCAGCGCCGCAGCCTGTTCTTCCAGCACCAGCGCCCGGTTGAGGAGCACCGGCGGAAATTTTGGAAAGAGCCCCAACAGGGCCGCAAGGATCTCCAGGGCCATATCGAAATCACCGTTCTTCGCCTTAAGAATTGCCGCCTCGGTAAATTCCCCCAGAATGTCCGGCCGCAGGGTCAGCACAAAGCGGCGGTAATAGTTAGCCCACTCAGGCCTGGTATCGGCGGCAATAACCCGCAACATCCCCGACAGGATCATCTCCCAGGAAAGTTCCTCAAGGTTGAGGGATGATTCACCGGGGGGCAGTTCCACGGGGATGGGGATTTCGGGGTCGATGGAAAAATCGGAATCTTCATGATGGTGGTGATGCGCGTGATCATGGCCATCTTCATCGTCATGATCATCATCATCCTCGTGCTCATGGGTATGGTGGGTCATGGATTCGATACGGCCCCGAAGGCTTTCGGGAACCGCGAGAAAAACTATTCTGTCCTGAATGTCATCAATATCATCGGCCATGCTAGGCTCTTCCCCCATTTCCCTTACTATAATTTGTAATAGAAGATCAGTAAAGGGCTGCCGCTATCCACGAATCAAGAATAACCACGAACCACACGAAGCGAACCTTCGGTTCGAACACGAACCCAATTCCCCTCTATTGTTCGTGGGGTTGGTGTGGTTCGTGGTTAAATTCTTAAGTTTATCCGTTTTTTGAGGATCAGATGGTTAAAAAATTCTTTCAGGCGTTTGTCGTGAGTAAATGGCAGTGCCTAATAATAACTGATACCGGTCAGGCAGGCAGCGGGCGGGGGACGCCCCTCCCGCTGCCTGAGTCTATGCCATTACCACCCAAATTTCATTCCAAGGGTAAATTCCAGCCCGCTTGCCTGATAGCTCTTCAGATAATCCTGGGACTTTAATCCCGTTTCAAAATCCAGCTCAACGGCGCGGAAGTTAAGGGCAAAGCCCAGCTTGTGCCGCCAATATCCTTCCTCAATGCCGGTATTCAGGTAGAGCTTAAAAAGGTTGCCGGGATTATTGCGTAACTTACCTACATGGAGCTGGGCCTCAAGGATGCCGTTAAAATAAGTTTCCTCACTGGGGTTTATGGCGGTAAACCCAATGCTCGGTTTAATGGTCAGCAGATCCGTTCTGAAGGGCCGGTACAGGACGTAAACGTCGAAGCGCATGGGACGCACCACCTGGCGATCGACAATTGATTCACCATCCCCCAAACGAATATCCGTCTCGCCAATTCCTTCAAGAAGAGTGGGGGTATTTACTATATCGCCCTTAACGGCAAATTTCTTGCCATTGGATAAGGTGGCGGGAACAATAGGAATATGGCTAAGTGTGCCGCCCACATCAAGAATGGGGAAGAGTGCATATTCACCGGTTACGGAAAGATCGGCGCCCCCGCCAATCTTTGCAGAGTCGGAAAAAACATGATAGAGGTCCAGATCACCGGTGATACCCACATACAGCCTGTCATTGTTCTCCGGTTTTTCGGCCTCCAGTTCAAGCCTAAGGTTTGATTTGGGAATGTATATCAGCGGAACATAATAGGCCGGGGCAGCGCTGATGTGCAGCTTATCCTTCAGGAATGATCCGCGCCAGCTTAAACCCGCCTCCGCAAAAACAGCGCCGGAAACGTCAATATCACCGGACTTGTTGGGGTCTCCGCTGCTATTCCCCTGGGTAATAATGTCAAACATATTCTTGCGCAAAGCGCCGTCAAACCGGCCGTCAACATTGGTGAATAACCCAAAACCCATCCCAAGCTTTGGGACATAGATATTTACATAAAAGGGGCGGAGGGCAAGATTAGTGCCGATACCAACGCCGTTTTCCGGCATTTTATCGTAGATGTCATCCAGGTCAATAACAATTTCCTTTTTGAGGATGTCCCCCACACCGATAAGGCTGTTTCCAAAACCCACCTTAATGCCATCAACAAAACCAACCTCAACGTTCCGAAGGGGAATGTTATGCTCGGTGGTACCGGGATTGGTAAAATACTTCACGAAACCGGTTATAAACGATTCCTTTTGTTCCCCTTCCTGTGCAGACAAGCCCCAAGCCAGGGATGATATAATCAAAAAAAGTATACATTTCTTCATTTGGGCTGCTCCTTAAAACTTCTGCTTAATGTTCAGGTTGGTTTGGGCGCTTACGGCTATCTCAAAATCAAATTTTGCATCACCCGTGGTAGGTTTTACGATAAGATCCGTCGCCGAACTCATATAGAGCCGTATGGGATTAAACGGCCCGTTTTTAATATCCAACTCTTCGGCAGAGAATTCTACGGGGTCGTTATTAGCGTCGTCATTCAAAGAGAGTGCCTTGTCGCCTCCGTTCTTTTTTATTACCAAAAACAGATTATCAATTACGTTGTTGTCAACGCTCTTAATATCTATTTTAACCGATTTCAATAGACTGAACAGATCATCACCGCCGTCTGCCGTTCTGCCGAATAAATCCTCATCTTCCTCCGGAAGGACATCCAAATTCAGTTTAAATAGGCTTTCTCCGTCAATTAGTTCCGCCGTACCTGGAGGAGCGGTAAATTGTAAGGGCAGCAGTATAACCAGATCGGCCCGGATCGGCCTATTTGCGGTTATGCTATCTATTTCAATGGACCCCGTCAAGGAAACTTTTTCTTCGGCATTAAATGCGTCCTTAACATCAAACGATGGAACGCTAGGGCTTATTACCTGGCTCATCCAATTAGCAGGATCAGCAGGATCAATTCCAGCATTTGTAAATTCAACCCCAGTACCGATAGTAGTATTAGGCAGGAGAACTGATCCGATTCCGGAAATTTCTGAGTTCAAATATACCGTGCCGCCCACTCCATTTATATATAAATACGCAGGGACCTCTTTAAAATCAACACCTCCTAGGAATTTCGTAATCTCGTTTAAAGCCAGATCCGAAATATTAATCGGAATGGACAGCGTTCCTCCTTCGGGAACGGATCCTGTATATGTTGGCGCCAGCCCGCTCAGCAACGATGGCATGTTATCCGGACCAAGCAAAGGGAAACTTACCAAATAGGTTTTAACCCCATCGTATCTTTCGCTGCTTCCGGACTCACCTGTATAGGTATATATAGCGCCCTGATCCCCCACCTGGTCCACTATCCCGTCATTATTAAGGATATCAGTCAGGGTATTATTCTTCCCAAAGGGGCTGCCCAGGTTCGTATATATCCCCGGCGAACCCTTAAGGCTTATGGACTGGGGTATTTCACAGGAAAGCAGGACACCAAAACATACTATCCCCGCAAGAATAGCATACAACTTATGACGCATTAAAATCCTCCTCAGTTATCATGACATTGAAAGTTAATATACTATCACTATTGGAAAAAAACAAGGGTATTTTAAGAATTTTTCGTTTTTTTTTGACTTTTTCAGCCTGCCTTAGTGAAATTCGCCGTACCGGGCTTGCCCTTAATAGGGCAGCGCCAGACTCAGCACTTCCTCGAAGCGCTCTACCGGGTGGAATTCGATGCCCTTCTTTACGTGGTCGGGTATGTCGTCCAGGTCCCGGATGTTCTGCTTGGGGATGATGATGTGCCGGGCCTTGTTGCGCCGGGCGGCGACGGTCTTCTCTTTAAGGCCGCCGATGGGCAGCACCTGGCCGGTGAGGCTGAGTTCCCCGGTCATCACCAGCCGGTCGGCGATGGTCTTGCCCCGCATCAGGGAGAGGAAGGCGGTGGCCATGGTGATCCCCGCGGAGGGGCCGTCCTTTGGGGTGGCCCCTTCGGGGATGTGGAGGTGGATGTGGTTCTTGTCGAACCAGTCGGAGGCAAGGCCGTAGCGCTCCACCGCGAGTTTCCGGGCCACGGTCATGGCGATGGCGGCGCTTTCCTTCATGGTGTCCCCCATCATGCCCGTCAGGGTGAGCCCCTCCTTGCCCGGCACCGAGATGGCCTCGATCACCAGGGTGTCGCCCCCCATGCTGGTCCAGGCCAGCCCCACGGACATGCCGGGCCGGTCGGCCTTTTTCACCTCACCCTCGGGGAAGATGGGCTTGCCCAGGTGCTTTTCTATCAATTTTTTGTCAATGGCAAAATGGGGAAGGACCTGTTTTTCTACTACGGCCTTCTTTTCATCCTTCACATCAAGCTTTTCTTCCGCATCGATGATCTGCTTTGCCAGTTTCCGGTGGATCTTGTCCAGATTCTTCTCGAAATTCCGCACACCGGCCTCGCGGGCATAGGCGTTGGCGATGTGGAGCAGGGAATCGGCGGTGTACTTCACCTGATTTTTTTTGAGGCCGTTCTTTTCAAGGCTCTTGGGCACGAGATAGCGC
The DNA here is from genome assembly GCA_026002595.1 of Spirochaetia bacterium. Lineage (GTDB taxonomy): Bacteria > Spirochaetota > Spirochaetia > Treponematales > Breznakiellaceae > BNUT01. Next base: position 44,620 of record BOBW01000006.1, on the reverse strand, counting down.
TTGGCGATCTCCAGTTTTTCCGTGTCGATGTAGCCGGGAAGCTGGATGATCTCCATCCGGTCCAGGAGGGGCGGCGGGATGGTGTCCAGGGTGTTGGCGGTGACGATGAAAAAGATGTGGGAAATGTCAAAGGGCAGGTCCAGGTAGTGGTCCCGGAAGCTGCTGTTCTGCTCCGGGTCCAGCACCTCAAGGAGGGCGCTCGCCGGGTCCCCCTGATAGCTGGCCCCCATCTTGTCGATCTCGTCGATCATGAACACCGGGTCCTTGGTTTTGGTGATCCTAAGGCCCTGGAGGATCTTCCCCGGCAGTGCGCCGATATAGGTGCGCCGGTGGCCCTTGATCTCCGCCTCGTCCCGCATCCCCCCCACGGAAAAGCGGAAAAACTGCTTCCCCAGACTGCGGGCAATGGACCGGCCCACGGAGGTCTTTCCCACGCCGGGGGGGCCCACGAGGCATATAATGGAACCTTTCGTGTCCTTCCGCAGCTTCCGCACCGCCAGGTACTCCACGATCCGGGTCTTTACGTCCTTGAGGCCGTAATGGTCCTCTTCGAGAATAGACTGGGCAGTTTTCAGGTCGAAGTGCTCCGGGGCGGGCTCGTTCCAGGGGAGGCCGGCGATCACGTCCAGGTAGTTCCGGGTAACGATGAATTCGGCGGAATTGGGGTCCATAAGGTTGAACTTCTCAAGCTCCTGCTCCACGGTCTCCTTGATCTCCCCTTCAAACTTAAAGGTATCCAGTTTTTCCTTAAAACGCTGATATTCGGAACTTTTTGCGTCGGTGGTCATCCCCAATTCGGTTTTGATCGCCTTAAGTTCCTCTTTTAAGAAGTAATCCCGCTGGGATTTCTCGATTTTCTCGTTAATTTCCTTCTGAATCCGGTGCTGAATCCGCAAAAGTTCCTGTTCTTTCTTGATAAACACCAAAACCTGCTCCATCCGCTGGCGGACATTGAGAATTTCCAGGATTTTCTGCTGTTCAACCTTGTCAATATTGAGAATGCTGGCGATAAAATCGGCGATTTTGCCCGGGTGGTCGATATTTATCATGTTGAGCCGCATTTCTTCGGAAAAGAGGGGATTATTTTCGGAAATTTGCTTCATTTCGCTGATAAGCGCCCTGGTCAGGGCCTTTACCTCGCTGGTTTCGTCCTCCTCATCGTCCATGTAATCCACCGCCGCCACTATGGGGTTCGAGGGGTTGAGGGTCTTCTTTATCCTGAAACGCCTCAGGGTGGAGATGAAGATGTTCACCCCCCCGTCAGGCAGGTTGATTTTCTTGACGATCTTGGCGGCGGTCCCCACCTTGTGGAGGTCCGTGATGGCGGGTGTATCGGTCTCGTTGGAAAGCATCACGAGGCCAATCAGGGCGTCACCGGCCACCGCATCGTCCACCACCTTCACGTCCGCGGGGTTCCCGATCATGATGGGGGTAAAGATCCCCGGGAAAATGGGCCGTCCCATGAGGGCCACCAGGGGCAGTTTGTTCGGCAAATTCTGGTCTATGGGCACTAAACTTTGATCTGACATATTCCTCCCCAAATACTGGTTCAAATATCGCAAAAAAAAGCGGGAAAGGCAAGAAAAGAAGGCGGGAGCCACTAATACTGGCATTTGCACTGTTTGTTTTAATTCCGCTTTGTCAAGATGTTATGTGCAGTTGGGGCGTACATCATTTTTTTATACTGATTTTATTCCAAGAATAAACATAATCAGCCCGTCATATTTCACCACGTGTCATTTTTTGTTAAATTCCTTATTGATTCAAGTCCGACATTCAAATGTATACGCAAATTTTTGCCCAATTTCGCCTAACGTGAAATTATGCGTCAGACCATAGGCCTGCGTGTATGGCCGTACTCCATTATTTTTTTCCAATAATATTTTCATTATAATTATTTAGCTCGCTAATAAGTTTTTGTTTTATTTTTCGATTAATTCATAATTATATTTTACCAAATCAACTTTAATCTCATTAATAGTCATTTGTAAAATTATTTTCTGATTATTATTTATTTGATATCCTTTATAATTTTCATTCAAATAATCAAATATTTCGTCTTTGTTTATATCGTTTTTGGAAAATAAATCAATATCATCAGATATTCTATGGCCCAATTGCAATGATAACGCGGTACCGCCCACGAGAAAATAATTATCAAATACGCTTGATTTTTGTAAATTTTTTAAGAGATTCCAAAGGGATTTTCTGAAAGACTTTGTCTGTAACATCTAAATTCCTCCTTTGAAATATCAAAAACAATACTTAAATAGTTTAATGTTTTTTTATCAAAATACTTTATGTCCAATATTGTATTTTTAATTGATTCATTTCCATAATACTCAAATATATTTTTCTCATCATTTTCTGTCCCCCGGGTAAAAACCCGTTCCAATATTAGTTTTTTATCTATATCAGGGTCAAGCATATTCATATTACAATCCCAGAATAAATAAGGAGATAATTTATTTAAAATGGCTTTATCTTTCATAAATTTATTATATAATTCCCAATTCTTTTGTCAAGGCCTTTTTCAACCATTTTTAATCTGATTTTTATATTCGTCCATGTTTTATCTAAACAGTATTACTGTTTCCGCTCTCGGCGCAATTTCCCCGATGATTGCGGCGTGTTCGTCACCGGCGGCTTTTATGCGGGCCCTAAGCGATTCCGCCTCATCCCCCGGCACGGCTATCAAAAGGCCGCCTGATGTCTGGGGATCGAATAACAGCTCCTGGACGGCAAAGGGGAGCGGGCTTACATCAACAGTTTTACTTGCACGGTTGCGGTTGCGCTGGCCTGCGGCGGTCAATAAATACTGGTTCGCATAATTCACCGCGGCGGGAATTACCGGCAGAGCGTCAGGGTACAGGATGATTGACACCTGACCTGCTGTGTCCGCAGAATCCCCCGCCATCTCCAGGGCATGGACGGCCAGGCCGAAACCGGTAACATCCGTACAGGCGCTTACGCTGAAGCCCGCCATGCTCTCGCAGGCATAGCGGTTGAGCCGCTCCATTGAGGCAAGCGCCTGCTGCACCGCAGCGTCATCGGCCATCCCTACCCGCAGCGCGGCCATCACGATCCCTACGCCCAGGGGCTTTGTCAGTATTAATTTGTGTCCGATCTTTGGGGTATTGTTGCGCAGCACCTTTGCGGTCTCGACGATGCCGGTGACGGCCAAGCCGTACTTCGGCTCCCTGTCGTATATCGAGTGGCCCCCGCCCAATACGGCCCCTGCCTCGGCGATTTTCTCCGCGCCACCGGCCAGAATATCCGCCAGGATATTCTTGTCCATGGCCTCGGGGAAACACACGAGGTTCAGCGCCACCAACGGTTTGCCGCCCATGGCCCATACATCGCTTAAAGCATTCGCGGCGGCAATACGCCCAAAGGCGCGGGCGTCATCAACCATGGGGGGAAAAAAATCCGCGGTAAAAATGAGCGACCGCTGAGAGGTCCCGTCTCCTTCGTCAAGCATGTAGACCGCGGCATCATCAGAAGTGTCGTATCCCACGAGCAGCCGCTTATCGCCGCCGGGGGCAAGCCCGGCCAATAAGCGGGCAAGGCCCTCGCTTTCTATCTTCGCGCCGCACCCGCCGCTGGTGCAGGATGACAGCAGTCCCTGTGAATGCAGCGGCTCATTGCCCTTCATGTATGACGACCTTCCTGTAGGATTGCTGGAACTGAAGTTCCTTTTTCTCCCAGGCCTCTTTTATGGAAAGTCCCCGTTCCCGCAGAAACGCGGCGGCCTTCTCAATATCTTCCGGTAAAAAGCGGAGGCAAAAACCGCAGCCCGCCCGGATGCCGGAGGGCATGGGCATGACGCGGACATCAAAGCCCTGCTCCGTTAGCGCCTGTTCCGCCATAATGGCCCGGGAAACATTTTCGAAACCGGCGATAACTTCAATCATCTACAATAGAATACCGTAAAACCGGGATAAGGTCAAAGCGCAAAAACTGGCAATTCCAAATTTAACCACGGACCACACTGACGCCACGGACTCTTGCTTTCCTATCCTTTCCTTTGTCCGTGAGGTCCGTGATGTCCGTGGTTAAATTCTTACATATTTGCAGCCTTTCAATATATTTCATGAAGGAAAATTTTCTATGCGTTTATCCTGGGATGGACCTCGAATAGGCTTACCAGAAACCCCTTAAATCGGGTATGATCGGTTTTATGAAAGCAGCAATGAAAATATCGGCAAATTTTATTCCCACCCTGCGGGAAGTTCCCGCAGACGCGGTGATCGCCAGCCACCGGCTTATGTTCCGCTCCGGCATGATCCGCAAACTGGCCAACGGCCTTTTCGCCTATCTGCCCCTGGGGCTGCGGGCCTTCCGCAAGGTCGAGAACATCATCCGCGAAGAGATGGACGCAATAGGTTCCCTGGAGATTAAGCCCACCGTGGTGGTCCCCGGCGAACTCTGGAAAGAATCGGGACGCTGGGACGCCATGGGCGAGGAGCTGTTCCGGGTGAAAAACCGCCTCGGCGCGGATTTTGTGGTTTCCCCCACTGCGGAGGAGGCCTTTACGAGCCTGGTCCGGGACGAGCTTTCCAGCTACCGCCAGCTTCCCCTTTCGCTGTACCAGATCAACACCAAGTACCGTGATGAAATCCGCCCCCGTTACGGGGTGATGCGGGGCCGGGAATTTGTGATGAAGGACGCCTACTCCTTTCACACCGATGACGAGAGCCTGGATGAAACCTACCAAAAGATGGGCCGCGCTTACCGGCGTATCTTCAAACGCTGCGGCCTTACGGTGATCCCCGTCAAGGCCGATTCCGGCGCCATGGGGGGCAGCGGCTCCGAAGAGTTTATGGTGGAAAGCGAGGTCGGGGACAATACCCTGCTCCTCTGCAAATCCTGCGATTATGCCGCCAATGTGGAGAAGGCCGCCTGCAAGCCGGACTTTTCCGCCCCTGCTTCCATCGAAGCCGCAAAGGCCGCCGCCGCTTCCGTTCCCCCCATCGAAAAAATCGACACCCCCCATGTCAAAACCATTGAGGAACTCTGCCTCTTCCTCAAAACAGACGCGAAAAAATTCATCAAGACATTGATCTATAAAGCGATTAATGTAGAGCTGGATCTTTCAGGCAAAGGCGGTGCTGCTCCTGCGCCGGGCTGCGCCAAACTGGAACAAAAAAGTCCCTCGCCGGGAGCGCCCGCAGTTTACCCCATGGCCTTCTTTGCCGTGGCCATCCGGGGGGACCTGGATGTGAACGAAGTCAAACTTGCCGCCCTCCTCAAGGCCGGGGAAGTGACCCTTGCTTCAGACGCCGATGTGGAACGCTTCACCGGGGCACCTGTGGGCTTTGCCGGTCCTGTGGGGCTGAGCAGTATTCCTGTTATTGCCGATGAAACCGTCACCGCCCTCTCCGATGCGGTCACCGGGGCGCTGGCAAAGGACCTGCACTACCAGCACGCCGCCTTTGGCCGGGACTTTAGTCCCTGGCTTGTCGCGGATGTGCGCACGGTGAAGGCCGGGGACCGCTGCCCCGTCTGCGGCGGCAAACTCTACGAAAAAAAGGGCAACGAGCTGGGGCACATCTTCAAGCTCGGTTATAAGTACACCAAATCCATGAACGTGAGCTGCCTGGACAAGGACGGGAAGGCCTGCATCCCCACCATGGGCTGTTACGGTATCGGACTGGACCGGACCCTGGCCAGTGTGATCGAAGAACACCACGACGACGCCGGCATCATCTGGCCCATGAGCATCGCCCCCTGGCATGTGATCATCGTCCCCATCAAATACGAGGGCGCGGTAAAAACCGCTGCCGATGATCTCGCCGCCGCTCTGGAAAAACTTGATGTAGAAGTCCTGCTGGACGACCGGAACGAACGTCCCGGCGTCAAGTTTAACGATGCGGATCTTCTGGGCATCCCCTACAGGGTAGTGGTGGGTGACAAAAATCTGAGCCTGCCTCAGCCTTCGGTGGAAGTAAAATACCGCAGCGAAAAAGAGAACCGCTTAATTGATGTCAGTAATGCTGCGGATGAAATTGCAGGATTGGTGCAGAGGGAACTGGAAGAGCTGAATGGTTAAGATAAAAGGGGGACATGCCGCCCCCTTTTATCTGCCTTCATCTTGATTGCTTCGTAATTTCAAAAGTTCCACACCCGCAAGCAGCACAATCCCAATGCCGTGTTCGAGAACCAACCGGGTTCTCGAACAAGTCCACTATTTCATGTACGATCCGGCGTTTATCGCCTTTTGTTTTTCGTCAAGAATCGCCTGATACCCCGCGCTCAGGAATGTTTTGCATGCGGCGGCATAAACGGATTCAAAAGACGCTTCAGAAGCGGTAACACACTGAACGTATAACTGCTGAAAAAGGACATTCAGGTCGGCCTTATATTCGGCAATTGTTGACAAATTGACCGTGAACAGGGGGTCCGGCGTACGGTATTGGGCTGTGCTGCGGTAATATTTTATCACATCATCGGCCAGGGTTTCATTTCCCGGAGGCGCCCAGTTAATCCGGTTCACCCGCCAGAAAATATCTTCATTGGCATAGCGCGCGCCTTCGGTGACGAGGCACCAGTAGTCCTTGTTGTTATTCTGGCTCATCACCGTTTCACCGCTATATCCCGCGACCTTGTTGGGAATACCATTGGAATCAAGATTATAGTTCTGTCCCGCAACGCCGTTTTGCAGTTTGAACAGATTCTCTGTCTGGCTCATCCATTCAAAGAACATCCATGTTGCAATGCGTTCGGTATTCGTAGATTCATAATTGATACCCATGATCATGCCGAAAGGCCAATAGGCCCGGCCCTGGGGTTGTTTACCCTGGGGAACCTGCCAATTTGGCGGTAATACCGCTATTTCTGCGCCCGGATTATTTGCTTTCAGCGCGGTGATAACATCGGTATTGCTTGCAAGATAGAACTCAAAGGTACCTGTTCTGCCCGCGACAAATTCCGCCTTGGCTTTTGCTTCGTCATTGCGCAGATAGAATTCCCTGTCCATAAGGCCGTTATTGTAACGGTAGTTCAGATTCTTAAGATAATCGTGGGCGGGTTTCCATGTCATGTCCGCAATGGAAAGCTCCGAATACAGCGTCCGCTCTTTTTCATTAACCGGCCAGTCGCGGAAAGGATAGCTGTAGGTAAAATTGTCCATTTTCAACCTTTCACCCTGAACGCCAAGACCGAGCTGTTTCCATTTAAGGAGCATCTGATTGTACACTTCAAGACTGGTCAGGTCTTCAACTTTATACCCGGCTTTTTCTACCCAGTCTTTGCGGATAAATGTAGCGAAATTGTCGGCAGCGGGCCTCTCGGCAAAGAAGAACATTTTTTTGTTATCAATCGTGCCGTACTGCTGCACCGTATTACCGGAATAGCCCCAATAGGTCGGGGCATAGTGCTTGATCTCGTCCCAATTCAATTCCTGCATAACATCCTGGGTGTAGTAGGCGATTGCCTGCGGCATGTCGTAATGCATTATAACATCCGGCGCGCGGTGGGAAGCGAGCATCTGGGTATAATCCTGCACTTCCGTAGAACGGCCAATCGCTACATATTTCACTTCAATGTTATACTTGTTCCCGAATTCCTGCTGAATCCAGCGGGTGTAGTAATTGTTCGTTACATTCCAGCCCTCAAACGCGCGGTCGTAAACCGGAATTTCAATCGTAACCCGTGACGGGAAACCCCTGGAATAGTCCGCAAAACCGCCCGCAGGGGCGCCGCTTCTGCCGCCTGACTGCGATGAACTGCCCTGGCTGTTACCCCCTGCCCACACTGATGCCGTGCACAACATCAGTACCGTTGCAATTACCATAATTGCGCCTTTTCTTTTACGATTCATGATTCCCTCCGTAAAACAAAAAATATTTATAACAAAGCTGCCTGAAGACTCCGCCTTTTGGTGAATCCTTCCGGCGCTCCTGTTACCACCAGGCCTATTCTTTTACCGCGCCGATCATAACGCCCTGCACAAAGTACTTTTGTATAAAAGGATATATGCACAATATGGGCAGTGTCGCAAATACAACACAGGATGCCTTTAATACTTCGGGATTGCTCAGGGATACAACCGTTGCTTCAAGCTGAAAACTTTCACTTGCCTGTACGATTAAATAGTACAGTTTTAACTGCAGGGGCCGCAGATCCACCCGCTGCTTGATATAGAACAACGCGTCCTGGTATGCGTTCCAGCGGCCTACCGCATAAAACAGGGACAGGGTAGCCATGATTGGTTTCGACAGGGGAATAAAAATACTCCAGAGTATGCGGAAATGCCCCGCGCCGTCAATGCGCGCCGATTCCTCCAGGCTTATCGGAATCGAAGCAAGCATAACGTTTTTCATGATCAGCAGGTTATACGCGCTGAATGCAAGGGGCAGGATCAATGACCAAATATTGTCCAGTAAGCCCATGGAATTCATTAAAAGGTATTCCGGGATAATGCCCCCGGAAAAATACATCGTGAACATGCACAAAAAGGTAAGGACCCTGCGGCCCATAAGCTGGGGCCGGGACAGTGAATAAGCGGCGCATGTGGTAAGAACCATACCGAGCGCGGTAAACAAAACGGTAACAAGAACCGAAATATACAGGGAATGCAAAATGCTTGCATCGGCGAATATTTTACGGTACGCCTCTATCGTAAAACCCTTTGGAACAAGCACCACCTTATTGGCGGCTACAAACGCATCGGTGCTCAGGGATTTTGAAATAACATGAATAAAGGGCAGGAGACAGGTAAGGGTAACCAGAATAAGTATCGTATAGAGCAGGGCCTGGCAAAGATGGCTTACAATATTTTTCCGGAAGGGCCGCGCGGAGAAACTTCTCATATTAAGCCGTCCTCTCCGAGTTTCTTGGCAGCCCAGTCGGCAATAAGTACCAGGATGAGGCCGACAATGGACTGAAATAAACCCAGTGCGGCAGCCCTGCTGAAGTTCCCTCCCTGGATACCCCAACGGTACACCAATACCGGAATAGTGGTGGTGAACTCCGGGGTGGCCACGTTCTGCAGCGCATAGATTCGTTCAAATGAACCGCCCATGATCTTTCCCAGATTCATTATTAAAAGGACAACAATAGTACCGCGGATGGAAGGCAGGGTAATGCTGAAACACTGCCGGAACCGGTTCGCACCGTCTACGATGGCCGCTTCGTATAATTCAGGGTTAATACCGGAAATGGCCGCCAGGTAAATGATCGTCCCCCAGCCCATGGACTGCCATACGCCGATCAGTACATAACTGACAAGCCAGTGGTAATCTTCGGTCATAAAGGGAATCCGTGTCCCCCCGAGTGAATCAATGATGTTGTTCACAACGCCGGAGGTAACACTGAACAACTGATAGGCGATGGCCCCGATTATAACCCAGGACAGGAAGTGGGGGAGGTACAGCAGGGTCTGGGCGCCCTTTTTGAACCACTTTACCCGGATTTCGTTCAATATAAGGGCAAGGACTACGGGCATCGGAAAGCCCATAATCAGATCAAGAATGTTCAATAATAAGGTATTCCTCAGGGCCGGCAAAAAAAGCCGGTTGGAAAAGATGGCCTTAAAGATATCAAAGCCTACCCATTGGCTTCCCCAAAAGCCCCGGGCAATCCGGTAATCCTTAAATGAAATGATAAGGCCGAACATGGGACCGAACTTGAATACCAGGACGAACAGCATGGGCAGCAGTACCAGTACATAAAGCTGCCAATCCCGCAGGAGAATGTGGATAAAGCTTCCCTGACGCAATGATCTTACATTTGACATTTCATCTTTCCTCGGGATTCAGCATAGAACAGGATTTTCGGTCTGTAAACAGCCAGTATTGATAATGGATATCATTTTTGACAATAAGCTAATTCCTTATAATACAACGAATTACATACGAAAGATCATAAATTGTGTTTATTTTGGTTCCAGGGGCGCCCTTTTCCCCGCTTTAGGTGATTCCTGCGGCTATCAGTTTTGATATTTCCATATCAAAACTGATAGCATTATTTTTTCATGCGGTATTCGTAAGGGCTAAGCCCTTCGTACTTTTTAAAGTAGCGGTTGATGCTTTGAATGTTATGGTACCCGGATTTTCCGGCTATCTGTGCAATGGTCAGGTTCGTGTCCGCAAGCAAGCGCTTTGCTTCCTGAATACGCATCTGGTTTATTGTGTCCAGAACGCTTTTTCCGGTAGATTCCCGTACCATTTTCCTGATATAGGAATAGCTGATATTGAGTTCTTCGGCCATATCTTCAAAGGAAATGTCCTCTTTATAGTGATCTTTCAGGTAGCGCAGGATACGGACAACGGATTTTTCGTCCTCCGCCCTGTCCTGCCCCATGTATTCATGAATATCCTGAAAAAATCCCTGCATATAGGCCTGAATTTCATCCAGGGTTTCGCAGCCCGATATGGCCGCATATACATTGTCCCGGTTGGCAAAGAGCCTGACCGTATTAATATTCATTTCTGAAAGATGCTTAATGGTTACGCCGGTTATCTGGTTATAAATAAAATAGATGTTGTCAGGGAATATGTTTTCGGTACTTATAATTTCCTGCCGTATGGATCTGAGTTCCTCATAAATAGAGGGCAGATTCCTCGTGTCGATATAATTCAAAATACGGGTTTCGCTGTTTTTGGGGTAAAAGAAACCTTTGCGTTCCCGGTTTATCCGCTGCCAGTACAGAATCCTGTTCGGCCCGGCAATAATACGCATACGCACCGCATGGGAAGCCTGGAGCGCGCAGTTATAAACCCCTTCCAGTCCCGGCGCTTCCGCACTGACGCCGATGGTAAGGGTGGTTCCGAAAATGGCCTCTCCCCGTTCCTGCAGGACTTTCAGTATGGAGCTTATTTTTTCCTGCCGCGCGGGAAATTCTCCTGGAGTGCCCCCCCCCGAGGAAATATTGATAACCAGTGCGATCTGGTCTTCGTTAAAACGCCCGCCCCGGACAATCAATGAGGCGGAACTTAAGGCTTCTATTGTAATAAGATACAGATACCGGTGGTACGCACGCAGTTCGGTATTGCTGCGCCGCCGGTAAGAGGGGTAATTATCCAGGGCGATTACCGCCGCCATAAACAGGTGGTGGGGAAAAATCGTCCGCAGGAACTTTTGCTTTTGTGTATCCAGCCCCGGCAAATCCCCGGAAAGCATATCGCGGACAGCAAGCAGGGCCTCGTCTTTCTCCCGTTCATTCAGGAGCTGCAGCAGTTCACCCTCCCTTTGTTCGATCTGGCCGAAGGCGGCATTCAGAAAATCAAACTCGTTTTTAAATTCAACATTGGAAAATGTCTTATACTCACGCATAACATTTACCAGGCGGCGCATCGGTTTTGAAATGAGAAAAGAAATCACCACAGAAATGATTGTACCGGCAAAAATTACCAATATGGTGAGCAGAATAACCTGTCTGTTCATTTCCGCCGAACGGGCCGATAAATTTTCCATGGACTGAATTGAAATATATATCCAGTCATTATAGCGTGTTTTAAGGTACGTATAGAGGGTTTTAATTCCGCGATCGGTAAAAAATTCATAGCCCCGTTCATTGCCGTTATCCAGAATCTCCGCGACATGGGGCAGATTGCGCGCCTGGAACAGAAAATTATCCGCATTGGGATGGGAAATGGTTTTACCGTCCCGCTGCATCAATATTGTACCAAACAGTTCCCCTTCACTGTTGTCAGCCCCGTTATTGGTTCTGCCGGCAGAATTCAGGTTGGCCGCTATTTGAGATTCATATACATTCAGTACAATGGTTGCCCCGAAGGAAGTAACCAGACTGTTAAGGGAGTACACATAGGAAAGCACCGCAATATAGTATTCAGAATCCAGTCCTGCGCCGATGTCCCGTATTGTGGCGGAACGCAGTTCGCGCGGCGTCCATACGCCGGTAAGGCCGCGCCGCCGCTGCGATACACTGCGAAGCCATGTAAGACTCGGATAATCGTAAAGGGCTACTACACCGCGGTCAGATGCAATGATATAATCAGCCCCTTCAAATAATATAAACATTGAATGAACAGCCGGTTCGTTTTTTACAATGGAAACCAGCTCTTTCTGCATTTTTTGAACCTTCATGCCTTTTTCGATATTACCCTGAATGGAACTGTATTCCTGCATACCGGCGTATTCAACAAATTCCTGGGCCGCCACAAAACGCAGTACGGCGGCAGAAAGGTTGTTCATCATGGATTCGTTAAGCCGCCTGCCGGCCTCAATATTGGTAAGGGACGCCTGGGCAATTTCTGTTTCAAAATAGTGCAGCGTCATGTAATTGTTGTATAAAAGCAGCGTAATACAGGGCGCTATAAGAATGAGAAACATTATCGCGGAAAGCTGCAGGGTAACAGGTAAGCTTTTCACCTTCTGCCGGGAACGGGATTTGAACCCGTACCCCCTTGCGGGGAGGAGATTTTAAGCCACCCCAGCCTCAAGCTACTACGTATCATCAAGGCTTATTATGACCTATTTAGCAAATAATTACAAGGGGAATGGGCGTTTTTGTATCTTTTTGACCCATTCCAGGTTACTGAGACCCACAATTTTTGTGTCGTTTTATATGCCGGTTTATACGGTAAACCCCAGCGCCTTGTAGCCTTTTAAGCGCCGTCCATACATTCTTGCCAGAACCGGAACCTTGTCATCGACATAGTCAAATACACGAATCTCCGTCTTCCCGTAATAGGTCCGGTTGAGCCGCCCAACGTATTGAATAAGCGTTCCCTTCCATGAGAATGGAAAAACTAAAAACAAGGTGTCAAGACAAGGTAAATCAAATCCTTCCCCAAGATACTTCCCGGTCGCAAGAATTACCCTGCTGCCGATATCAGGGACATCACAGACTAAAGTCCGATTAATACCATCCATTATGGCCCGCAATTGTTTTTTGCCCATACCACCCGTCAGAACGAACAGATTATCAATCTTTCCCTGCAGATGTTCTTTTAACATGTCAAGATGTTCAAGCCGTTCGGACAACACAAGACATTCCCTTCCTTCTGAATAGGCATCAAGAATATCCTGTACAATTAGTGAATTCCGCCCTTCATCATTCCAAAGATCCCGGAAAATATCCTGTATAGCGGGCTGAGTTGTTTCATCGGCAGGTGGTAATGAAAATCCGGTAAATCGGGGAATAATTTTTTGCGTGAAGCGTGGGGCATTTGTATCCCCATGATAAGTATATCGGATATTTCCAAGATTCATAAAAACAATGGGCTGCTGTCCATCCTTGCGGATAACCGTCGCCGATAAGCCCAGCCTGAAATAAGCCGGACATTTCCTGATGATCTGTTCAAAAGACGAGGCAGAAACATGATGACATTCATCCACAATAATCTGACCATAATCACGTACCCAATCTTCTACTTTGTTTTTCTTACTCACACTCTGCATTACCGCGATGTCGATTATCCCGGTACGCTTCTTCTTGCCGCCGCCTATACAACCGATTTCTTTTTTGGGAATCCCAAGAAATTGAATAATCCGCTCAACCCATTGATCCATCAGTTGTTTCCGGTGTACCAGTATGAGGGTATTCACTTTGCGTTCCGCAATTAACCAAAGGGCAACTACGGTTTTCCCAAAGGCCGTTGAAGCAGAGAGAATCCCTGTGGTATTGGCAAGTATCGTCTGTGCCGCCTTTTTCTGATCGTCCCGTAATTCACCTTTAAATTCAATAGCAATGGGTGTTCCATGATTTTGTTTGTTTTCAATCTGCGGAGTAATGTGATAATACTCAAGAATACTGTTTAAATCATCGAAACAACCTATTGGGAGACCGATGTATTTTGGAAAAAACTCATAACAGTACAGTATTCGCGGTTTGTTCCAGGTAGGAAGCCGCATGGCCTGAGCCTTATAGAATTCAGGATTAAAAAATGATGCAAGCCGTAAAATCCGGTTACGAAGAATCGGGGGAAGACCGGTATGATTGATATAGACTTGGTCGGAAACAACCACTTCGACGGCAGACGGCAGCGGTTCTGTAATGACCGGCAGATTTTCAGACTTCTTCTGCCAGGGCCTTTCTTCATCTTCTGTTTCAATTTCATCGGCAAGCTCCGGTTGCCATGCCACCGGAAGCAGCTCACGCCGTTCAGCCGCTATTCGGATTGTTATATCAAGCTGTCCTTCACTGATCCGTTTTACCGATGACAGATAAGCCCATTGATCAGGATATGGCGCGAGGGGAATGGATAGCGGCACCAGATTATCGTCCAAAAAGACACTATGATTTTTCTCCCGTGCGGCTTTTTGTAATGGGAGGGCGATAAGGTTCCCAAAGCCACCTTTGGGTAATGTGTCCTGATTGGGGAAAAAACGATCAAATGAGCCAAGCCCGATTTCCGGTCTTCGGTCCAGAGTCCGGGTCATGAGGAGAGAACCAAGTTTTCTTGCCTTGGCTGCGGGAACCGGTTTTTCAAAAAACATCCAAACATGGGCGCCGTTTCCTGACCATGACCGCTCAAGACTTGCCGGTATATTTTCAGTCCGGCAAGTTTCCATAAACGCTTTAACATCTTCCTGCCACGATTGTTTGTCAAAATCAACCGCGAGAAAATGACAGGTTTCATTTTGCAGTAATGGATAAACCCCCATAACAAACGGGAGCGCAGGTCCGCCTTCATAGGAAGCCGGGATATACCCGGCTAAATGATTTCTGATGACTATATCACTTATTGGCTCAAACGCCCGATTGGTACATGAACCGCAGGTAATTTTGGGCTTCCCGCAAATACCCCTGGCCCATTCATTCCGGCAAGCGGGTTGATAACCGGCCTTCCCGGTTTTCCTGCTCTCAAAGCGCTTTGCGTCGGACTTTAGTCCGCGACATCTTCCCGCCCCTGAAACAGAGAACGAAAGAGGGCTATTTTATCTTCCAGTAGAGAATGGTTGTTGATGGGTAACTTATTGGGAGAATCTATTTGCGGCTGAACCGAGCCGTCTTTTGCTTCTTGAATAGATGATTGAGCTTGCGCTTCAAATAACAAGCGTTTCTTATCGGCGAGAAGCCGTTCCAATTCGGATATTTCCGCCTGGAGTTGGCTTATTTGGATTTCGCTCAATTCCTTTCCAATAGCCATTCAGCCACATT
Organism: Spirochaetia bacterium; assembly: GCA_026002595.1. Taxonomy (GTDB): domain Bacteria; phylum Spirochaetota; class Spirochaetia; order Treponematales; family Breznakiellaceae; genus BNUT01. The sequence goes on along the minus strand of BOBW01000006.1, from coordinate 29,550 downwards.
AAGTTTACGAATTCCATCGTAAACAGGATTTATGTCCCAATCAGCGGAAAGCAGGTATTTCGGATTTGAATCCCGAATCGTCCTGAGCGGGACGAGTTCGCGCTCCAGAGTTGCCGGGTCTGCTATCAGATACGCAACCTGATAATAGGAAACATACCCGTCTTTATCAATAACCACAAAATCAACTTCTTTATCGCGCATTTTTCCGACATATACTTCGCGGTTCCGGCGGCGAAGTTCAAGATATACCACATTTTCAAGCAAATGCCCGCGATCTTCAGTGATCTTTTTACCAAGTCTGGCTTTACGAAAACCGGTATCCGCAACGTAATACTTGTCCAGGGTCCGCAGGAGATTTTTCCCCCTAATGTCATATCGCGGGACTTTGTAAAACAGAAACGCCGAGGCAAGATAATCCAGATATTGAGTGACTGTCTTATGGTCTATTACAAGGCCGTCACTCTTAAATGTATCTGAAATTGAACGAGGGGAGACAAAAGAACCGATAGAATCTAAAAGAAAATCAACGACTTTGTGGAAAGTTGGCTTGTTGTAAACCTCACGCCGCGTAAAGATGTCCTTCTCGATAATGGTATTCAAAATTCCCTTAATAAGGGTATCAGCCTGTTGGGGATTATTATGGGACAAATTTACTGATTGGGGGATACTTCCGGTATAGACGAAATTCCCCAAAAGTTCACTTTTTGACAAATTTGGGGAATTTTGTGGGCCTCCTTCTAAATTCCTAAAACTTTCATTTTTTGGTAAGTTTTGGGAATTTAGGCCTAGCTGCCAATATTCATCAAACGAAAAGGGCAAAATACTGATTTCGATGTATCGGCCTGTCAGTAGAGTCGCCTCGGCAGCTTAGCTGCCGCATTCCCCGGAAAGGAGAAATGCGTTGGAACCGGTAATGTAAAGATCAACATTTTTCTTGATAAACAAGCCGTCTACAAGCCGCTCAAAGGTTTTAATGTCTTGCACTTCATCGAGAAAGATGTAATTCATTTTTTCGGGGATTAGTTTGACCTTGATATGGTCGTAAATCTGCTTGTAATCGCCAATAGCAAAAACATCCGGGTCTTCGAAATTGTAAAACTGGATTTGCTTTTTGGTGACCGTCTTCCGCAGTTCATCGGCAAACATTTCCAGCAAGGTTGATTTACCACAGCGGCGTACTCCGGTAATGACCTTTATGATATGCTCACCCCGAAGTTCCCGTAACTGCTGCATATAGGGTCTGCGTTCAATCAGCTTTTCCATTCTCAAAACCCCTGGTCCTGCTTCAAAATGACTTCCACGCCATCCATAATAAGCAAAATTTATCATGTTTAGGCACAGGTTGCAAGAGAGGCAAAAAATCTTATGTATAGAAACATCATACCCACCTAACCCGCCCTGACAAGAGGATACAGGGCTTCCCTATAGAAGTGAAATATTTTTCCCCGTCTGTCATTCTATGACAGACCCCAGCCGTTATAATCAAGACATGAATAACCTTTTATCACAAATAGACGCTTCCGCAATACTGCCAACAGTGATCGGCCTTTACGGAATAACCATGCTTTCTACGGTCTATAAGAATGTTTTTATAAACCTGTTCCAATGGGTTTATAAACAATGTACCACCACCATGTATATAGGCAATAACAACTGGTGCTATTATATTCTGATGAACCTTTTTGAAACCGATAAAACCGTGGAAAAACTGCGCATCATACGGCTGCTTAGCGGTAAATGGGGGGAAGAAAAAACCATCTGTATCGGCATTGGTGAAGGAACACACCTGATACGGTTTAGAAACAAATGGGTACTTATCAGAATGAAGGAAGTCGAAACCATGCTCCTTGAAGAAAAATTTATTTTCTCCATGACCATAGCAGGGAGGAATTCCAGTTATTTCCCGGAATTGCGTAACACCCTTACCAATCTGAAAAACAATGAAATTGACCCTGAAAAAACCATCGTGTATACCTTTAAGCAGGATGAAAAATACTGGAAAGAATGTTCCCGGATTGACAAGCGGTCTTTTGATACTATTTTTATGGACCATGCTGAGACCTCTAAGATCCTGGAATCCATAGCGCATTTTTATAACAATAAGACTTGGTATCTTAATCGCGGGATACCTTACCAATTCGGCATCTTGCTATACGGTCCGCCGGGAACCGGCAAGAGCAGTCTGATAAAGGCAATCGCCGCCTATTTTAATAAGAACCTCTGCGTATTGAACGCCGGCGATCTACAAAATTTCGCCAATGCCGCCGCCGATTTACCCAATAATTGTATCTTTACCATTGAAGACATTGACAGCAATAAGATAGTCCAGCCCAGGGAAAATAGCACCGCGGCAAAAACAGACATTGAGAGCGAACCGCAAACATTGCGGATAAGCGGCCCCTTCATGAAAGGCCAAACAGGTTTCAGCACGATAAACCTTGCGGATATACTCAATGCCATTGATAGTATTACCGCCCCAGCGGGCAGGGTGTTGATACTAACCACAAACCATCCCGAAAAATTAGACCCGGCCCTGCTGCGTCCCGGCAGGATTGATCTCCGGGTCAATGTTGGCTATGTTACCAAGGCGGCGTTTATCAGCTTCATTGATGTATTTGATAACTCTAACCTTGCTGCATTTTATGGATTCGGCAATTTCACTGATCTGGATATGACCATCTGCGCTTCTTTCCATAAAATGGGAAAACAGCACCGCCTGAATGGGACTTATACCAAGTTTCCGGGTAACATAGTCAAAATGGCCTTTCCCCTTGCCCACGCATTTGTCAATGCCATGCTCCTGGGAAATTTCAACGATTTTTTCGATATGATCCAGGATGCACATGTCCCTGGAATCTTTGTTACTAAAAAAATTCATTTTCATACCTCCAGTATAGCAGGTTGATCTGTCATATAATGACATACCAAAAATCTTTTTTCGTTTTTTCCTTCATTTTTCTGTTGTTTTTCTCATCTCTTTGTCCATTAAATCAATTGTATTGATGAGCCTTTCTCTTTCACTCATGGTTGCCTTGTCATAAATAGTACCGGCCAATTCCATTATTTCATTAAAATCACTATTAATGAGTCCATCTTTTATTCTTGATTTATATTCTTCCATTTTTTGCGAACAGGGATTCAATGTTTTTAGCCCCCTCATTAATTATCTCATGGAAAAACGCAGCAACCCAATAGGGGGAATTGGATTTTATTTTTTTTGACTTCTCAAACAATTCATTCTGAACAACATAATCCCTAAAATGATATATCATGAATTTCCATTGCTCCAATATTCCTGCACATTCGGTGATTATATGTCCCGATGATAAATAATATTGATAAAATATACTATAATCACTTTCTGCCTTTGTTAGTAGTTCATCATAATTATCAGACTCTCCGGTAATATCACTGAATATTTGATCCCATTTTGCCCAAAACAACAATTGCATCGTTTTTTGATTTTTATCTATGCGAAATGACATTTCAAGAAAATAGAGGTATATTCGATTGCTTCCTCTATAGTCATAGACTTCTTCCTGTAACTGTCCTATCCATTTAATATATTTTGCATTATTGTGTGCCAATTCATCCATGAGTACCGGCCTGATAATTTTACGGAATATATTTAGATGTATCTTGTGTTCTTTCCGTTCCAAAAATACAATGTGTTTTTTTGTTTCAGTCAAATACCACCGGCATAGCCGGTGGCTTGAGGAAGCCCCCTTAAAGGGGGCTATAAAATTTGAGCTCCGTCTAAATTGAGCTCACCTTGTTTCCCATTATCAAGATCCTCTTGGTTCTTGATATATTCCCGTATCTGTTGTTCGTTTAGTCCAACCGTGCTTACACAATATCCACGGGCCTAGAAATTCTTGTTCGTAAACCCTTTCGTAATACCGAGAATTTCCCGATGGATCCGTATCGCACTTTTCCCTTTCAGATACCCGATAACCATCGCTATGCTGTATTTCGGTGGGACCGATATACACATATGGATATGATCCGGCATCGCATGACCCTCTAACAGCTCTATGTCCTTATACCGACATAGCTCCCTCAGGATTTTGCCTACTCGCACCTTCACTTTCCCATACAACACTTTCATCCGGTATTTTGGTACGATCACGATGTGGTACTTACATTCCCACTTCGTATGTGCTAGACTTTGCCATTCTTTCATTTGTGCTCCTTTGGCTGCCTTTCTCGGGGGCTTCCTCTGGAGTACTTTATTTATTTTTGCTATTTGATTCACGCAGGACACGGCATAGCTTTTTTAGTCACACCGGCGTAGCCGGTGGTTTACGTTATCCAATTAATTCTGAATTGCGATTTACAATAATATACGAGCCAGCTCATTCTCCATAAGCTTTTGTCGTTTAGTCAAAAATTCTTCAAAGTCTTTCAGTTCATATGACATCTTGGGCAGGTACTGTGTTTTTCTTTTATTATTATTTTCGCTTAGCCACTTTTTCAAGGTACTATCATTTTTCCTTTTATTCTCAAGACCTTCAAGAAGTTGTAAATTGGCAAGCGTATTTCGCTTTCTTTGCCAGTCCTTTATCGTACTTTCATCAAGTCCGATTTTTTTTAGTTTTGTGTCAGTAAACCCGCTAAAAGGATGCATATGGTCCTGGTGAAAATGATTGGTGTAATTTACATCCGGATACAAAAGGGACAATAGCATAAAAGTATAAGCCCCTTTCTCTATTTCAAAAAGAGCTTTAACATCATCACGATCAAAGCTCATATTTGTTTTTCCAGTAAACTCAAGATCCACAAATTGCGCAACAGTAAATCTTTTCTCCAAGCCCACTTCTTTCCTGATTTTTTCCAGCGTGGTGTTGGTCGAAGCTCCGAATATCTGCTTTACCTGTGCAATTATAAAGTATTTACGGATTTCGTCTGTATCTCGATGGAATTTCCCGGCTTTATAACGATGGTATATAATAGGCATAATCGCCACATAAGATGTAATGTTGTCCGAGCAAAAACCGAACTCATGTAATAAATGAACGGTCTCCTCAATAGCAGTTTCAATGTCATCCCATGCATCTTTAATTTTGTTAACATTATCCTTTTTGAAAGTCTCAACCTTTAGATTTACCGAAAAACCAAGCAGATAAAGACTTGTCCGCATAATAAAATCCAAATCAAAATTAAACCTGCCGCCGTGTTTATTAATACGGCTTAGCAGCTGATCAACCCTATCTCTTGCATCTGCCCAATGTGAAACAACAGTAGAGAACAGCAAATCAGTTTTTGAAAGCACTGTGCCGCCGCTGTTAACCCGGATAAAAATATCCAATATCTTATCCATTGAGTTTTCTGTAACTTCACAGTAATTGATATTCTCATTAGACATAATGTTTTCAAACAATGCTGTAATATTATTTAAAATAGTAACATCGTTTCCCCAGCCGCTTTTCATTATTAACCTGGTATTAAGAGCCTGTATATCTTTAAATTTCAAAATATTTTTCACTTCAAACCACAGGATGGAATCATTTTCTTCTATCTCATCAGCGGTCAGGAATTTGAATTGATAGGTTATCTCATCATCCGGTAATGGCTTATGTTTTAAATTTAGATACAGTTTTTTGGGCGGGTACGAACCTTCTTTACCCTTACGCGCGCCTTTTAAACGCAAAGCTAAAGTGCCATATACCGCAATATAAAGCGAAGTAAGCCGTTGCTGCCCATCAAGAACTGCTGTTACATCGCCGCTTCCCTTAACTTTAATAGTGGCGGATGAATTGACATGTCCCTTATTCTCATTCTCATTGAAGTCCTTTATAAATTCATAGAATGTATATCCATTTTTATAAGCAGCTCTTTTTTCAACTTTCCAGAAAAGAAAAGTTCCGATGGGATAACCCAGCAAAATAGAATCCATGAGCTTAATAATTTGACTTTCTTCCCAAACATATTTCCGCTGAATTGCCGGTAAAAAATATTTTCGTTCTTCGATTTTGCTTAAAATATCACAGACAGATGTTTTTTGGTATTCCATTGACATTTTAGTAACCTCCATTTGAATAACTGATTATGAGCACCTCTAAAAGCTCTATGTCCAATTGAAATCTATTCATTTTTACTATGATTTATTAACTATATCAAGCACTTTTACCAAAAATTATTGAAAAAACGAGTAAAACATTCTTCTAATTTTACCCGTCAAATCCTTTTCTCACCAACAACCCGCTCAATTTCGCCTTTACCGCTATACATTGTCCCGGCAATCAATTAACTCCAATAAGTTATAATACTTAGTAAATTTTATCAAACCTGATTTTAATATGTTTTATCCAGATTGCGCATAACGTAAAGGCTTACCGATTGCCGAAGACGGGAGTTGAACCCGTACGGGCTTGCGCCCAGGAGATTTTAAGTCTCCGGTGTCTACCATTCCACCACTTCGGCAAAAGCGCCGCGTGAAGCGGCGTTTAAGAACAAATTTAACACAAGTCGGCACCCAATAAATGCCACCACATCCAATAAAAGCGGACCGCCTTTAGGCGGGCCAGCGCGCCGCTTCGGCAAAAGCACGGCGAAGCCGTGTTTAAAAACAAATTTAACACAAATCGGCACCCAATAAATGCTGCCGCATCCCCAAAGGGAGGCCATCTTTAGATGGCCGTCCGCGCCGCTTCGGCCGCCAAAGAACCCTCCTTACAGAGGGGAGGCTTCGGCAAAAGCACAACCCCCGGCCGCACAACGACTTTATTCTATCGAACCACCCCCCTCAGGTCAATGAGAGCCAAAGACACCGCTTATTCCGCCGCCAGCCGGTATATCGCCTCGATATCCTTTTCGCCAAGCTTCCGGTAATTGCCGATTGGGCCGAACTTGACGGCCCGTTTTGCCATCTCGGGGATCCTGCCGGTGTCGAGTTTTGCATCGGCAAAGGAGACCGGGAGGCCGATGGAACGGAAGAAGTTTTTCAACCGAAAAACCCCTTCCAGGGCGGCCTGCTCGTAATCGTAGAAGGCGCCGTCCACGCCCCAGACCTTGGCGGCGAAGCGGGCGAGACGGGGGGTGTCCTCCTTGATGTTGTAGGTGATCCAGGCGGGGAACACGATGGAGAGGCCCGCGCCGTGGGCGATATCGAAGAGGGCGGAAAGTTCATGCTCAATGGCGTGGCTGCCCCAGTCGCCGATGCGGCCGGTGCTGAGGAGGTTGTTATGGGCGAGGGAACCGGCCCACATGATCTCCGCGCGGGCATTGTAGTCCTTTTCGCCGCCGGAAAAGATCCGCCGGGCATTGCGGATAATGGCCCGCATGGCCCCTTCGCAGAGCTCATCGGTCAGCTCAACGTGGGGTTCCCTGGTGAAGTACCGCTCCATGATGTGGGCCAGCATGTCCGCCACACCGCAGGCGGTCTGGTAGTTGGGCAGGCTGTAGGTCAATTCGGGGTTGAGGATCGAAAAGACCGGCCGGATGCACTCTTCATTGACCGATTGCTTCAAAGACCCCTGCTCGTTGGTGATCACCGAACTCACGCTGGATTCGCTCCCCGCCGCAGGGATGGTGAGCACTGTGGCCACCGGCAGGGCCTGGGTTGCCACTTTCTTACGATCATAAAAATCCCACACATCCCCATCGTAAAGCGCGCCGATGGCAATGGCCTTCGCGGAATCGATCACCGACCCGCCGCCCACGGCGAGGATGAAATCAAGCTTTTCTTTTTTGCAGAGCGCCACCCCTTCGTGGACCCTGGAAAGCCGGGGATTCGGCTTTACCCCGTCCAGCTCCACCCACTCGACACCGGCCTTTTTCAGGTTGGCCTTGATCTTGTCCAGCAAGCCGGATTTTACAGCGCTTCCCCCGGAATGGTGAAGCAGGATTCTCTTGGCATATTTGGCGGTTTCACTGCCAACCTGATCCTCGGTCCCCTTCCCGAATATGATTTTAGTCCGGTTATAATATTCAAAGTTTTGCATAATTTACCCCGTTTCTGTAAAAGATGAGGCGAATATAACATGAAATCGGATTTTGATAAATAGGACGAAAGAGGAGATACACGACAAACGCATGAAAGACTTTCTTAACTATACTAATCCAAAAAAACGGATAAACTTAAGAATTTAACCACAGACCTCACTGACGCCACGGACTCCTGCTTTCTTATCCTTTCCTTTGTCCGTGAGGGTCCGTGTGGTCTGTGGTTAATTCTTAATTCTTCATAAACTTACAGCTTAAACAACAATTCCTCATATCCCGGGAAGGGCCAGGCTGCCTTGGCGACGATCCGCTCAAGGGCGTCGGCCCGGGAGCGGACCGCGTCCATGCCGGGGCGGACCTTTTCGAAGTAGGCCTTGGCCTGGGCGGCGGGGTCGTCGATGCCCTGGGCTTCCGCCAGAGCGGTTTCCAGTTTGGCGGTCTCGTCGTAGAGCTCCGCAGAGAGGTCGGCGATCTTCTTGGCCCGTTTTGCCTGGGGCACATTGGCGGCCCCGATGGCGGCAAGGGCTGCGGCGTCAGAGGCCAGGGAACCGGCAAAGGAGGTTATCGCGGGGAAGATGTACCGGCGGGCCAGATCGATGGTGACCCCCGCTTCGATGTTCACCTGCTTGGAATATTTTTCCAGGTAGATGTGGTAGCGGCTTTCCAGTTCTTCCTTGGTGAAAATCTTGTGGGCCTCAAAGAGGGCGATGGTTTCACTGCGGATGATCACCGAAAGGGCGTCCGGGGTGTTCCGCACATTGGGCAGCCCCCGGCGCTCTGCTTCCCGGACCCATTCATCGGAATAGCCGTTCCCGTTGAACACCACCTTGCGGTGCTTTGCATAGGATTCCTTGATGATCGCCTGGATGGCGTCGTTCTTGTCAGAAGCCTTTTCCAATTTGTCGGCGAATTCGCTGAGCACCTGGGCAACCGCGGCGTTGAGGTAGGTGTTGGGGGTGGCGATGGACTGGGAGGAGCCTACCATGCGGAACTCAAACTTGTTCCCCGTAAAGGCGAAGGGGCTGGTCCGATTCCGGTCGGAAACGTCCTTGGGCAGGCTGGGAAGGCTGGTGACGCCGATCTTGATCTTCGCGTCTGCCTCGGATTTACCGCTGCTTTTCCCTTCGGCGATGTTGTCAAGGATTTCAGTCAGGGGGCCGCCGAAGAAGATCGAGATGATAGCCGGGGGGGCCTCGTTTGCGCCCAGCCGGAAATCGTTTGCGGCTGTGGCCGTGGAAGAGCGGATCAGCAGGGCATAGCGGTCAACGGCTTCCACCACGGCGGCGGCGAACAACAGGAACCGGGCGTTGGACTCAGGGTTTTCACCGGGTTCAAAGAGGTTGATCCCGTCATCGGTGGCTATGGACCAGTTGTTGTGCTTGCCCGAACCGTTGACCCCGGCAAAGGGCTTTTCGTGGAGCAGCCCCTCCATGCCATGGCGGCGGGCCACACTGCGGATGGTTTCCATGACCAACTGATTGCCATCAACCGCGGCGGTGCTGTTGGTGTAAATCGGGGCAATTTCAAACTGATTGGGGGCCACTTCGTTGTGCTGGGTCTTGGCGGGGATCCCCACCTTCCACAGCTCATAGTTGAGTTCCCGCATAAAGTCCGCCACCCGTTCCTTGAGCGCGCCGAAGTAGTGGTCTTCCATCTCCTGGCCCTTGGCGGGGAGCACTCCGAAGACCGTCCGGCCGGTCAGGATGAGGTCCGGGCGCTGATCGTAAAATTTCTTGTCAACCAGGAAGTATTCCTGCTCAGGCCCGACCGTGGTGTACACCCGTTTGCTCGTGGTGTTCCCGATGCCCCGCAGCACCCGGATCGCCTGTTTGTTCAGGGCGTCGATGGATTTGAGGAGAGGCACCTTCTTGTCCAGGGCCTGTCCGTAGTAGCTGATAAAGGCCGTGGGGATACAGAGGGTGAGGCCGGTCCGGTCCTGTTTGAGGAAGGCGGGGCTGGTCACATCCCAGGCGGTGTAACCACGGGCTTCAAAGGTTGCCCGCAGCCCCCCGGAAGGGAAGCTTGAAGCGTCAGGCTCGCCCTTGATCAGCTCCTTGCCGGAAAATTCCATGATCACCGTGCCGTCCCCGGCTGGGGAGATAAAGGAATCGTGCTTTTCCGCGGTCAGCCCCGTGAGGGGGTGGAACCAATGGGTGTAGTGGGTGGCGCCCTTTTCGACCGCCCAGTCCCGGATGGAAGCGGCCACAACCTCGGCGACCTCAAGGGAAAGCTCCTTTTCGCCGGCCTGGACCGCAAGAATCTCCTTGAAAATGTTTTTCGGCAGCCTTTGCTTCATCACCGCATTGGAAAAACTGTTGGAACCGTAGAGCTCCGCCACCGGGGTTTTAGTAAAATCGATTTCCCCGCAGCATTCAGCGCCGCATTCATCAGAATAACTCATAGAATCCTCCGTATAAAAATGGTATTGGCAAAATATCTTATTGATATATAAGCAAGTTTTGTGCCAAGCGGAGGGGATTATTATTAAATTTAGAATGATTATATCATTTTCAGAATGTTATGATAATTGTATATAGTATAAGGAATTACGATGATGCAACCGGGGCTTGTTACCCCACCGCCGAAAGCTCAGATGGAGAGTGGGACAATGAACCTTAATCATTAAATACAAGAAGGTAGGTTTTGGGCGAATTCCTACATTTGTGTAGGTTTGTATTTTAACGGCAAATACTCCATGTTCAGGCAAAAGAGCGAGTGACAAAGTATAAAATGTTTTGTTATGTGAAGTACCTTTGCTTTATGGATTACCAGTCAATTCTCGCCACCTTCACATTTTTACCTTATTACAGCGCAAAAAATCGGCGGGAAAAAACAGTCTCCAACTTCTCGATGGTCGCCAGGGTTGGATTCGATTTCCGTGGATTTTCTATACGCTGATAAAAAGTCCAGTTTACCTGCATACGCCGGGCAACTTCTTTTTGTGTAAGCCCTTGCCGCTCGCGCTCCTGTTTTAATGAGATGGCAAAGGCGATCTTTAAATCCGGCTCAATATAATGAATATCATCAAATTCGGGATGATCTTTGGCTATAGCGGTGGATTCGGGGATTTTTATCTTACGGGAATCCATGCTGGCAAGAACACCCGAAAGCGCTTCCTTAGCCATAAGTTTGGCTTCTTCCAAGGTATCCCCCTCGGTAACGCAGGAAGGAATATCAATAAACACAACAACATAGCCGCCTTCCTCAGCCTTTTCAAATTTTGCGGGATATGCGGTCATTTAAAGCCCCCTAATTTCAACAGTTTTTGTTCGGTCCCTTTTTTCAGGTCCTTGCTATGAACAGGAATGGAAACTGATACCCCATTTTTTACAACGATATGATGCGAGCCCGTTACATGATCAAGCTCCCAGCCATCACGGAGGTATAATTTCAGTATTTCCTTCCCGGTCATCGGCATATATATACAATACTACTTTTGAGTAGTATTGTAAAGAGGAAGATTTGGGTTTTAACTGCTGTGGCTCTTGTAATGCCGCACCCCCAGCCGCCAGAACCAGAGGGCAAAGGCCGTGAAAAACACCACGATGCACAGGGCGTGGATAAGTCCCATTCTTCATCATCAATAAAGAATTTGACCATTCATTCCTCTTCATCCATCGCGGCGTCAGACGCCTTTTGGGGAACCTTCGACAGGGCAAAATCATAGACCGCTTGGGCCTGTGCGATGGCGGTTTGGGTCATTTTTTCATCAACAACGATTCCACCGGGATACCAAGCCTCAATACCGTAAGGGCTTAGTTTTGAAGCAGCCTCCAAAACCGTACCAAAAGAAGTATCCAACTCCATACACTCCCGGCAAAGTACCCCAAGGTCATCTGTATCTATTCGCGGCGGGTCTTTTCCCTTGTATTGCAAATACCCCTTTAAAGCTTTCTCTGCGGCCTGTTGGCAGTGAAAACAGGATACACTTAGGCGCCTGGGTGACATATTCTCATAACTATACTTCGCCATGAACAAATCATTACGCGCTATAGTAAACCATTGCTTTGTAATATTCATACTTATCATGCAATAACCATCCCGACTTCCAGTTTAAGTGTATTATCAGGCCGACAGAGGATTATTTCATTGGCATTGGCATCTGATGTCATCAGTTTTTCTCCACATCCCCTGCGCTTTAGCTCAAGCATTTTCTGAAGTTGCTTGTTGTACCGACACGCTGAAACCATAGCGTAACTGGTCTTCTGCGACATTCACCATATCAAAAAATACATTAGTTACTTTTGGGAACCGTTCAGGCTGTGCGTTCATTCCATCCGGTATGTAACCCGCAATGCGCCGCCTCAAATGTTCAATATCACGTGACTGAAACAACGCAGGCAGATTCATCACAAGCAATAGTACAATCGGCTTTGAGAACTCATTACCCGATGCAAGCCACCGTAACATACTATCTTTGAATTTCATTCCCATTTCGAGCGGAAATGCAGCAACCGGATCAGTTAGCATCAGGTAGTCTGTTTCCTGCCGTTTGTCCATTTTTGCCTGAACAAGCGGATCACCAGACATGTTTACATAATTCTTTACCTCAATAAAAAAATGTAATTCCTCATTCTCCGCAATAAAATCAACTATTTTCAATCCTGCACATTGGTTTCCCGGTGTATCATAGTATTCGGCAGAATTGAACGCAGAAAAATCAAATTCCATAGCGCTCTCGGTTAGTTTCATTTCAAGGTCACTCCCGCCTTTTCTGCGGCTACCTCCGTTACGCGCCGAAGAAGCATATCACCCGCATCTTCAATAAGACTATTCGAAAGCGATACATAATCGTCCGCGACATCGGCGGCAATCCCGCTGTCCGTTTTGCGTAAATTAACATAGCGGAGCGAGTTTTCAGGCGTTTTGTTCAGTTCAAACCACCGGGCAACATCGTAACTATGGGTGGCAATAAATATCTGCACCCCGCCCTTTTGCAGTTCAAGTAAGATGTCAACAAGTGTGGGAATAAGTTCGGGGTTGATACTCGCTTCCGGTTCATCCCAAAAGAGGATACTGCCTGATTCGAGCAAACCGTTGCGGAGTAGTTTCCACAATAAGCCGAATTTTTGAAAGCCGGATGCTTCGAGTGAGAAGGGCACTTTCATATCCGTTTTTACAATATAAAAAGTATCATTTTCATATTCAACTTCTCCGCCAATAACATTCTTTATCCTGTCGAGCAGTTTTGAGGCGTTAGGGGTGATTTCGTGGGTTTCTCCCAGTTCAGCTTTTGACAGTATATCTATCTGCGTTTTATCAAAGGGGATTTTACGTTCACGTTCCAATGCTAAAAATCCTTTTGAATGCTGAAGCATTTCTGTAATTGGAATAAATACGCCCTGAACTTTTTGCTTACACCATTGAGCCAATGCAACATTTTTGGGTAGATTTCTACCAATTTCGTGTAATTGAATAGAATTTAAGCTATTAGAGACAGAAGCTTCTAATGCAGGATATTTGTCGCTTATTGTGCTGCTGAATAGCCGAATAGTAGAATTGAAATTTTTATTACCTCCGTTATCAGCTTGTGTGACCATAAAATAATCGTCAAGAATGAAATTCGTCCTGTACGGTGTTTCTGCACTACGATTAAGTTGAAGATTCCCATTGTGTTCCAAGACACTTTGTTTTGAAAACTCGCAAGCCCAATACAGCACTTTCAGTAGAGTCGTTTTTCCAGTACCGTTGCCGCCGATAAGCACATTGACACCGGGACAGAAATCAGCAGAAAATTCTTCCTTGAATACAAGGAAATCTTTTATCTCAATACGGCTAATTGCATTTGTCATTATCTTTTTCTCCTTCAATAATTTTTATTTCTTCCTCACTTACAATATACACCCAATATGGCGATAGGTCAAACTGGTCACACCTTCTCATTCAGCACAAAACCTGGTTCTCCCATTCCTGGAGCACCTTAAACGCTTCTTCATTCTTTTCTGCAATATCCATGTAAATTGCTGCCGAATAATATCAATATGCCTTTCGGTTTTCTTCCATGACCACACCGCAATTATTTCAATGTATTTTTCACGATTGGCAAAATAGTAGTGAGCATTATTGCTTATCCTTGTTTCCGATCCGTTTTTGATGGTGTCGGTCATAGGGGGCGCCGCCATAACCTTAGCTACATCATCTTTCATATAACCCTCCGCAGCAATTCATCGGCATTCAACGCTATCTTTGAAAACGCAAACCATTTTTTACCTAAATCTTTTAACGATGCACCAAGGTGATATATCATATCATCAATAATCAGAAAGCGATCATGTGATTTCTTAAAGATTTTTACGGTAATAGGCGGATACTGTGCGTTATATTTTTGTAAATCAAGTTTCAATTGCTGCGTGATTTTTTGTGTATATATAATTACTTCCACAGTTTTTTTTCGTTTTGATAACACCGTTAAAACACTTTCATCTATATAATTGTCTATCAGTACAATAGACTTCTTTGCACTTTTTATTAAATCGGCAGCAAAGGTATACGCATCAAAAATTTGCCCATCAAAAAATATACCTTCAATTGGCGGCAATGCGGTTTTTATAAAGAAATCAATTTTATTTTCGGCCTCAGCGACCCGTTTCTCAAGACGTTCAAAACGCTGATTGGCCGCATATCCTTTGAGTAAATAGTCCTTTAATACTGAGGTTGCCCAAATACGAAATTGCGTTCCACGCTGTGATTTAATCCTGTAACCGACAGAAATGATTACATTCAGGCTGTAAAACTTTACCGGCTTATCGGAATTTGCAATGTGCAAAAAATGCACATTGCTTTTCTCGTCAAGTTCGCCCTCTTTGAAAACATTATTGACATGTTTGGTGATGACGGTCCTGTCTCGCTCAAAGAGATCAACCATCTGATTTTGCGTCAACCATACGGTTTCGTTTTCCAGGCGGACTTCCAACTGCACGGCATCATTGTTCGCTTGATACAAAATGATTTCATTTGCCGTGTTCATGGCTTCTCCTCAACTTTCTCGGCCAATATACCCGAACTACCTCGTTAAATCTGCCCATCCACCGCCTCAGTATTGGCGGTTATGGCGTTAGTGATTGTTTTTAACTCGTGTTTAATGGTGTCGGTCATTGTTTATCTCACTCACAGTATACACCTGATATGGCGGTAGGTCAAAGGGGGTGGCCACCGGACTTTAGGGTCAAGCATTTTGTCCACAAGCTTGACGTGGGCGGTTTTAGATAATTACATTCCCTACACTTTTTTGTGCATTTAGTTCTAATGTGAGCGGCTCTGCCCGTTTATGAATGTCGGCTAACCGTTCCTCTACAGTAGCGTCTTTTAGACGTTCATAATTCCACTCCCGAATTTTATGAATATCATCAAGCGTAAAATTCGGGCTCAGCTTGGGTTTTGGAATGTCATAATGTATCATTTTATTCTCCTTCTATTATTAGACTTGGCGGGGCATAAATTAAGAGATCATTATACCCTTCAAGCGCGGTCACCGCTTTTATACCTGTCATTGTTTTATGATTTACAATGTGGTTGAAGTTCCACGAAACGATGGCATCACACCCGTTCACGATAGCATTTGCTATATGTTGACAATCATCGAAGCTTTTTTGTTTGAGAATACCCAAGTCAACAATTCTGCCTGCAATATCAACAGCTTTTGGTTCTGATTTAACCAATTCATATTCTATTTGTGCCAAATATTTTTTTAGTGTGTCTCTCTTTTTTTCTTCGCAGTCATCAATTTCGATAATATCAACATCGGATATGACAACAGTATACACCCCGGCTTTAATTTGATTCCACAGCCTATGTGTTTCCGCCATTTTTTCAGGTGCATCCTGCTGGTCAAGATAGCTGATAATCGAAGTATCAAGATATAGTTTAAGTTTTTTCATGGTTTTTCCTCACTTATAGTATACACCCGATATGACGGTACCGTCAAAGGGGGCAAAGTTATATAACTTCCTGTGTAGCACTTTCTGTTACATTTTCAGCATTCATTTTTTAGAACCAACGATCATTGTTTGGACATAGTACCGCATCAATAAATGGCTCAATCTGCGGATCAATAATATGCGTACACCCGCAAATTGGACATACAATTTCTTTTATATTTTGCATATCTTGTTTAACTAAAATTATCGTATTACCGCCAACATCATCACCATCGAAATATTTTTTAAAACTATCTTCCAACTCTGGAAATTGCACAACGTGTCGGGTTTCATCTTCAGGATCAAGAATCTTAATGGCATTTCCACTAGTATCGTATCCCTTAAAGACAATAAAATGTGATAATTTAGCTCCCATTATTGAATGGACATTCATTATTGCTGGTATTTGATTATCTTGACAGTAATTTAGAATTCCGCGCAAATCCGTGAATCTTATTACCATTGAAAAGAACCCATTTCCAATAAATAAATTTTCTATTTTATATGTTCTACAATTTTCAATATTGTTAGATAACCGTTCAGAAACTTTACCCCATGTTTCCTCAAGTGAAAATATTGGTTTGTCATAATAATCAAAAACCATTTTTGCACAAGCCGCACCGCACCACTTAGAATTTAGCTTTTGTTTTACTAACTTTATGGTATAAAGTTTTTTTTGTTTATCCATTACTTTCCCCCTCCACCGTTTTGATTTCTTCCCCACTCAAATTATACAGTTCATACACCAGCTTGTCTATTTGTGTATCAACCGCCCCAATCTGCCGCCCTATCACTGTCTTTACCTGCGGATTCGGCTCGTCATGTTCCTTACGCTTTAACTCAAGCATTTTATCCACAAGCGCGACAAGCTTGTCGTGGGCGGTTTTGTCAACTTTTTTTGAAAGATCAAGGGCAGGGATAGGGAGATTTTGAAAAAAGCTAACAGGATATTTTAGTGACCCTTGCGGAATTCTTATTGAATATTCTGTTTTAACATGAAGCCAATTGATAAGTTTGCTATTAATTATTCCGAGTAAATATTTATTGCTATATGTTTTAGAGAATACAGAATGCACTGCAACTAACAAAGCAGAACTTTGATCGTCTAAGAATGCAACAACTCTCTTTGAAACACCGCGAACAATGATTTTATCTTCATTTTTAAACAAGGATATTGTATTGTCGCTTAAATATTTCTGATCGAGCTTCATTGTCGGCTTGATATATTTGTCCTTAAAAAGTGCGATTTCTGTATCCCATTTATCTTCATATCGTCCTAAATTTCCATTCGTATAAAGTTTTACATTATTCGAATTGATTTTACCTTTTGATACAATAATGTCTTTCATTTTCCAATATTCAAACCCCATAACACCCGTTCTGACATCGGCGCAATCCTGTAACTGCTGAGTATTTCTTATTTTGTCAATTATTGCACTTTCTTCAATGTTTATATCCAGTTGAATTTTACCATCCCTATCGAATACATTATCCAGATATTTTTTTGTACTTAATTTATTGTTGATTATTTCAGTTTTTGCATTATCATGCCTGTCATTCGAAAATATAATGGCAACACAAGATATTTGTGCATCCGAAAACACCTTTTCATCTTTCACGTCAAATACACTATCGATGGTTAAATTCTGTTTTATATAAGTTCTGAATGATTTTCCATAATTTGCACCAAAAAATTTATTGGGTGTAATATAACCCAACTTGCCATTATTTATTAACAGCTTAGTAAAAGCACGTTCAAAAAACGCAATATAAATGTCGGAATTCTTTGAAAATTTGTATCTATTATCTATGTATTCTTTAGATGTTTTATCTTGAAGCTTAACACTAATATACGGCGGGTTCCCAATCACCACATCAAACCCGCCGAAAGAGAATTCACCACGAACCACACTAACCTCACGAATACTTTTATTCTTGTTCGTGTTGTTCGTGCCGTTCGTGGTTAAAGTCTTAAAAACCTCAGGGAATTCCTTCTCCCAATCAAAACAGTTCACCTTACGCGCCGCCTCATCATCGAAGTCCAGCGTGGCGGTATAAAAATCCGTCCCAATCAAACTATTCCCGCACTTGATATTATTTTCCAGTGAAGGCAGCAGCGCCATGTCAAATTCGAGCTGCCCGCCGGCTTGTGTACCTTCGTTTTCCAGCAACTTGAGATAGAGCGAAAGCTTTGTCACCTCAACCGCCTGACTATCAATATCCACGCCGTAAATGTTGTTCTGCAAAATCTGCTGCTTTTCCGCGATGGTCAGCTTGTAGGCGCCATGTCCGCCGCCGGCGGAGGCCTCGTATATCTTTTCTTTTTTGACGGCGGCCTTTCTGTTTTTCTCATTCGTGTAATAGTCAAGATGATAGTTGAGCAGATACTGATAGGCGCCCACCAAAAACGACCCCGAACCGCAGGCAGGATCAACGAAGCGCAGGGCGGCGATTTCATCCGGCGTTTTATCCTTTATCAGTACCCCCACCGTATTTTGCACGATATAGTCCACGATGTACTGCGGCGTATAATACACCCCGCCCGCCTTCCGCACTTCCGGCTTTTCTTCGATAACCGCAGAGTGCCCGCCCTTCACGCCCTTGAAGCGAATGGTTTTACCCAAAAACTTTTCGTAAATGTTACCGAGGATTTCAACCGGCAGCACCGCGAATTCATAGGGACAATCAGGATAATACAGATTGACGATGATGTTTGACAAAATCCTGTCATCAATGTTAACGTTTTCTATCCACGTTTCGCCCTTGAATAAGCCTGAATTGTATTTGATATTTGCGTTGATAAAAAGCTGATTTAGGTGTTTATACACATTGATGCCCTGCGACACTGTTTTAAGCAAATCAAGGTCCTCAATTCCCTTGGACTCGGCGATGCGCAGGAATAATATCCGGTCTATTGTTTTTTGAACAACCGTATTGAGGTTGTAAATTGGAATGTCGGGATTCCGCAATGCGATATTCTTTGCCAACTCCACACGCCAGTCTTCAACAAAAAGCAGCAGGTCCTCATCTATCGCTGTGGTGCCTTTCTTGTTTTTATTTTCCTCAACATATCGGTCAAAACTGCCTTTCAGAATGGCGTTTTTTGAAAAGGTATCGCGGATAAAATCAAAGTGCCGGTCATATTCCCGGAAAGTGCAGTAAAAGATCCGGGCCGCGCTTGCCTTGTCGTTTTTATCCGGCTTAATACGGGTATCATATACGGCGAATTCTTCAAAATTGGTCAATATCGAAAGGGGCAGCTTAGCGGTATACGCATAGCGCCGTACCTGAAACGCAGGATCGGCGTTGTCTTTGATGTTGACTCCCGGCTTTTTGGCTTCCACAAAAAACTTCCGTATTCCGCCTATTCTGAAACAGTAATCCGGCGCTTTCTGTTGTCCATCAATTTTTACTTTATCTTCCCGTATAACTTCACGGTAATTTTCCGAAAATCCCTGTTCGTTCCGCACATCCCAATCAAGCAGCTCAAAAAATTTGTCTATAAAGTCGGTACGGGTGTTGGATTCATCGTAGTCATTGCCTTTGTATTGGGCGTGGTTGGCGGTAAAAAGATCGGTAAGATTTTTAAGCTGAGGCAGTTTATCCTTCATCGCAGGTATATAATAGAAAAATTCCTGAAAAAAAGCAACTCTGGCGCCAGGGTACGCCCACACATTCCTCTATTTGAAAAAAACGCGAAAATGCGGTAGAGTTTTCTGAACGGGATTTGTTTTATACCGCAGGAGGATGCGATGATACCGGGGGTGTATATAGAAAAGGGGCCGCAGGACTGGCAGGTCATTCAGCAGAAGGATGGCGCGGCGGATATTGTTCTCAGCGGCCTTAAGGTGAATCCGGGCGAAGAAGGCGGGAATGTGTATGCGCGGGTAACGGACGAGGAGAGCGGTCTGCCTATTGCGCCCTGGCAAAAGGCGGACAGGGAAGATGACGCATCCTGGTCGCTTGTGCTGCGGGGGATACCGGCGGGCGGTTTGTACCGGGTTGAAACATGCCTTAAACAAAAAAATCAGGTTGATATTGAATGGAGCCGGCGGGGCGATATGATCCACCATATTGGCATCGGTGATGTCTATGTGATCGCCGGGCAGAGCAACGCCGCAGGGTACGGCAAGGATTTTGTCTACGACCCGCCGGAGCCGGGTATTCACCTTTTGCGGAACAGCGGGAAATGGGATATGGCATCCCATCCTTTCAATGATTCTACCCATACCGTGCATGGGGCAAACAGTGAAGGGGCCAATCCCGGACATTCACCGTACCTGGCATTTGCCCGCAGACTGAAAAAAACGCTCCGGTATCCCATCGGCCTGATGCAGGCGTCCCTCGGCGGCAGTCCCCTGTCCGCATGGAACCCTGAGGAAGATGGTACGCTGTACCGGAACATGCTGGATATCATTGCCTCGGCCGGCGGAAAAGTGAAGGGCATCCTCTGGTACCAGGGCTGCAGCGATACCGGCGATCCCCGTCTTTTCAACACCTACGGGGATCGTTTTTCCGCTATGGTGGCCCATCTGCGAAATGATTTGCAGAACCCCTGTCTCCCGGTACTGACGGTACAGTTAAGCCGGTGTACAGAACCGGAAAATAGAGCCCTTGAACGGGAAGGCTGGAGCGCCGTTCGTGAAGCCCAGCGGATTGCGGCGCAGAAAATCGAAAACGTATTTGTCATCTCCTCTCTGGATGTCGTTCTTTCGGATCATATACACATCAGCGCCGCCGGTAACCTGACTCTGGGGGACCGTCTTGCGGCTGCCGCCTTAAAGGGAATCTACGCCCTGCCATTTGGTTATGGGGTTCCCGCTCTTTCGGGAGTGGAAAAAACCGGGAAAGATACGCTTTGTCTGGTCTTTGAAAATGTATATGACCGGCTGTTTACCTATGATGCCGTTGCTGCGGCGCTGCCCTTCGAGGTGCTTGATAACCGGGGGGTCCTCCCTGTCTCCGGCTATGAAGTCAGATTGAATACCCTAACCCTTCATCTTGACCGGCCGCTGGGGGAGGATATATACATCAGCGGCGGGGTGGGGAAAAATCCAGAGGGAATCATGCCCATAGATATGGAAACTCATGCGCCTATTCTGCCGTTTTACCGCTTCCCCGTGAAATATTCCCCCTAACTGCTGGGACTCTTGTAATGCCGCACCCCCAGCCGCCAG
This sequence comes from Spirochaetia bacterium, assembly GCA_026002595.1. Lineage (GTDB taxonomy): Bacteria > Spirochaetota > Spirochaetia > Treponematales > Breznakiellaceae > BNUT01. The sequence goes on along the minus strand of BOBW01000006.1, from coordinate 8,513 downwards.
AACCACAGTGCAAAGGCCGTGAAAAACATCACGATGCAGAGCGCGTGAACAAGTCCCGGCAGGGAGAGAACGCCAGTCAAAAGCTGGGTGGGCGCGGTGGCCATTATCCCGTAGGGCAGGACGAAATAAAACAGCAGCTTGAACGCGCCCTTGTAGAGCACCCCGGGGATCTTCATGTTAAGCTCAAACATGATGCCTTCAAACCAGCCGATGGAGTCGCCGGCAATTACGAAGAAGGGAACTGTGCGGATGATCAGCATGGTGTCGTACCAGAGCAGGGTCATCAGGAGCGTCAGGGCGATGTATGCGGTTACTGCGGCGGGTGTCACAACGAGGCCCTCCACCGCGCTTCCATAAATGATGATGACCGCGGAGAGAACAATGAGGGGGATGGAGCCGGGGTTGACGCTCTCGAAGGTGAGGCGCAGCAGGGGGCTTACGGGCTTCGTAAGGTAAAGGTCCAGGGCCCCTTCGCGGATTTTGTCCGGTATCTCGACGATGCCGAAAAAGAAGATCACCATGTTGAGGGCGTTTATCATCGAAAAAGTACCGATGAAGATAAGCATCTGACCCCGGCCCCAATCGCCGATGGAATCCACCTGGGAATAAATCGCGGAGAAGGCCAGGAGCTGCACGGCAAAGAGCGAGGCATCGGCGAAGAAGGCGCCGAAGAAGCTCAGGCGGAACACCATCATGTGCGAGAGCCTGAGCTTAATCAGCATCCGCACAAAGCGCAGATTGCGGCGCAGGTTCCGCATGATATTGGCAATCATATCCCCACCCCGTCATACTTGACCCGCAGCTTTTGGTAGGTGAACTCTGCCGTCAGGGCCGCCGCAACGGCCCACAGGGCAAGGATGACGAGGCCGGGCAAGCCCTCCCCCACTCCCGCCTGTCCGGTGAGCAGCATGGCGGGCATATAGGTGACGTAGTAAAAGGGGACGAAGCGCAGTATTGCGGTGAATCCATCGGGCAGCAGGGAGAGGGGGACCAGGGCGCCGGTGACAAAGGCGATGATGTTGCCCTGCACATGGAGGAAGAAGCCCACGTCCTGAAACTGCAAAGTGAGCAGGCCGATAAAGTAATGGTAAGATACCATAAAGCTGAAGCCAATGATGATCATGGCAGCGGCGCACAGTATCGCTGCGATTTCTCCTGTGAACATGAGATCAACGTGAAAGACAAGGGTACAAAAGACCGCGGCAATAAAACTGAACACCGTATAGTATGCAACGGCGCCGAGTGTCTCGAACATAAAGTATCCCTGCACATTGGCGGGGACAACCAGATACTTTGAAAAAGTCCCGTTCCGAATCCGGGCGGAAACTTCCCCCGACACCGACTCGCACTCGGACATCCCGGTTGCGAGGAAGGAGCTGACCACGTAATAGGACAGCATGGCCTGGAAGGTGAAATCCCCCACATAGTCCCTGCCTGAAAACACCGCGCCCCACAGTATCCATGCAAAGAGGACACGAGCCACAGTACTGAGGGCAGTCATCACCACAGCAAAGCGGTAGATCATCTGTACCCTGAACAGTATCTTTGCAATCTCAATATATTTTTTCATGGGTTCTGTCCCGTCTTATCTGCCAGGCCGCTGACACCGTCAACGGCATATATCCGTTCCACCACCGATCCGATATCTTCTTCCTCCACGGTAATATCCTCCGGTGAATAATCCTGCATGATCCGCGCCAGAACCGTGCCGCTTTGCTCCTTGGGCAGCATAAACACCGCTTTATAGGGACTCTGTTCAAGAACATTCGCCCCAGCAGGAATGTCAAACGCGGTCTCCGTATCAAATTGCACACTAATCTTCTTGTGGGTCTGAAAGGATGCAAACAGATCCGCTGTGGGGCCGTCGTAAAGCTTCTTCCCTTTATTCACAACGATACTGCGGGGACAGAGGATGCGCACGTCCTCCATATAGTGGGATGTTAGAATAATTGTCGTACCCTTGTTACGGTTCACCTCCCGCAAAAAGCCGCGTATCTGCCGCTGGGCCACGGCGTCCAGCCCGATGGTGGGCTCATCCAGAAACAGCACCTTGGGATCGTGCAGTAACGCTGTGATCAGTTCCATCTTCATCCGCTCCCCCAGGGAGAGGGTGCGGACCTGCACGTTGAGGAGTTCCGCTACATCGAACAACTCGGTAAAAAAGGCGATGTTGCGCCCATAGGTTTCATCCGGGATGGCGTAGAGTTCCTTGAAAAGCAGAAAGGTATCCGCCGCGGTGAGCTCAAAAAAGAGCTGGCTCTTCTGGCCCATCACCAGGGCGTACTGTTTTTTCAGGGCGTTTTCAAGTTTGTTGGGATAGTAGCCCAGCACAGAAACGCTGCCCGAGGAAGGGGCGATGATCCCGGACAGCATCTTGACCAGGGTGGTCTTGCCCGCCCCGTTGGGGCCGATAAGGCCCACAAATTCACCTTCGTGTATTTCCAGGTCAAAGGAATCAACCGCAGTTTTGGTGATAAACTTCCGGTAAAAAAGGCTCTTGATACTCCCCGCAAGGCCCGCATCTTTTTCAAAGCGTTTGTATTCCTTGGTCAGACCCTTCGTTAGTATTACTGTGTTTGTTTCGTCATTCACCGTTAAACCCCTCATCCCGCTTGTTTCGTACCTTTTTGGCGATACTTTTGTGAAACTCCCGCCTGCTTTTAAAATATTCGGAACGGTTTTCCACGAACAGGGTTTCCCGTTTCTGGGCAAGGTAATTTTTCCACTGCACCGGGGAAAGACTCCCCTCATTTAACGCGGCCAGTACGGCGCAGCCCGGCTCATTTTTATGGGTGCAGTTGGAAAAGCGGCAGCGGCTTATCAGTTCTTCTACACTTCCAAAGGCGATACCGATAGCTTCACCGGCGTCCCAGAGGCCAAGTTCCCGCATACCCGGCGTGTCGATCACCAGGGCCCCGGAGGCAAGCTTAAAGAGCTGCCGGTGGGAAGTGGTATGCCGGCCCTTGCTGTCGTCCTCCCGGATGGCCTTGACATCCATCACGGTCTCCCCCGCCAGGCTGTTGAGCAATGAAGATTTCCCCACCCCCGAAGAACCGAGGAACACGATTGTCTTTGCCGGTTCCAGAAAGGGCCGCAGTTCATCAATACCATAACCGGTTTTACTGCTTAGGGCAATCACCGGCACAGCTTCCGCCATTTCGCGTATGGCCGCGATCTGGCCGGAAAAATCTTCACAGAGATCCGCCTTGGTCAGCACCACCACCGGCAGTCCGCCGCTCCGCCGGGTTGCGGTAAGGTACCGGGCGATCCTGGCGGGGTTAAAATCGTAATTCAGGGAGCTGATGATAAACACGTAATCGAAATTCGCGGCCACCACCTGTTCCTGAATATGTTTTACATATTCCGCCTGATGGCCGGAAAAGTCGGTGCGGGAAAATTTTGATCGCCGTTTCAGTACTTCTGTTATGCCGGAATTGCCGTTCCCGTTGTATTTGATTACAACAAAATCCCCAACCGCAGGAAAATCTTCCCGCGCTTCCGCGGCGTGATAAAAACTCCCCTTGAGAACCGCGGGGACCTCTCCGTATTGGCAGACAACTTTATATAATTCGCGCCGTATTTCCGTTACCCGGCCGGGGATAATGTCCCCGCCTGTAAGATCCGTGGATATACCGGCGGCGTCCAAAGACAGCTCCGCCTGGGTAAACCCGTATTCCTGTAAATCGAACATGCAATTCCTCCATGGGACACTTCAGTAAAGTTCCCAAAAATTTTGATGAGAAAACCGCCTGTTCCTTTATGCTGAAAAAATTTCAGAGGAATGCGCAAAAAGAGGAAGTATTCCTGTTTAATGTTATGCGCCGCGACAAGGCGGTTTTAAAAAAAGGCCACCATACGAACAATCATTTTTACGCCTCCTTATGAATCACAGTGTTTATCTTTTTAAGATGAAAAAATAATACCGCGGTAAAGCAAAGCTGTCAACAACAATATCCTGCTATTCAACAATTCTCATTTTGGATTAACCAAATCAAGAATAACCACAAGCCGCCTACTGGCGGCACCACACAAACAGCACGAACCCAATTTCCCTCTTTTGTTCTTGGGGTTGGTGTGGTTCGTGGTTAAAATGAGAATTCCTGCCTGCTATTTCATCACCAGCTGAAAGAACGCTTCACCTTCACTGCCGTCCTGTTCCTTGAGGACATTGAGACGGCGCACCGGCATGTTGCTTAGGCTTTCGCTGACAAGGGCGCTTACCACCACCTGGACTTTGTACCTTGGCGCAAGACCCGAGAGAATGCGGGCGCGGACCACCGGGCGGCCGAAGGCGGAATAGCCTGAAACCGGCAGATAGCGGAAACTGCATTCACCGATATCGATGCCGAAGGTCCAAGCGGCGGTTTCAGCCTTATCCGGGGCCGCGGCCGTACCGGCCATAACATCCGCAATAAAATTTGAAGCGCGGACCGCAAGGATGGATGGGGAGCGGGCATAGGGATCAGCTTTTATGCCCCCCGAAGCGGCCCGTTCCAGGGGGGAGCCGAAGCAGCCCAGCACCAGGTCCCCGTCGCAGCCGATGATGACCCCCCCGGCCTTTTTGAAAAGCCGGGACACCCTTTCCCGGAAAGCGGCAGCCGCCGCCGCACCGGCCAGGGAATTCCCCCGATCCTCCTGGGACAAAAGCCCCTGTTTCCGCACCGCGATAATTGCGGCCCGGGCCGAAATCAGCTCGGAGGGCAGGGGCCGGCCGATGCGGAGAAGCTGATTCAGGCAGGCTTTGCTCACATAGGGTCCATAGGCCAGCTGGAAACGCCGGGCGCCCCGGCGGATAATCCCCTGGAACAGGGAAAACACCAGCAGGGTTTCCGCAAGCATAGCTGAGACGGGGATAAAGGGATCGATCCAATAAGCGGAAATGATAAAACTCCAGGAAAAGGCCGCCCCGGTAAGGAGGCTCAACACGAGCCCCGTGATAAGGGCCGCAGGGGGCCTGAGCCGGATGATGATCAAAAGGCATAGCACAGAGGCCAACAGGGACCAGAATAAAATCTGCCGGCCCTGTCCCGGATCAATTGCCCGGCCTGAAAGGATCGTATTGGCCAGCACAGCGGATGCCTCGCTCCGGCTCAGGGCGCCATCCCCGGAGGCGCCGCCTGAGGGGCCGGGCCCCAAAATAACAAAGGAAGCATCCAGCATTTCCTTGAGGGAAAGCCGCAGATTCCGCAGTTCCCCATAACTTTTTCGGATTGCCGCAAAACTTAAGCCCAGCTCATCCCGAAGACCCGTGATCCGGGCAAGCCCCGCTTCCCCCAGGGTCTCCGCGGCGATCAGCTCCTCATACCCGGCGACAAGATCCACTTCCGCAGGGCCGGAGAGGAAGGCCTCAAGGCCGGCAAAATATTCGGACCGGGCATGGACCCAATCGGCCTTTTTTGACGGTGCCGAAGGAGGGGTTTCAAGAAAATCCTCCCGCAGGGACTGGGCATACTCAAAAAGATACACCGGCGAATTCTCAGGTTCCAGTTGTGAATAGATCCCCAGGCCGTCCGCTTCCCGCAGGAGCCGCTGGAGGGCGTGGTCCGTTTCTTCATATTTAAGAAAGATGTCCAGGGGAAGGCGGCGGAATTCCGCGCCAATCCCCGGTCGCTCGAAAAGGATGGCCCCGGTCTTGTCCAGGGGAATGATGATCTCCTCCCCTCCGGCGCCATGGCTGATCAAAACCTGGGCGGACTTACTGTACTCAAGGCCCGATGCCGAAAAACGGGACTTCAGGGCCGCATAGATGACGTGCTCGGTCCCGGCATCGCCAATAGAATCAGCTTCGGCGGCAAGTACGGCGCTGATGGGAAGCATTGGACCGATGGAAATCGGACCGATGGGAAGCATCGGACTCATGCGGCGCAGTTTGCCGTCTTGATCAGGGCTGAATTTTGAATACCAGGGGCTGTCCATGATGCCCGGTGCGTTAAGGCCCAGCGGCGGCCGCAGGTCCCCGGCCTTCCAGACCTTACCGAAACCGGCTGCGGCCTGTTCCATCAGGATCATCCCCGCCTCATCCTGGTGTACCAGGGCGGATGTGAGCCGGTCCTTCCCCCGGAGGGAAAGTTCCACCAGTTCCCCAACATATTTTTCCGATTCCTGGGGAGGGACAGAGCCCACCCGGATTGCCTCAAAGAGATTCCTGATATTCCGGCCCAAAAGGGTGAATTCCTCGTCAAAACGGGAGCGGATTTCATCTTCGCTTCTGATCCGCCCCGCGGCGGCCCCAAGTACCGGGGTTTCTATCACCAGGGCGGCGGCGTCCATTTCGGTCAGGGTGAGGATGACCTGGGCGGCCGCGCCCGGTTCCAGGGCCTCATCCGTATCAATAAGCAATAATTCACGGGAAATTTCAGGGGGATTGCGGCGGCTCATCAAAAAATCATAATAAGGGCCGAGCTTCGGTCCCGACAGCAGGTACTGAAGCAGTATGACGATAAGCGCTGCCGTGCCGAGGGCGCATGAGAATATCAACAGGGACTTTTTTCTATTAATAAATGCCGCCATCCCTTTAATTTCGGTAAATTTTGAATCATTCTGAAATATCATGTAAATCGATAATTAAGCCGATACAATATAAGAGACAGATAAAAATTTTTGCACTTAGGAGAATATGATGAAGAAGTTCAATGTGAGTCTGCTTATATGCGCCGCCCTTGCAGCGGCCCTTGCCCTGAGCGCCTGCGCCAAGCCTCCCACGGAAGAAATGGAAGCCGCCGCAGCCGCGGTGACCCGCGCGGAAAATGACCTTGATGCGGCGACCTATGCGGCAAGCGGCCTGGCCCGCGCCCGTGAGGCCCTGAGCCGCATGCAGGCGGAGGCGGACTCCAAAAAATATGACGCCGCCAAAAATTATGCCGCCGAAGTGGTCAGCGCCGCGGAAAAGGCCATTGCGGACGGAAAGGCCGGGGCGGCCCGCGCCCGTGATGAGGCAGCAAGCCTCGTAAACTCGGTGAAAACCTCACTGGTGGAAACGGAACAGGCCATTGACGCGGCCCAGAAGGTCAAAAACATCAACCTCGACTTCAATGCCATTGACCGGGATTTTGATACCGCAAAGGTCACCACAGGCCAGGCGGAGCAAAGCCTCGCGGGGGCCAACTATCAGGATGCCCTGGACAAAGGCCGGACCGCGCGGGGACTGTTGAGCGATATCAACGGAAAAATTTCCAGCGCCGCGATCTCGGTTTCCCGGAAAAAATAAAAGGCCGTTGTGGTACCGGCTTTTTTGGGAAAAATTCTTTCCTTCCTCTGCGGATCCCCGGATGACGGGCGGGGGAAAAAAAAGATTTTCAGGCGCCTCGCAAAGGATATCTCTGCGAGCAGGCATTCCCATTTCTACAGGCCCAAGGCCGCCCTGATAGATCCCAGCCTGGGCGCTTTCTTTTATGAAATGTATAAGACTCTTGTCTATGTCCCGATCGCCCTTCAGAATGCCCCCCGGTCGGATATCCTGAAAGAAATTACCGTGGAGTCCTTTCTGGACATCAAATACCTGGATGCCCGGCAGCGGCTCAATGCGGACTATGTGGCCCGGCAGGCCCAGGTTCTCCCGATCCCCGAAGTTTCCGAGGCTTTGCAGGAAGATCTGGAGCTCCTCTCCTCCGCCTTTGAGGGAACCCTCATTGTTGATGCGGATGAATGTTACAATCAGATACTGGCCCTCTTTCAGCTTGCATCCTTTGACTTTTTCGCGCTCCTTAAAAAATTTGATCCCGGCCTTGTTGAACGAAATTTCGACTCCCCGCCGCGGTTTCACCCGGTCCGGGGGGAAGCCCTCTCGGAGCAGCTCAAGGATTTTCTGGAACTGTCCGCCGCAATCGATCCCAACGGGGACTGGACCATGGCCCTGCGGGTACTCAAGGTCAGCAAAAACAACATTGATGTGGTGATCCCCGTGCAATGGAAAAATCTCCTTTCCCGGCTTAAGGAGATACGGAAGTCCGGTATCCTGGAACTCATGATACGCCACATCGATCATGATCCCGGCTGGCAGTCAATGCCGAAAGAAATTGATGAGCATATCGCCCGGAATTATCTGGACAACCGGCATATTGAAGTGCGGAACGCCATAAACGGCTGTGTCAGCGCCCAAAGAAACGCCCATATCTGGGAACTGGCTGCGCTCATCTTCCATGATCCGAAGGTTAAAAGTACCCGGTACTACACCGAACAGCACAGCGAAGTCTATACGGCAAAAAACTTTGAAGGCTTTACCTATATTGAGGGGCTCAACTACCTCAAGGTTTTTCTGTTTGATATTTTTGAAAGGGATATCCTGCCCTTCTGTGAAATGCTCATTATCCGGGGTCAATGGGCAGAGGCGGAACAGTCCCAAAAAATGTCAAACTGCTACCATGAACTTCTGGAAATTTGCGACCAGCTCACCGCCTTTGACGATTCACTTTCGGAAGAAGGGGAATACGGCGCCCAGCTCCGCTCGGCAATAAGCCGCGCGGACCGGAGTAAAGTCCAGGCCCGGACCATCTCCAACACCCTCCGCTTCGTTA
>BOBW01000005.1 GCA_026002595.1 Spirochaetia bacterium | reverse complement strand
AAGAAATTGATCTCCTTATTGAAGCGGTTCGGGGGGTCTTATCATTCCTGTAAACAAAACTGAAGGCCTGTCATCGATACCGGTACAAACGGCGGCATACCTCTTGAAACTGGGGGAACTTACCTTAAAAGGCGGAAATATCGCCGGTTTCGAGCAGGTCCTTAGGCGCAATTTACAGGCCCTTCTCCGGTCCACCGGCTCCCGGGTTGAAACCGCCAACGGCCGCTTCTATGTGCACTGCCCGGAGACAAGCTGCGCCCAGGTGGAAGACGCCCTGAACCATCTCATGGGTATCTCCGGTTGGGCAAAAACGAGGAAGTGTGAAAAGACCGTGGACGCGGTTATGGCGGCCTGCATTGAGGAAGGAAAAGGCCTTTTTGAAAAGGGTATCCGTACCTTCAAGCTTGAGGCCCGCCGGACCGACAAAAGTTTCCCCCTGGATTCTTACGGCATCCGCTGTAAGGGAGGCGAGGCGGTACTTGAAGCGGTTCCCGGTTTAACCGTTGATGTCCATGCCCCCCAGGGGATCATTGAGGTGGAGATACGGGAAAGGGCATACATCTTTAGCATGGCAAAAAGGGGCCTCCGGGGGCTTCCCGTGGGGACCGCCGGCCGGGGGCTGCTCCTCCTTTCCGGGGGCATCGATTCCCCGGTGGCGGGCTTCATGATGGCATCCCGGGGCATGGGGATCGACGCGGTGTACTTCCACGCATGGCCCTACACTTCGGAAGAGGCCCGGCAAAAGGTGATTACCCTTGCGGGGATGGTGGGCCGCTATTCCATGGGGATCAGGCTTATCACCGTGGGCTTTACCGCAGTCCAGATGCGGATAAAGGAACGCGCCCCAGAGCCCTGGACCACCGTATTACTGAGGATGGCCATGATGGAATGCGCGGAAAAGCTCAGCCGCCGCCTCAAGGCCAAGTGCCTCATTACCGGGGAAAGCCTTTCCCAGGTGGCAAGCCAGACTGTGGAAAACCTAAGCTGCACAGCGAGCCGGATAAAACTGCCGGTGCTGCGGCCCCTTGTCGGCATGGACAAGGAAAGCATCATCCGCAGGGCGGAAAAAATCGGCACCTATGAAACTTCGATTCTGCCCTACGAGGACTGCTGCGTCCTTTTCAGCCCGCCCCACCCCATTCTGCGGGGCGATGTTGATGAGGCGGGAAAACTCTACGAAGCGCTGGAACTGGACGATCTTATTGATACCGCCCTGCATGAAAGCGTGATGGAAAAGTGCACCTTTCCTCCGCATCTTGCATAAATATTCATTTAAAAGCACAATGCCCTTAAACAGATTGTTTTCGGAGGAAAATTATGGAATTTGAAGCCGCCCAGGTGGGGATTTTATCGATACTCCCACCGCTCATCGCGATTTCGCTGGCCCTTATCACCAAGGAGGTCATCTTTTCCCTGCTTTTGGGGATCATGTCGGGGACGCTGATCTACAGCTTTGCCATGGGGCTGGGCTTTTTCGGCGCCTTTTACACTACCATGAACCTGATGATCACCAAAATCGGGGATAACGCTTCCATGGTGATTTTCCTTGCCATGCTCGGCGCCCTGGTGGCGCTGATCACCCGCGCGGGGGGTTCCAAAGCCTACGGCGGCTGGGCCGGGCGGCAGCTCAAAACCAAACAGAGCGCCAGCATTGCCACCGCCGCGCTGGGGATCATCATCTTTATTGATGACTACTTTAATTGTCTTACGGTGGGCACCGTGATGAAACCCGTCACGGATGAGCACAAGATATCCCGTGAAAAACTGGCCTACCTCATCGACGCCACCGCCGCGCCGGTCTGCATCATCGCCCCGATTTCGTCCTGGGCGGCCTCGGTCATTTCCTATTATCCCACCTCTACGGGTATTACGGGGATGCAGGCCTTTGTGAGTTCCGTCCCCATGAACCTTTACGCGGTGCTCACTCTGGTGATGATCGTCTGGCTGAGCCTCCGCAAAAACGGCGACTACGGCCCCATGGCCGCGGCCCAGAAGCGGGCAGAGGCAAACGAGGGGCCCATAGTGCAAAGCGGCTCCTCCAGTGACGAGCTTGCCAGGATCGATGTTTCGGATAAGGGCAAGGTGCTTGACCTTATTATTCCTGTGGCGTTTCTGGTGATCTTCTCCATCCTCGCCATGCTTTTCTACGGCGGATTTTGGGACGGTACCAACAAGGGACCGATTGGTCCCAGACTTGCCGCCGCCTTCGGGAACACCGAAGCAGGCCCGGCCCTCTCCCTTGGAGGCTTCGCCTCACTCTTTGTGGCCTTTTTCCTCTTCGTCCCCCGCAGACTGATAAGCTTCCGCGAATTCTTCGCCGCGGTCACCACGGGGATCAAAGCCATGGTACCGGCGATCATCATCCTGTCCCTGGCCTGGACCATCAGCGGCGTCTGCCGGAACCTCCTGGCAACCGGGCCCTATGTTGCGGGCCTCGTGGAAAGGTCCAGCCTTCCCATCGCCCTTATTCCGGCGATCATGTTTATCATCGCCGCGTTTCTTTCCTTTGCCACCGGTACTTCCTGGGGAACCTTCGGCATCCTCATCCCCATTACCATTGCGGTCTGCGACATCGTGGCGCCTGAGCTTTCGGTCACCGCTCTTTCCTCGGTGCTTGCCGGTTCGGTATTCGGGGATCACTGCTCGCCCATTTCTGACACAACCATACTGTCCTCAACCGGCGCGGGGTGTAACCACATCGACCATGTGGCAACACAGATTCCCTATGCGCTTACGGTGGCGGTTGTCTGCTTTGTCGGGTATATTATCGCGGGGTTCACGTCTCATCTGGGCTACGGCGTCAGCGTGGGGATCACCCTGCCGGTTTCACTCGTACTGCTGATTACGGCCCTGCTGGTATTGCCGAAGGTGCTGCCGGGGACGAAAAAGGTATCTGCGTAAAGAATTTCACCACGAAGGACACGAAGGGGAAGAAATCTTATCCTTGGAAGCAGTTCCAAAATAGAAAATAATTAACCACGAAAAACACGAACCACACCAAAAAGATCATTTATTTCGTGTTTTTGGTGCCTTTCGTGGTTAAATTCTTAATTTTGGAACCAGCTCCTTGGTTTATTAATTTCCATTTTGAACCAGATACCCTGTGTTTAAGGCCCGTATGGCTATTTTAACCAATTATTGCACCCGCTATGTTTTTTAACAGAGCAACTGTGGGTATTGTGTCTCCCGCAGTGCCTACGATTTTTAATGCAATATTTAAATATTTCCCACATTTTTCCTGTATACCTTCCGTGGAATTGTAAATATCCAATACTTCTTTCTCGATGCTTTTATTTTGTGTAATAAGTGCTTTAAATTTCTCGTGTTTTTTATCCTTATCCAGTTCAAAAAGAAACGCAAGCAATGCCGTATCTTTTACTTTAACAATTTCCCGGTTAAAGCTGGTATCAGAATAAAAACCAATATCCTTCATCTTTTGTTCAAAATCAAGTTTTTTTATTGGGTCTTCCACAACAAAAAGATAATGCTCATTATCATGCAGGATTTTCGTACTTTTATTGATAAACACATCTTTTATTATCGATTCAACGTTTTCATCCTTTTGATCGGTGCCGAATTTGTATCGTGCATCTACAAGATACCCTTTGAGACGCGTTTCATTTATTCCAAGTGCGTCAGCCATAAGCCGGTTGGAACCAGTGTTTACCATTTTATGTTCTATTAGTAATTTCAAAATCAAACATTCAATATCACGTTTGCTTAATGAACCAAACGGAACCTTGCAGAATGTATCAAAAAAATTGACGACAAACGAAGTATTTTCCTTGCCGGAAAGCTCTTTATAGTTAATATCCATGGCTGTTCTCCTTTTGGTTCTATTATATGGGGGAATAGGCGATCCTATTCCCCCGAGGATATAATTCATCATAAAAGATTGTATTTTCACCTCCTGCAATAAAAGTGGGAGGTGAAAATGCTGCTTATTTAGATATTGAATCCCCAATCCTTGAGCTTTGATCTTACAGCGAGAGGTAGCTTTGTGCAAAACTGAAAAGCATATTCCGCTAATACATCCTGATTAGGTTTAAGAACATTTTCACCATCGGGGAACTTAAGTTCAGCCAAATTTATACAGTTTGAGAAAACACCGCTCCCCAGTTCAACATTACTTCCCAGAAAAGTCACCGAAGTAAGACTAGGGTTTCTAGAAAAACTGTATCCCTGAACAACCTTTATGCTGGCAGGTATAACTACTGAAGTAATTTTCGCGCCAGGCCCCGGTCCCTGTGAATTACCATTATAATCTATAATCTCTCCACCAAACACCCCATAGAAGTTGTTGTCGCTTTTAAATTCCACAACAGGCAACCCTTCAATTTCTGCGGGAATCACCAGCTTACCACCTTTCCCGGTGTACTTTCTAATAACTATGCCTTTACCATCCTCGCTCATGTCATAGTTAAAATCCGAAGCGGGGGCCGCCTTCCCAACGGAGGATGCTTTGACGGTCCCACCGCCGCTTCCACCACCATCTTTCTTGCCGCTACAAGCAGCAAAAACCAAACTTAATGCCAGTAAACAAACCAGCATTGCCGAGAAAATTGATTTCTTATTCATAAGAAACTCCTTCGTTTAATGTCCGTCGACTATATTTTAAACTTTCAAAATGAAAGTTTAATTACAAAATATCAATATCATTTTTGAACTCTGTATTTTCTTTTTTTGCATTGAATATTATTTTCTCTTCACTAACTATATTTTTGATTTTCAAAAATTGTTCGGCGACCTGAATCAATTTTTTCTTTCCTGTATCATTCATTCCTTTATAATTATTACTAATTTTATCAGCATTTCCATTTCCTACAAAATTCAAAATATACCTCCTTGCGTCATAACATAGGACATTATATCGTCTACATATAAGACAGTCAAGAGGAAATTTCGATAAAATATGTCTACTATTTCATACATTCATGGGAAATTCATATCACCTTGAAAGACCCCTGATATTCTGTTATCTTTAAGGGGGAAAATGAAATAAATAGTATGAATGAAATAGCTGTAAGATTAAAAGAACTTAGAACAAAATTAAGTTTTTCAATTCGTGAATTCTCAAAACAAATATATATAAGTCATAGTTTATATGGTGAAATTGAAATTGGACATCGACAAATTAATGATAGAATTATTCAACTGATTAGTTCCCGATTTAATGTAAATAAAGATTGGATTTTGAAAGGCAAAGGTGAAATGTTTACGGCTCCGCCTCCTGATATTAAACTTGAAAGATTAATTGAAATTTACAATACACTTGATGGATTATTGAAAGATTGTTTACTGGAACAGTCTGATATATTGTTAAGAATATATAAAGATAAGAATAAAAACGAATAGAATCAACCAACCCAGGAACCTGCTACGCAGGGGAGGCAGAGCGGACGGGGTATGGTTGTTTTGGTAAGGTATCTGTCTCAGGGTCCATACCCTTTATAACGCCCCAGAGGCTCCCCCGCATAGCGGGTTTTTGGGTATGGACCCTTTGCAGACAATAAAATTTCAAAATTTTCTTCAATCTCCGTGGCCTCTGTGTTCTTCTTCTGTGCACTCTGTGGTTATATCTTCTGTTTAGGACAGAACATTAACGAATAAAGTTTGTCATCACCCTTTCCGGCTCATCCGGTAAGGGTATGTTGGCGGCATATTTGCACTTGATCAGATAAGCCATGTTGTTTGCCAATACCTTCAAGGTACGGACCCCTTCCTCGTCTTTATATACATCTTCAGGGGTATAGCCGTGAATTTGATTCCAGTAACTTGATGAAACAACCGGCATCTGGCAAATCGTAAAATACTTGTTTAACTGATCGAATGTCGCAGTTGCCCCGCCCCGCCTGCAGCTGACAATACAGGCGCCGAATTTCAGTTTTAATGCTGTCTTGTCTATGCTGTAAAACAGGCGATCAAAGAAGGAAGTTGCCGCCCCTGTCGCGCTGGCAAAATGCACCGCTGATCCCAGGATAATACCGTCCGCTTCTTTCATGGCTTCCGCAACGGTATTAACGAGGTCATCATTAAAAACACATTTGCCGGTTTTTCTGCAGCCCAAACACGCGATACACCCGGCGACCGGTTTGTTCCCCACCTGATATATTTCAGAATCAATGCCGTTCTGCGCCAGCTGATCCTTGATGATGCTGAGTCCGGTGAAGGTACACCCTTTCTGCCGCGGACTGCCGTTAATCAAAAGTACTTTCATTTTCCTTCCTCCTTGCTTAATTGGGACCGACCATACGGTGCGGCACATAGGGCTCTTCCATAAACGCAACTTCTTCGGGCGTCAATGTAACGGACAGCGCCGGAACCGCGTCTTCAAGATGGGAGAACTTTGTCGCGCCGATAATCGGAATGGTAACCGGGGTTTTTTGCAGCAGCCACGCAAGGGCTATCTGTACACGGGGTACGCCGTGCGTTTTTGCCACTTCCGCAAGCCGCTCAACCACGAGTCTGTCGGCATCCCTGGTGGAATCATATTTCATTTTGGCGATGGCATCCGTTTCAAGGCGGGTGGAAGTTTCCGACCAGTCACGGGTGAGCCGCCCCGCTGCCAGCGGGCTGTAGGGCGTAAGGGCGATTCCTTCGGCCCTGCAGAGCGGAAGCATTTCCCGCTCTTCCTCACGGTAGATGAGGTTCAGGTGGTCCTGCATGGACACAAAGCGGGTCCAGCCGTGCTTCTCCGCAGTGTACAGCGCCTTTTGAAACTGCCAGGCGTACATGGAAGAAGCGCCGATGTACCGGGCCTTGCCGGCCTTTACCACATCGTGGAGCGCCTCCATGGTTTCTTCTATCGGGGTGTTGTAATCCCAGCGGTGGATAATGTAAAGATCAACGTAGTCCAACCCCATGCGCATAAGGCTTTTGTCAATCTCACTCAAAATCGCCTTACGGGAAAGCCCCGCCCCGTTGGGGCCATCGTGCTGTTTGCCGTGCACCTTTGTGGCGATCACCACTTCGTCGCGGTTTGCAAAGTCCTTTAATGCCTTTCCGAGAATTGTCTCGCTTACCCCCGCGGCATACACATTGGCGGTGTCAAAAAAATTGATGCCCATATCAAGGGCCTTCTTGATAATGGCGCGGCTGTCATCCTCTCCCAGCGCCCACTCGTTATGGTGCCATCCTGCCCCGGTGCCAAAACCCATGCAGCCAAGGCAGAGCCGCGATACATCCAGACCTGTGTTTCCCATTTTCACATAGTCCATTAGTCTGTCCTCCTTTACTTCCCGCACCCGAGCATCCAGTATGACATGGGCCGCCCGTAATTGATACCATGCTCACGGGCGAAGCCGATGATTTTTTCCAGCTTCGTTTCCCGCACTTCATTGCAGGCGCATGATTCGCAAACCACGGGGTTCCCCGTGCTGAAGAGTGCAAACTGAACTTTTCCTAAAATTTTCTGTAACATCCTGTTACCTCCGTCATTTGATACTTAAGAATATAGTCCTGCGGTACTTTTCATGGTATATACAATACTATCTGATTATTGCCTAATCCTCTCAGAAATGATAGTATGATTTTACACGGAGGATGACATGGCCGGAATTGAGACGACCGCAGGTCGTTTGGACAGAACCAATAGCTTGCTTAAAGAAGCCCTGCTTCAGCATCTCAGAAAACCGGGGCGTATTGAGGCCGCAGAACTGGGATTCAGGATGACACGGGCAGAAGAAGCTACCGAAGTCAGCTGCCATGTTCTTGATCCCCTTGTGGTGGCGATTATACAGGGGAAAAAGCGTTCGATTTACGGATCAGAGGAAATCCGTTACGGTGAAAAACAATGCATCGTTACCGGTGTGGAATTTCCAAGCGCAACACGGATTGTTGAGGCATCCCCCGCGAAACCCTATTTGGCGGTTTCAATGTTACTTGATCCGGTTATCATTGCGGAACTGCTTACTACAATGCCGGCCGTTGATCTTGCAGGCAGTGTTCATAAAGGACTGACTGTTGCCGCCTCTGATCCGGCGGTGCTTGACGCGTTCCTCCGCTTAACCGACACCATCTCCGATCCCGTGCGGCAAAGTGTGCTTGCCCCGATGATCATACGGGAAATTCACTACCGCCTGCTTTCGGGACCCTTCGGCAATCAGCTCAAAATGATCCACACAAATGGCTCGCAGAGCAATCAGGTTGCGCAGGCCGTCACCTGGCTGAAAGAACATTACAACGAACCCTTTGATGTTATCAAACTTGCGGAACAAAACAACATGGCCCCTTCAACCTTTCACCGGCATTTCAGGCAGCTTACCACCCTCAGTCCCCTGCAATACCAGAAACGCCTGCGCCTCTACGAAGCCCAGCGGCTCATGCTTGCGGAACACAAGGACGCAAGTACCGCCGGTTACTCCGTGGGCTATGAAAGTCTGACCCAATTCAACCGTGAATACAAACGCATGTTCGGCGCCCCGCCCCGCCAGGATGTGCAGCGGATACTGGCGGGGTAATTACAACGCCGCTCAGCCCTGATGGCCAAGCGGCGTTTAAAACACTTACCTATTCTGAGGAATCTCCGGTATCGAAGCAAAACCTTTTTCCAAATCAGCATCAGTAGGAATACTGTCGCTCATGGTTTTGGCATTGTAGGACATGTAGGCGGACATGTCGAAGTAGCCGGTGCCGGTAAGCCCGAACAGTATTACTTTTTTCTCGCCGGTACGCTTGCATTCCAGTGCCTCGTCAATCGCCGCCTTGATGGCGTGGGAAGATTCAGGCGCGGGAAGGATGCCTTCAATTTTGGCGAACTTGACCGCCGCGTCAAACACATCGGTCTGTACGGCGGAACGGGCTTCCAGATAGCCGTCCTTGTAGAGCTTTGACAGGATGGGGTTCATCCCGTGATAGCGGAGGCCCCCGGCGTGGTTCGCCGACGGCATAAAACCTGAGCCCAGGGTGTACATCCGGATAAGCGGCGTAGTTTTGGCGGTGTCCCCAAAGTCGTAGGCGTAGCGGCCCCGGGTAAACGAGGGACAGGATGCGGGCTCCACGGCGATAAACCGGGTTTTGGATGTGCCCCTGATCTTATCCCCCATAAAGGGCGCGATAAGGCCGCCCAGGTTTGAACCGCCCCCGGCGCAGCCGATGATGATGTCCGGGGTAACGCCGTACTTTTCCAGAGCCGCCCTGGCCTCCTGCCCGATGATCGACTGGTGGAGCAGGACGTGGTTCATGACGCTGCCCAGCACGTAGCGGCACTTGTCGGTTTTGACCGAAGTTTCGATAGCCTCGGAAATGGCGCAGCCCAGGGAGCCCCCGGTATTGGGGTTCTGTTCCAGGATTTTGCGGCCCGACTCGGTGGTGTTTGATGGCGAAGGGATAAGATTGGCGCCGTAGGTCTCGATCAGGGCCTTGCGGTAGGGTTTCTGCTCGGAACTCACCTTGACCATGTAGACCGTGAGGTCCAGGCCGTAAAAGGCGCAGGCCATGGCCATTGCGGAGCCCCACTGCCCCGCTCCGGTTTCGGTGGTGAGGGATGTGAGCCCCTCGGCCCTGGCGTAGAATGCCTGGGCCGCGGCGGAATTCAGCTTGTGGGAGCCCGAAGTGTTGGTGCCCTCGTGTTTATAGTAGATTTCCGCGGGGGTGCCCAGGGCCTTTTCCAGAAAATAGGCCCGGATAAGCGGCGCGGGGCGGTAGGCCCGGTAAAATTCCTGCAAGCCTTCGGGGATGGGGATAAGCCGGGTGGTTTCATCCAGTTCCTGCTTGACGCATTCCTTGCAGAACACCGCCTCCAGGTCCGTTGCCGCGGCGGGCTTGAGGGTACCGGGGTGAAGGATGGGATCGGGCTTGTTTACCATGTCCGAGCGCAGGTTGTACCAGGTTTTGGGGATTTCCTCCTCATCAAGATAGAGACGGGTGGGGATTTTCTTTGCCATAATGTAACTCCTTAAAATAGGCGCCTTGGCGCCGCGTTGATCGGAAGTGTTACAACGTAACACATACTCCTTATCGTGCCGTTGACATATCGTTTCTATATACAGAAACGATTCTATCAATAGAAACATCATAGGGTACTCTGAAAAAGATGTCAAGGGGAAAATGAAAAAAATTCGCCTCGGGCTTGTCCATATAAACAAGAAGTGTTATAATGGGTTAACTTTTAAGATGATAAGGAAGACCCTATGCACAATTTTTATAACATGGTTTTTTTTCACAATATACATCATGTCAAGCGCCACATCGATCACTTTTTCGGTCATGGGCAGGTTTTAACGGCGCTTTTGCAGAAAGGGCCGCTGGCTCAAAGCGAATTGCTTGAAATCGTTGACAGCAAGCGGCAGTCGGCGGATGGCGCACACGGCATCCCGC
The DNA here is from genome assembly GCA_026002595.1 of Spirochaetia bacterium. GTDB lineage: Bacteria > Spirochaetota > Spirochaetia > Treponematales > Breznakiellaceae > BNUT01. Next base: position 49,041 of record BOBW01000005.1, on the reverse strand, counting down.
TCGGCAAAACATTATCAGAATTGGAAAAGCGGAGGCTGATTAAGCGCGAAGGCAAAGGGGGCGATGTTTTTTCATTGACAAAAAGGGGAGAACATTTCGCCGGGAGATTGCAGATACATGAGCGCCTCATTCAAATGTCTGAATCGCTGTCGGAGGAAGAAAAAGACCAGTTCACCGTTATTCTTGAAAAAATGCGTTCAAACAGGGACGAGGCATTCTCACACTTTCATTTTCGCGGGTCTCATTTTGACTTTGATCACGGCCATGATCATCATACACAGGGCCGCACCGGCAACAGGGGAAACAAAGAATAATGGCCGCAGATTTGATTCGGCAGAAACTCGGGCGGCAATCCGGCATTGTGATTCTGGTCAGCAATCTGGCGCTCTTTGTCTTTAAGTATATTGCCGGGGTTCTGAGCAACAGTATCTCTGTTCAGGCCGATGCCGTTAATAATCTGGCCGACTCAGGCGCGGCGGTTTTAACCATAATCGGCTTTCAAATAGCGGCGAAGCCAAAGGACCAAAAGCACCCCCACGGTTACGGGCGGATGGAATATATCAGCGGTCTGGCGATTGCCTGTATGATCATCGCGGCGGGCCTTTTGTTTGTCAAATCATCCATTGAACGGCTCTTAAGGCCCGAACCAATTGTAATCGATTCAGGCCTTTTTATTATTTTGGTGACGGTGATCGCAATCTTCGTAAAAATCGCCCTGGCTTTTTATTCACATAAACTAAACAGGATCATCCGTTCCGCCGCCGTTAAAGCAACCATGATGGACTGCCTGTTTGACGCGGCAGTAACACTGCTCACCCTCATCACATTGGCCTTGTCACAGATCACCAGAGCGCCGGTAGACGCCGTCATCGGCTTTGCGGTTTCCGCCCTGATTATCTATAACGGTTTTCTTTCCGCAAAAGAAAATATCGGCCTATTGCTTGGCAATTCATTGGAAAAAAATGAGCAGATGCAGATAGAAGCGGCGGTTGGCGACACAAAAGAATTTAACGGCATCAAGTCAATCATCACCAATGATTTTGGCCCAAACAGCCAAATTGTAGTGGTGGAATTATCGCCGAATCAGGATTTTTCAATTACGGATATACAAAGCGCCGCCGACGCCCTGTCATTAAAGTTTGAAGAGCTGTTTGATTTTAAGGTGATCGTTTATTGGAGTTCAAAAAACGGCTGACCTATCCCTTCTGCCCGTAATAGGCGTTTTTGCCGTGCTTCCGCTCCCAGTGCTTGCGGATGATATGCTCAGGCAGACTTTCCGTCTGCGCTTTCAGGCTAAGGGTGAGATGGGCCATTTTGCAAACCTCTTCCAGAACCGCCGCGTGGTATACCGATTGGGCTGCGGTTTTCCCCCAGGTAAAGGGACCGTGACCAGCAACCAGAACCATGCACATCTCCGCAGGATTGATGTTGCTTTTTTGAAAAGTTTCAACAATCAGATTGCCGGTTTCCAGCTCGTAGTTATTCTGCACCGCTTCCTTGCCCATTATCGGGGTACAGGGAATTTCCTCCGCCCCATGGTCGGCGTGGGTAGTACCGAACACCGGAACCGGCAGCCGTGCCTGTGCCCAGGCCACGGCATATACCGAATGGGTATGGGTGATCCCCCGGATGCCGCTAAACTCCCGGTATAAAACCCGGTGGGTTTCCGTATCCGATGAAGGGTTAAGCTTGCTGTCAACCACCCTGCCGTCCAGGTCTACGATCACCATGGAATCGGGACAGAGTTTTTCGTAGACCACCCCGGATGGCTTTATGGCAAAAACCGACTTTTCAGGATCAAAGGCCGAAACATTGCCCCAGGTGTAGATCGCAAGATTACGGCGGGGGATTTCAATATTTGCTTCGTAGGCCTCTTCTTTCAGGCTCTTATAAATATCCATGTAATTCCCCCCGCCGCCTTAACGAGCGGACCAATAGGCCTCGGCCCAGCGCAATTCATCCCGCAGGCGATCAGGTTTTGTGTCCCGGCCTATGAGCACAAATTCAATGTCCATCATCTCCGCCCAGTCGCGGAAGTATTCGGTGTTAAGCGCGCCGGCATACACCGAGTGATGGGTGCCCCCCGCCAGTATCCAGGATTCCCCCGCGCCGGCCAATGAGGGATAGGGCTTCCACAAGGCGCGGGCCACCGGGAGTTTCGGCATGGGCTGTTCAATCCTGATGGTCTCGATTTCGTTCACAATCATCCTGAACCGGTCCCCAAGGTCGATGAGGGTGGCAAGCACCGCAGGGCCGGGAGCGGCGTCGAAGACCATGCGGGCGGGCGGGGCCTTGCCGCCTATACCCAGGGGATGCACTTCAATCCGCGGCTTCTTATCCGCAATTGAAGGGCAGACCTCCAGCATGTGCGCGCCGAGGGCAGCTTCTTTTCCCGGCTCAAAGTGATAAGTATAGTCTTCCATAAAGGAAACGCCGCCGGGTAATCCCGCTGCCATCACCTTTGCCCCGTGGAGCAGCATGGACTGTTTCCAGTCGCCCTCCGCCCCAAAGCCGTAGCCCTGTTCCATGAGCCGCTGCGCCGCAAGGCCCGGAAGCTGGGGGAGGCCGTGCAGGTCCTGGAAGGTGGTGGTAAAGGCCCCGGCATGTTCGGCTTCGAGAAATTCCTTTAGGGCGATTTCGATCTTTGCCTGTTCCAGCATCGCGGTCCGTGCGGGGCCGGGACTGCGCAGTTCCGGCGCAAGCTCATAGGATGCCTCGTATTCCTTCGCCAGTTTTTCCGCCGCAGCATCGCTAACATTGTTGTAACGTGCCGCAAGGTCCCCGATGCCCCAGGTGTTTACCTGCCAGCCGAATTTTATCTGGGCATCCACCTTGTCGCCTTCGGTGACGGCGACTTCCCGCATGTTATCCCCAAGCCGCAGCACCACAGCATTACTGCCCTCAAGCCGGGCAGATGCGGCGCGCATCCACACGCCGATCCTGCGCCGCACTTCCCTGTCCTGCCAGAACCCGGCCACTACTTTGCGGTTAAGCCGCATACGGGCGTAAATGTGGCCGTGCTCGCGGTCGCCGTGGGCCGACTGGTTCAGGTTCATAAAATCCATATCGATGGTGGGCCAAGGAATGTCCCGGTTGAACTGGGTGTGCAGGTGGAGCAGCGGTTTACTGTTCAGCGCAAGTCCCTGAATCCACATTTTTGAAGGGGAGAAGGTATGCATCCAGGTGATAATACCCGCGCAATTAGGCGCCGCGTTTGCCTCGGCAAAGAGCTTTTTGATCACCCCGGGGCTTATGGCGATTGGTTTCAGCACCAGTGCGCCCGGCAGAAGCGGGTCCCGGGCAAGTTCATTCGCCATAAGCGCGGCATTGGCCGCAACCTGTTTAAGGGTTTCTTCCCCGTAGAGGTCCTGGCTTCCCACGATAAACCAGAATTCGTATTTCTTAAGATCGATCATCATATACTCCTTTTAAGAAGAGATTTACCACGAACCACACTGACGGCACGAACTTTTTAGTACATCTTGATGCTTTTGTTCGTGTTTTTCGTGTAGTTCGTGGTTAAAATTCTTTACTGCAAATATTCTCCCGCAGCCTTTTCTATCGCAAGGCCCCGTGTATATTGTTTTATGAATGCGGCAAAACCTTCTACATCTTTTGTATCAGGCTCAAGCAGCGTTCCTGCGTTTTTGATAAATACTTTTTGTGCGAGGAACGATTCCAGTGATTCGCCTGATCCAATAGATGAACTTTTTTGCAGCATATATGCCGCGAGGAGCGCAATGCCCCATGCGCCGCCCTCCCCTGCGGTTTCCATTACCGCGACCGGTGTTTTCAGAGCCGCCGCCATCAGGCGCTGGCCCACGCCCTTTGTTTTAAACAGGCCCCCGTGACCAAGCAGTTTATCAAGCCGGACATTTTCTTTTTCAGTAAGAATATCCATGCCGATCTTCAAAGTTGCCATGGTGGAAAAAAGGAGGGACCGCATAAAATTCGCCAGCCCAAGGGGGCTGTCAGCTTTGCGCACAAAAAGCGGGCGCCCTTGTTCCAGACCGGTGACCGGCTCCCCCGCATAGTAATTGTAGGAGAGGAGCCCGCCGCAATCCGCGTCGCCCTCAAGGGCCTTATAGTAAAGCTCATCGTAGAGTTTAGCCCTGTCAACTTTGGCGCCGAATGTTTCGGTTATTTCACCAAACAGATTTACCCATGCGTCAAGGTCCGAAGTACAACTGTTGCAATGGACCATGGCTACCGGCTTCCCCGTGGGGGTGGTGACCATGTCGATCTCCTGATACACACGGGACAAATCCTTTTCCAGTACGGCCATGGCAAATACCGATGTGCCCGCAGAAATATTACCGGTGCGCACCGCAACGCTGTTTGTCGCCACCATGCCGGTTCCCGCGTCCCCTTCGGGGGGGCAGAGGGGAATAGCGGACCCCTGGTCCAATGCCTTAAGCGCGCCCGTGGGGTCAAGCAACGCTGCGCCCTCAGCGGTGAGGGAACCGGCATTATCACCGGCGTTTAAAACTTTGGGCAGTATATCCGCAAGCTTCCAGTCGAATTTCAAATCGCCTATGAGCGAATCAAATTGACCAATCATTTCCCCATTGAAGTTATTAGTTTTACTGTCAATGGGGAACATGCCGGATGCTTCGCCGACTCCAAGAACCTTCTGCCCGGTCAGCTTCCAGTGCACATAACCTGCAAGGGTGGTCAAAAATGAAAGACCCTTTACGTGATCTTCCTTGTTCAAAATCGCCTGATAGAGGTGGGCAATACTCCAGCGCTGGGGAATATTGAAGCAGAATTTTTCCGTTAGCCGCTTTGCGGCCTCTTCTGTAGTGGTGTTGCGCCAGGTGCGGAATGGGGCAAGCTGTTTGCCGTCCCTGTCAAAGGCCAAATAGCCGTGCATCATGGCGGAAATGCCGATTGCCCCGATGTTGGAAAGCGGTTTGCCGTAACGGCTCTGAAAATCCGCAGACAGTTTCTGTACCGCGTTTTGCAGACCTTGCCAGACATCATCCAGGTGATAGGTCCAGAGACCGTCCTCCAACAGGTTTTCCCAGGTCTCGCTGCCCGATGCCAGGGTTGCGTAATCTTCACCAATCAGGACCGCCTTGATGCGGGTGGATCCCAGTTCTATGCCGAGGCTTGTTTTTTCACTCATTCTTTACTCCAATGGCGGGAAATACCCCGTCCCGTCACGGCCGGATCGTTCCATAAGGTAAACCTCAACTTCCACGGGGAGATAGGCCCTGCCGAAATCCGTGGAAAGCTGTGAGCGGTAGCTGACGGCATAGGACCCGCTGGGATGAGAGGCGAGGCTTTGTATGATATCCCGGATGCCCTCGGGCCGGTAGAGGGGCAGGACCTCCCCGCCGGTTTCACGGCAGAGGTAGCGGATCTCCTCCGCAGCCTGCCTGCCGCCCACCACCACCGCATTAAAGACGATGCTGTTATTCGCCATATAGGCCGCAAGTTCCGAAAGGCTGTACTGCTCAAAGGCAAGTTCCCCCAGGCCGCCGGATGTGACAAAGACCACTGCCCGTTTCTTTGCGCCGGGGAGGATGTCCGTGGCGGCAAGCCGCAGTCCCATGTCAAAGCGCCACCGGGGATCGTAGTCGGCGGCGCTGCCCCGGGCGGCGTTATTAATGGAAGATATACTCGAAGTGTCGATCCGCTCCCGCCTGGGCTGGGCCCCCGCGGATATAAGCGAAACAATGCGCCCCCCTACCCCATTCAGGGCATCGTTAATGTCCCGGACCGCCGCGGCAAGATCATCCCGCAAGGCTGAGGTGCCGGGGGATCGCTCCATCAATATTGATATGTCCGATGCCGGGGAGCGGTATGCGGGGGTGAAGAAATTCTGCTCCGCCGCGGCCCGGCCCCCTTCGTTCAAAAGGAAATTCCGGGCATCCAGGCCGACCACGGGACGACGCTGCCGGTCCTGAACCTGAAATTCCACGGTTACCTGGGGGAAGTTCTCCACGGAAACCCGTTCAATCTGCACAAAGAACCCGGAGGCCATGTCGTCAAAGCGGGTCATGATCGAAACTTCCCCGGCGTCAAAATTCGCGGCCAGCACATTGCCGTTCCGGTCCATCCCGGCGCCCACGATGCGGACCCGGGAACTGCCCAGCACCCCAAGCTCCCGGACCACGGCGGAATTGGGATCAATAAGAAGAATACGGTTGGTGTCCGCCGCAAGGAGCCTGCCGTCGGATAAAAAACGGAGGCTTTCCGGCCCCTTAAGGCCCTCGGCGGCCAGAATGCCCTGATAGGTTCCGTTGGAATCAAAGATGAAGATCCGCTTTGCCGCGGAATCGGCCACAAAAACCCGGTCCTCCAATGCGGCAATCCCCGTGGGGGATAAAAAGCCCGTAAAATCCGGCGCGCCGAAGCGGAAAGCGGGTTTTTGTCCAAGGGAGAGGATGAAATTCCCATCGGGATCGAATTTACAGACCCGGCGGTTTCCGTAATCCACCACATAGAGGTAGCCTTCACGGTCCACATCCATGTTCTGGGGGCCCAGGAGATTCCCGTCCCCCAGCCCCTTTGAGCCGATATAGGACTGCCATTCCCCATCGCCGGAGAGGACGCTGATCCGGCCCCCCCGGTATTCGGAAAGGTAGAGCCGGCCGTCAAGACCTTTTACCAAATCGTAGGGCCGGTCAAAACCGGCCAGGGGCCCCCGGCGGCGATCCCGGACAAGGCCGTTCACATCGATCCGGACGATTTCATTGCTCCCGTAGGCCACTACCCACGCTGAGCCGTCCTCCAGGGGAAGCACCGAAGTGGGCTGCCGGTAATAAACATTGTCCGCAGATTTCCCCGGATAAAGGCCGATCTCCACATAGCGGACATCATCGTCGCTCACCGGCAGGAGCCCCCGGCGGTTCCCCACGGTCTCGATCCGGCTCCCCAGGAGCATCCCCTCACTGCTATTCCAGCCGTAGGCCTCGGCGGCGGCCCGCCATTGGCGCAGGGCAATTTCTTCCAGACCGGAACGGTAATAGGCGCGGCCCAGCCAGTCCATGATCAGGGGTTCGCCGGGTGTAAAGGAAAGGGCCCGTTCAAAAGAAACAATCGCCTCATTAAAGGCATAGCGGTTATAGGCCTGAACCCCAATACGAAAGGCTTCCCCGGCGTAGAGGGCGTTTATATCCGCCGCGGCCTGCTGGGCAGGGATGAAAACCGGAGTTGAAAAGATAAAAAAAACCGAAAGCGCAAGGCTTAAAAAGTGCTTCACAGGACGCTGTCCCCATTTGCGGCCCTGAAATGATCCCGAATTTCCTTTTCATTGGGGGCCATATCCAGGGCCCGGCGGAGCCAGACGCGGGCTTCGGCCACATCTCCGCTTTTGAAGTAGGTCCAGCCCAAGGAGTCAACGTAGGCGGGGTTCTGGGGCTTAAGGTCCACCGCCTTCCTACAAAGCCTGAGTCCCCGAACAAGGTCCATATTGGTGTCAGAAAGAATATACCCCAGGCAGTTCATGGCGGTGGTATTATTTTCATCCATCTCCAGGGCTTTTTCGTAAAATTCTACCGATTCTTTTATATGTTTCTGCAGCCAGGCCGCATACCCAAGGGTGGTATAGAGCTGGGCCGATTCAAATCCGTTGCCCTGGAGCTTGTGAAGCTCAAATTCCGCCATTTTAAAGCGCCTGGTTATCACATAGATATAGGCCAGGGTCATACGGCACTGGAACACCCGTAGCACATCCTGGGAAACAGGTATCACCTGCTCAAGGTACAGCAGGGCATCCTCATAACGGGCCAGCTTGGTGTAACAAAGCCCCAGATAATAGGCAAGATCGGTGTTTTCTTCGGGGATGAGTTTTTCGGTATTTATCCGTAAAAATTCCTGTTGGGCCAGTTCCCAGCGTTTCATGTTGAAAAGCCGGACACCCTCTTTCAGGGTTCCTTCGGCGGCTTTTCCGTTAAAAATTGAAGAATCCTTCCCCCCGGACGCCAAGCTTCCATCGGGGACCTTAAACTTCGCCATATGCCGCCCTTCTATTCATCATCTTAACCCTAATGACGCTGAGGAGGAACCAAACGGGCCCCCGTGGCAAACCGCACTTCATAAATAACCGGATGAAAGCCGAATATCCGCTCATAATCCTCAAGCCGCAGCCGGTACTCCTCGATAGCGTCTTCCCGAATAATCGTATAGGTACAGCCCCCAAAGCCCTGTCCGGTCATCCGGGAACCCAGAACCCCGTCGATTTCCTGGGCCCGTTTTACCAGCCAGTCGATTTCCGGGCAGGAAACCTCGTAGAGATCCCGCAGGCTCTCGTGGGAATGAAAGAAAATCCGGGAAAGGGCCGCAAAATCCGCGTCCCGCAGGGCCGCTTCCGCGTCATAGACCCGGCGGATCTCCTCGACAATGTGGAGACTTCGCCGCCGGATCTGCTCAGGCAGGTCCCCCATGGATTCAACCAGGTCCATGGCCGCAAAATCCCGGAGGGCGGCCCCCTCTTTTTTGCGGGAAAGCAGCTCAAGCCCCTTTTTGAGGTCCTGCCGCCGCTGTTTCAGCTCCGCTTCAACCCCCATCCGGGGCACCCGGGAGTCCATAATGAGGATGCGGTACTTTGAAAGGGGGGATTTTATCTTTTTTACCGTAAGCCCCGCCTCATCCACGAGAAGGAACTGGTCCTTCCGGGCGGAAAGGGACACCAAATAATCCACCGCACTGGTATCTTTGCCGAAAAACTCCTCCTGGGCCGCAGTCAGCCGGGCAAGAAGCTCCCGCTCGTTCACATCGGCCTTCAAAAGCCCCCGCAGGGCAACCGCGGCGGCCACTTCAATGGCCGAAGAGGAGGCAAGCCCTATCTGCTGGGGAATATCCCCGGCAATGGTAAAATTGAGCCCCTTCACCGGGTAACCCAATTCGGCAAAAACATGGATCGCAACCTTGATATAGTTAGCCCAGCGGTCTTCCCGCTTGTACTTGAGGTTGACCAGGGTGGTCCGCTTCCGTTCCCCCAGGTCCGCCGCATAAAAACGAAGGGAATTGTCCTTCCGCAGGCTTACCGCCGCCATCATATACCGGTCAATGGCGGAGGAAAGGTATAATCCGGCCTTTGGCTCACCATGCTCACCCAGATAATGAATCCTGCCCGGGGCCTCGGCAATGACAACAGGTTCGGATCGGTCATCCTCTATGTCGTATTCCTTACGGTGGATGGGACCGATATCCAGCATCTAATTACAACCTCACAAAACTAAAGTCTTATAAGTATAATATAGAAAAATCCCGTCTTATTCAATAAAAATGGGGAAAGAATTTTTGAGGATTTGGCGAATTTTGCGGTGTTTCAGTGAATAAAATTCGTCCATTCCCGCTTGACCGGCTCAGGCGGGTGGAAGTCGCGCTTCCCCATGGTGATGGCCTTGAGGAGCCAGGCCATGTTCCGGGCGCTTATCTCCAGAATCTGGATACCTTCCTTGTCTTCCTTAAATTCCTCGGGATTGTTGCCGTGGATCACCTCCCAATAGACCGAGGGGGCAAGGACCACCTGGGCCAGGTTGAGGTAGTTGTTAAGCTGATGAAAGGTGCTGATGCCCCCGGAACGCCGCAGGGAGGCCGCCACCGCGCCGACCTTGTACTTCAAATTGACGCCGGGGAAAAAGAGCCGGTCCAGGAATGATTTGAAGGTCCCGGCAATGCCGCCGTAATACACCGGGGAGCCCAGGATGATGCCGTTGGCGTCGTTCACCTTTTCCCGGCACTGGTTCACGATATCATCGTTAAAAACGCACCGGCCCAGCTCCCGGCATTTGCCGCAGTCGATACATCCCCGGATAACTTCGCGCCCCACATGGATTATTTCGGTTAGGATCCCCTCTTTGTCCAGTTCCCCCTTCATGGCCTCAAGGCCGCTGTTCACCACCCCGTCCTTATGGGGACTTCCGTTAAAGGCGATTACGTTCATATTGATACCCTCTGTTGTTATTATAATGGATAAGACCGTGAGTTTAAAGTCTATTGACAGTCCCTGCCGTTTCCGTTAACCTCATTTTATTCATGGTTAACCAAAAAGGACTTTCCACCAGGGCCTTCATCCTCAGGGAACTCCGCAGAAATGAGGGCGCCCCGGTTTCCGGTGAAACCCTGGCCCATGGGGCGGGTATTTCGCGGGTGGCGGTGTGGAAGGGGGTGCGGTCCCTTGTCGCGGCGGGATATTCCATAGTGGGTGAAGAAGCCGGTTACCGGCTTGCCGCCGCTGCCGAGGATTTTCTTTACCCCTGGGAATTCGGGGAAAAGGAAAGACTCTTTCGGCATTTTGTTTCCACCGGCAGCACCATGGACCGCTCGCGGGAAGCGGCAGAGCAAGGGCTGGGCAGCGGTACGGTGATCACCGCGGAAACCCAGACCGCGGGCCGGGGCCGGAGCGGCAGGGCCTGGGCCTCAAAACCGGGGGGACTTTTTTTTACCATCCTGGAACGGCCCGACATGGCGGTGGCCGATTATGTGCAGGCGTCCATGGAGGCCCAGATCGCCGCGGCAAGAACAGTGGAAAGGCTCTGCGGAAAAAAGGCCGCTCTCCGCTGGCCCAACGATGTGTACATCAAGGGCAAAAAGATCGCCGGCATCCTTACGGAACTTTCAGGGGAAGGAGACCGGATACGGTGGATAAGCTGCGGGGTTGGGCTCAACATCAACAACCGCACAACAACGGATGCCATAAGCTGCGCCAAAATCGCGGGGCATGATCTTTCGCGCAGGGAAGGGCTCACGGTATTTCTCAATGAAGCGGAAAAGCTGCGTTCTTCCCTTGCCGCTTCTGACGCGGGCCGTCAAGAACTTGCGGCCCTCTGGAATTCCCTGGCAGAGGGAATCGGCGCAGAGGTTTTGGTAATCCCCGCGGAACACGGCGGTAAAACTGCAGAAAAAAACAGAATCCTGGGAAAAGGGATCTTCTCCGGCCTCGATCCGTCGGGCCGGTGCATAATTAAAACCAAAGCCGGTAAGGAAAGGGCGGCCGCGCCGCTTATGTATTCCCCCGGATCGGTATCACTCATTTTTAAAGGATTATAATATGGAAACAAAACAGAACGCTGTCTCGGCAAAAAGAAGGACCATCACAGGCATCACCCTGGCCGCCCTCTTTGGGGCCCTCATTGCGGCGGGGACCTTCATCACCATCCCCCTGCCCTTTTCGCCGGTGCCAATCGTACTGCAGAACCTCTTCGCCCTCCTCGCGGGGCTGATCCTGGGCCCATTCCTGGGGGCCGCCGCGGTGGGTCTCTACCTTATCGCCGGGATCATCGGCGCGCCGGTATTCGCCGGGGCATCCGGGGGTATCGCCCGCATTATCGGCCCCACCGGGGGTTTCCTCTTTGGCTACATCCTCGCCGCCTTTACCGCGGGGCTCATTGCGGGCCGGCCCCGGCCCGGTGTCAAAACACCCCTCTGGCGTATCATCATTGCGGCGGCGGTGGGGCTCCTCATCGTATATGTGCCGGGGGTCATCCGGCTTAAATTTGCCCTTGACGCAGGCTGGGGCAAGGCCCTGGCCTCGGGCTTCATCCCCTTTATCATCGGGGACGCCATAAAAGGCGCGGCGGCAATCATCATCGCCCCACGGCTGCGCCGCGTTGCCGCGGACCAGCTTGGCTGACAGTAATACTGTGGAACCGCTTTTTTCCATACGGAACCTTTCGGTGGTGTTCCCCGGCAATACAAAGGCGCTTTCTAAAATAAACCTGGATATCCGCGCCGGGGAATGTCTCCTCCTTGCGGGCTCCAACGGTTCAGGAAAAACCATGCTGATGCGCTGCATCGCCGCTCTCCTTGATCCAAGCGAAGGGGAAATTTTCTTCCGCGGCCGTCCCCTGAACCAGGCGGGGAAAATTCTGCGCCGGGAATTGGGGATCATTTTCCAGGATGCGGACGCCCAGATCCTGGGGGAAACCGTGGAAGAGGATATTGCCTTTGGGCCGGAAAACCTGGGTCTTTCAAAAGCTGAAGTTGCGCAGCGCATCGGCGAAACCCTTGAGGCTTTAGGCTTAACTGAAAAACGGGAAGCGCCGCCCCGGCGGCTTTCCGGCGGGGAAAAACGGCGGCTTGCTGTGGCAGGAGTGCTTGCCATGGGCTGCGACACGGTGATCATGGACGAGCCCTTTGCAAACCTTGACTGGCCCGGGGTGGTCCAAACCCTGGAAATTATTCGGGACTTAAAAAACAGGGGCAAGACCCTGATCATCCTGACCCATGAACTTGAAAAGGTCCTCGCCTTTGCGGACCGTCTGGTGATTATCCACCGGGGTATTATCCGCTGTGACGGAAAACCCGCGGAGGTCCTTGATCAGCTTGAAAGCGAATGGGGTGTGCGGGACCCCCGGAAAACCTATTCCGCCGTGGAGGACTGCTCTTGGCTGTGACTCCCTATGCCTATTGCAGTGGGAACAGCCCCCTCCACCGCTGTCCCCCATTGGCAAAACTTGCCGGTATCCTTGTTCTTTCGGTGCTTTCATTTTCATCAATACAGGGACTTGCCATTGCGGCCCTGATCATCATAAGCGCCGCCATTGTTGCGGGAATCCGGCCCTGGGAACTTTTGCGGGGAAGCCGCCCCCTTTTGCTCCTGGTCATCTTCATCATCGTATTACGGACACTCGTGTTTGATGGTTCCGGGCATTCACTGTGGGGCATGGCTTTGCCCGGCATAAGTATTACCGGGTTTTGGGGAGGAATCCGGCAGGGGCTTTCCATTGCGGCGGCCTTTGCCGCGGGGGCGCTGCTTTTTGCGGTCACCACCATGGGGGAACTGCGGCGCAGCCTGGGCAGGAACAGACTGAGTCTGGGCATCTCCCTGATGCTGGGCTTCCTCCCCCGTTTTTTTGAAATTTGGGAAGCCGCCAACCTTGCCTGCGAAGCCCGTTCCTGTAAAAAAGGGCTCCGCCGGATCATCATCATCCTGCCCCTGACGATCGAAGGGATGATGCGGATCGCCGGTGAAACCGCCCAGGCCCTGGAAGCCCGGGGAATTGAGATTTTGTGATCAACGTGATAGTCTTTAGGACAGATGCTTAAATGTTCACGTTGTTTTTCGGGTATTTTCATTACATTTTTACTTGCCGCCGTTTTTCCCCTCTTTGGCCGGGATGTTGAAATATACGTTGAAGATCGGGACCTCGAAATCCCCCTTGAGGGAGCCCTGATCCGTTCCTGGGACGGGACAGAATATGAGTGCGATGAAGACGGAAAGGTTTTCATCTCTGTCCCCGATGATCGGCAGGTGGTCGTTCAGGGGGCCTATCCGGGCTACGAAAACAACAGGCTTGTTATCAGCCTGGGAACGGATCATTTTACCCTGGCCCTGCGTCTCAGCGGGATCATGGAAAACAGGGAACTGGTGATCGAAGCCAGCAGGCCGGGGGTAAGCGAGTCAAGGAGCGGCCGCAGCGTTGCCATCTCCGGGCCGGAACTGGCCCGGACCGCGGAAATCGGCATCATCGAAGATGTGATGACCTCCATCAAACTCCTGCCGGGGGTGGGCTATTCGGGGATGTTCAACGCCATGCCCTCGATCCGCGGGGGCGATCCCGGGGACCTTGAGGCGGTACTGGACGGATTCTACCTGGCCCGGCCCTACCACTGGGGCGGGGGTGTTTCGATCTTTGATCCAAAAATGATATCCAGCGCCCAGCTCTCCCACGGGGTCTTTTCCACCCGCTATGGGCATACGATCTCGGGGCTTCTGGAAATCACTTCCAAAAAAGCAGACCCCACAGAAATGGAACTGGATGTCGGGCTCTCTACCAGCGCGGCGAGCATCAACCTCTCCTACCCCCTCTTCGGCAAGGGCGGAATCATGTTCATGGGAAAGGTAACCTATTGGGATCTCCTGGTATGGACCGCTCAGGGAATCAGTAAGGCCGCGCCGGGAAATGAAACCCTGGACCTCATCAATGCGGTCTCCACCGCCCCCTATATCAGAAGCGCCGCCCTGTCGGCGAACTACCGCTTTAACACGGATCTGGAATTGACCTTAAACGGATTTTTCGGCAGCGACGGTATCGGCGCCGAATACATCACCGACTATGATGAAGACGGACTCTTGGGTGATGACGGAATTTCAGGTAATATGAGTATGAATTTTGATTACCATAACTACCAGGGCTTCGGCATAGCGGGCCTTACCTTCAACCCCATGCCCACGATGGCGCTCAAGGCAACCGCCGGCCTTGGGTATACGGAACTTATCGCCGAAGGGCTTGTCAATAATGATGTGGAAGTTTCTTACAATCCAATATTTGTGACCCGCTATAGCTCACTGTTTACGTCCACTCCACCCTTCCCCCGCCCTATCCTTCCCCCCACCGGGACCTACCACGCGCCGGATCTCAAAATGGGGATTGATTCAGACAATCTGGTTTTCAACGCCCAGGCCCGCTTTGATATGGACTGGGACCTGGGTAATGGCTTCCTCGCTGCCGCAGGGGTGCAGGAACTCTACACCAATTGGCGGCAGTACGAAAATGTGGACCTCTTTATGGAAAGAAGCTTATGGGACTTCGTCAATAATGTTTCTATTGTTAATCCTAAATATGACCAGTTGGCTGTTTACGGCAGCGACTACGCCGCCGTAATCTGGCCCTTTCAAAAAATTGTGGATGTGAACAACCACGGACTTTTTACTTCCGCCTATACCCTCATGGAATACACGACCCCCAATCAGTTCTTCGGCGTGGAAGCGGGAATCAGGATGGATCAGCTTTACTTTGCGGGCAAGGGTTTTACGGTCTCCGCAGTCCCCGCATGGAGCCCCCGGCTCAACCTGGACTTCAACATCCTCAAAAACAAGGAGCTCTTTGGAATCCCGAACTTCCTCGAATCCCTTTCCGCCACCATCGGCACGGGGCTCTTCTCTTCGATGAACGAAAACATTTCTTTTATCGAAGAGGGAAACGATGGCCTTGAAAACCTGAAACTGAACCGCTCCTGGACAACGGTAATCGGGACCAAGCTTGATTTTGCCGGAGGTTTCAGTTTTAATATCGAAGGGTATTACAAACAGGTTTTTAACCGCGCCTATATCATGGCGGACATCACAGGTAACAGCGCCGACAGCGTTAATGTCAAATGGGGTTTTGACGGGGAAGGAAGAATCTGGGGCTTCGATTTACAGCTGCAAAAAATGCAGTCCCGGTATATAGACGGCTGGATTTCCTACACCTTTACCCACGCAAGGTATTATGAACCTTCAAACAGTGAATACGGTGTCGATGGAGTTAGCGGAATTGGGGAAGAAGAAGAGGAAAATGACTGGTACTATCCTTCCTTCCACCGGTTCCATAACTTCAATCTGGTGCTGAACATAAAACCGGTCAGACGCTTCAATATCGCCCTCCGTTTCGGTTTTGCCTCGGGCCAGCCCAGAAGAGAAATAACCTATAGTGAAGTTTTCGCCTATCCGGTACAGCAGGTCGAATGGAATGAGGCGACAGGAAAATATGAACCCGTGCTGGAAGACGGCAAACAGGTGATCATTCAGAAATTCGGCAGGACCCCTATAAAACGGGAAGAAACCCGGGGCGTATGGTCCCTTCCGCTGGACCTCAAATTCTCCTTCTTTATTTTTGACAGAAAAGGCAGGGTGCAGACAGAAATATACCTGGGTGTAGAAAATCTCCTGTCCCTGGTGTATAACCCCCAAAGGGTCAGCACAACCTACAATGAATACACCGGTAAGGAAGATACGGGAAGCAATTCCGTTTCCTACGATCTGCCCATTCCCATGGTGTCATTCGGATTTAAGTGGAGCTATTAAATGAAAATTATACTGTTGTTTCTTATAACGATTCTGTCAGGATGCAGTACCCTGGTTGAAAAGAGCGCCCGTGTGCTGGACGGCTCGGCCTTTAAGGAAAAAGTTCTTTGGACCTATCAGGAAAAACCGAAAGAGGGAATCCGCTTTTCCCGCATACGGGAAAAGAACGGGGAAGAATTTATCGCTGTCAGCGGCACTGCCATGCCGAATCTGCGCTTCCGCGGCGGGCTGCCGGATGAATCGGGAAAATTTCAGCTTGACTCCCTGTACTTTCTCAGCCCCAACCTGACCGGGTGGAACGAGTTCACCCTGGAACTTTCCGGGAGCGGTATTTTTACGATAAGCGGCAGCGGCGCAACGCTCCGTTTTGATATGCCTGTAGAAAAGGTGTCAATCACCGCAGGAAAGATACGCCGGGACAACAACCGGATCACCGGCGCAGAGGCGGTCAGCGCCCTGAGCAACCGGCAGGAACGGATATCCGCGCTCACCGAATGGATGCATGCCCAAAACCTTACGGAAAATTTTAAAGATCAGAACGCCTTTGAGAAATACTGGAAACCCATACTCCTGCCGGAACTGGTTTCCGCCAAAAAGCGCCCTGCGGACTGGTCAAAAGAAAACGCCCTATGGGTGACTTCCGATGATATCAGATGGAACACGGTCTATACCCAGGCCCGTTTCCCCGAAGAGCTGCACAGGATCCGGGATTCGGGGACCCTGCTGCGGGATTGGGAAGAAGCCCTGCCCTGGATATACTTTGACTATGAATGGGACGCCCTCATCGCTTCCCTGAATAAAGACATTACCCTGATCAAGGTTAAGTGAGGTTTACTTTATGGAAGGAAGCTCCGGTTTTTCATTACTTGAATTGTTTACCATGGGAGGCGTCTTCATGTGGCCCCTTCTCTTTTTCTCAATCGCCGTAATCGCCATTGCCCTGGAACGGGTGATCTATCTGGGCTACCATAATCTCAGGCTCGATGATCTTAGTGCAAAGGTTGATGAAGGGATCAGAACGAATAATCTTTCCGCAACAAAAGAATACCTTTCCACGCTGACAAAGCGGCGCATGGGGGCGCGAGTGCTCCTTGCCCTGGTGGACCGGTCCGGCCTGACAGAGGGCCGCAGTTTCTCTGAACACCGGGTGGAAAAGGCCGTTGAGACCGAAGCCCTCTCCTGCATCAATTCACTGGAAAACGGTTTCAACTTTCTTACCGCTCTGGGTTCCCTTTCGCCCCTCACCGGATTCCTGGGCACCGTCTCCGGGATGATCGGCGCCTTCAAGTCAATCGCGGAAGCCACCGAGGTAAACGCCCAGATTGTGGCAAACGGCATCTACGAGGCCCTTATCACCACCGTATTCGGCCTTATCATCGCCATCATCGCCATGATCGCCCATTCGATCTTTTCCCATATCGTGGACAGGTTTTCCGCAGATGTGGAGCAATGCTGTTCAACCCTGATAACCGAGATCGCCATCCACTGTGAAAATGCGCCAACGGAGAGAAATGAAGCTTAAGCGCCGGAAACGGAAACCCTTTGATGATTCAAGCGCCTCAAGCGACATTGCGTTTCTGCTGATCATTTATTTTATTGTGATCGCGGGGTTCAACATCAACAAGGGCTTCCTTATGACCCTGCCCGCAAAGGATTCGACCCGGCTCATTCTGAAGGAAGATCTGCTCCGCTTTGATCTTGACGCCGCGGGGGATCTGATCTATCAAAATGAAATACGGGACATCCCCTTTGCCCGGCAGGAGATCCGATCCCTTATTGCGTCCCGCCCGAACATGGCGGTGATCCTCACGGTTGATCCCCAAACGCCCTGGCAAAAGGTAGTTTCCTTTGTCGAGCTGGCCCAAAACCTGAAAGTAGAATCCTTCTCCTTTACAATGAAAAATACGGAAGGCGCATCCCCATGAATATAAAGCGCCGGGAAAGGAAAAACTTTTCGATACCCCTTAACTCCATGTCGGATGTAGCGTTTCTGCTGCTCATATTCATCATGCTGGTGTCCCTTATCAATTACCGCAGGGAAATAAAGATTGAATACCCCGAAGCGGAAATGGCCCAAAGAACCAGCGCGGAAAAAAATCTGGAAATATGGATAGACCGGGCCGGAGGGGTCTACCTTGATGGAATTCCTGCGGACACCCGGACCGTGGAAAACACCCTGGCCGATACTTACCGGGAGGCCCCCGACACCCGGCTTCATATCATTGCCGACCGGGATACCCCCTTTGAAAAAATTCAGGGTGTCCTGTCGATTCTCCAGCTCCTGCAATACCGGGTGGTAAGTTTTGTGGTGAAAAATGAGTAAGGAAAACCGGCTGCGGCTGCTTCTTTTTATCGCTGTCGCCGCCCTTCACGGGGCGCTTATCTTTTTTCTCGCCTTTAATGTGCAGGCGGCGCCAATAACTGTCGAAGAGCCGGCGCGGGTTATGAAACTGACGGACATTATTGAGGACATCCCGCTGCCGCCCCCACCTCCCCCGCCGCCTGAAACGGAACCGGTTCCCGACAATGCGGTGGAAGCCATTGCGGAAAACATGATCGAAACGGACGAGGTTCCGGAGGATCAGATGATAGTGGCGCCGGGAACCATTACGACCCCGCAAAACAATACTCCCAGTGCAGAAGTCTACCTTCCCCAAAGCAAAATTTCAGTTCTCCCGCAATTTGATGAAATGAAAATACGTCAAAACATGATCTATCCCCGCATTGCCCGGGATTCCGGCATTGAGGGAACTGTCTACCTGGAACTTTTTATTGATCGCTCAGGGGTGGTACAGCAGATCCGGATTCTAAAAGAGGACCCGCAGGGCAGGGGTTTCGGCGAAGCGGCGATCAGGGCCTTTGAGGGAATCACGGCTAAATCTCCGGCACAGGCGAACGGAGAAAATGTTTCGGTGCGCTACCGGTATCCGGTGAGCTTCAGGCTGAGGTAGTGAAAATAATTATACCGACTTGTTTACAAAAGTTTCCTGATATTCCTTCTCTGTAATTACCGTATCATAGCCACCAACCTTTTCACCTTCATGTTTATTGATACCAGTATAGACAAGACTTGAATCTTCATAACGCTTGAAATTAAAGACAGCACCATTCATGTGGGTAGAATTGAAAACGCCAATACTTACCAGTAAATCAAAGTCTTTAACATTTAACCCTGTCACCTTTTTGAAAAGTTCTGGCTCCAGTTTGGTAATCACATCGGTTAAGGTCATCTCCCGGTAATCGGTTAAATACATAAATACCGGGATACGGGTAGCGAATTTGATAAGTTTTTCCTGTATCATTTTTCGCTTGCTCTTATATTCCTTTTCAGCCTCGGTTAATTCTTTTTTGTCTTTAGCAGAAAATTCTTTATCATTGGCTTCCTGTTTAGCCTTTTTGACTATGCCTGATTTATTGATGATTGTTTCTATGTCCTGATTCAAGTTCCTGAATCCCTCTATTGCCATAAGAGCATCCATGGCTTGCTTGTTTGCCATAAGACGGGCAAGGGTTTCATTATCAACATTAACCAAAAGAGCACTTTCCCATCGTTTTGCCAGAAGGGTTGCAGCAGTCCCGGTCATAGCCATTTCCAGAACGCCTGCTGCGTTTATTTCCTTCATAGAGAAACCATCATAGGAAAGAATTGGAAGGAAATGGATAAATTCTTCTACTTTTTTCTCAGGATTAGTCTCAGTTACATTTAGCTCACAACTATAATCAACTATTTGACGCAAGGCTCTATCAGGAGCAAAATCAAAAATATAACACTCGTTTTTGATGATTTCTTCTTTGTTGGGTGATTTATCATCAGGGTTCTTGATAGTCCAGGGTGTTTGTACCCTAAAGGCTGATTGAAAATAGGTTTCCGGGCTGGTGACATTGCGAAGCATAAAAATACCAGTCCATGGTTTTATAGATACTCCGGTGGTAAGTTTCCCGCAGGAAAGGGTTATTGTCTTTGTTATCAAAGGATTATCGGTCATGGCTTCTCGAACTGGATCTAAAGCATCTATGCCTATCCCAGCTTTACTTCCTGCAGCGACAATGATTTTATAGTCATGATAAAAAGTATTATTTTTATTTTTCATAAGATTATTCATAGCATCACAGGCGGCGACTGATGGTAAAAACCAGAATGTATGAGTAAGTGTATTTAATAAACGAACATCAGTAAAAGGCAAGGGCGGTTTTTCAGCCCCTAACTTGAGATTATCAACGGTGGTCGGCTGAAATGCGCCACGAATAAGGTCAAGCCATTTCTGGACATACTCTTCATATTTGAAACGGGCTTTATCGCCTGTTCCATCCGCAGAAAAGAATATGTTAAGGTCGAATTCGTCAAACTCACCTTTCTTAGCTATTTCCCGGATTGAGTCAGGTAATTGGTAGGTAAGCATTACCATTCGAGGCAGGGAAGCATAAGGATTTGTGGTTCCTTTGGAACCTTGAGGTTCCTTCCAACTTTCTTTTGCCTGCTGTTCATCTGAATAAGTCCAGTTAAAAATTTGTTCTTCAATGAACTCACCTGACCCTAAGGCCCTAAAGGGTGTACCGGAAAGGTAGAGATAAGCGTTGGTGGTAATAGGCATTTGTTCCTCATCAAAATAATCCATGCCTTCACCTTCGGCGAATTTCCTTTCCGCGGACGTTCTGTCCGACTCGTCCTCGGATTCAAAGAGTTCCTTTGCGTTTTCACGCCAAGCCCCGTAATGGTATTCATCGAGGATCACGCAATCCCAATTTGTAGCGTGTACCCATTCATTTTTATATTTGATTCCACCCAATGAATTTTTCCCTAAATAATCCTGAAATGAACCAAAACAGACAATAGGTTTCTTTTTATCACATTGTTCATAGGTCAAGCCTTTACGAGAAATAATTTGCCAGCCTTCAAAATCAATATGGCATTTAATATCTTCTTCCCAAGCACTCTGAACGGCGGGCTTGAAGGTTAGCACCAATACTTTTTTCCAGCCCATTTTAAGGGCAAGCTGATAAGCGGCAAAGGTTTTACCGAAACGCATTTTTGCATTCCAGAGAAAGTGAGGGGTCTTTGAAATGCCCCTGGCATTTTTCGGGTTATCCTTTTTGAATGAGGTTAAATAGGCAGCGGTTTTTTCTACAGCCGCCTTCTGTTCCGGACGCATTTTAAATTCCCATGTTCGGTTAGCCTCATAATCCTCACCGTTTCTAATAGCCAAAATAGCGGCTTTTACATCACCCACGGTACATTTGAACCATTCGGTTTTATTTGGATTAGGAAATCCTCGTTTTCGTAATATCCTATGAATATCATGATCCATAAAATGAGAGCCGTCATTCTTCATGGCAGATTCTTCAAGAACTATTCTGTAGGGAGGTTTACCGGGACGGGCGGTGGGGTATTGTTGGGCTACTCTCTTTTTAACATCACCATTGGTAAAACCAATTTTTAAGAATCCGCTTAATTCAGGATTACCGGGCTCTTCATAGGCGTATATGGAGGGGGTTAGTTTTGGGCGTTGGGGGAAATATTCTTTATTCATTTGTATCCCTCTGTTCAATCATTTGTTTGGCATTGGTAATTGCTTTCCGCAGTTTATCCTGCCACACCTCTTTAGGCGGTAATTCAGTATAATACTGACCTACATGAATACCGCTTTTATCCAATTCAAGCAGTTCTACAATTTCATCATCTTTTTTGGCACAAAGGATTATGGCAATGGGGCGTTCTTCGTAGGAGTTCTGTTCGTTCTTTTCAAGCCAATTTAGATAGAGCTCAACCTGACCCTTATATTCGGGTATAAATTCACCCAATTTAAGTTCCACAACTACTAAACGATGCAGCTTCCGGTGATAAAAGAGCAAGTCAATATAATAGTCTTTATCATTTATGGTGATTCGTACCTGTCTGCCGACAAAGGCGAAATCACGGCCCATTTCAAGAATGAACCGTTCAAGTTCGTGAAGGATGGCGTTTTCAAGGTCTTTCTCGCTGTAGGTATCGGCAAGATTAAGAAAGTCCAAAAGATAGGGATCTCGAAAGAAAAGGCTGGGGGACATTTCTTTTTTATCCCGGAGGGCTTTTAAATCATTGGCTATGGTTGTTTCTGGTTTTTTAGATATTAGGGTGCGTTCAAAGAGCATTGAGTTTATCCGTTCATTCATAGTACGGACGCTCCAATGTTCATTTATGGTCATGGTTAGGTAAAAATCTCTTTTAGCACTTTCTTCGATATACATTATTTGGCGTAGGTGAGACCAACTCAATTTTGCACACACCGTGTGCAAAATTTCCTGATCGTTGAAAACCTCATAGAATTTCAACATATTAAAGAGATTCCTGATACTGTAGCCACGGCCATACTCCAAGGTAAGGGATTTGCTTAATTCTTCGACAACCGCTTTTCCATATTCCGCTTTCTGATTCTCTAAAATATCAATTTTGATAGCTTCGCCAATATGCCAATACATAAGGGTTATTTCTGTATTAAAGGCGGTATAGACTTTTTCTCTGCTGGTTTCGATAATTTGGGAGATTTTATTAAATAATACTCTGCCGTTATTCATATTTTGATTCCTCAAAAACACCATCTATACACTCAAGTAAATTATTAAGGCTATTATTGCGATTCCGTACTGATAGATAGAGATTCTCGTAATCTAATGCATCGGATGTTACCTGGGCTTGCCATGCTTTTTTGGTATAATTGATTCCTATAAGCCGATATATTTGCCGTAATATATCGGATGGCCAGGGTATTGCCTCTGTTGTTTCATAACGGACATCAATCCCTGCTATTTTATTTACTTTTTCTATCGTTAATTCTGGTGAAAGATGAGCGTAATGGTTATCTTCTGCAAGAAACCATGCCTCTACTTCATTTACCGCAAGAATAATACTAACAGGGATTGGACAATCTGTAACAACCATATTCCTTTGTAGACGGACTGCATCGGTTAAAGGATAAATATCCCTGATTCCAATAATGGAACAAAAATACTCTGCCGTTAATCGGGGTAATTGTTCCAAAATATCTGATTTAACGGTTGATTCTTCGTTGCCACCATGGCAGTCGATAACTCTAAAATAATAATCCCATTCTTTATTTTTATTAGAAAAATATGCCTCATTGTCTTTAACAGCCTGTATTCTTCTAAAACCAGTCTTCCCAGTCAATGATTGAATGTCGGTATAATACTTTCCTATTGTAAAGATTTGAGAAAGCAATTTAAGGACAAATATTTGCTCTGTTTGTCCTTCTACAAATATAGCGACTTTCTTCATACTGTTTCCCATTTAGAATTGATATAATCATAGGCAAGAAAATCAAAATTATTCAGGCCGGTATATGTAAAATCTTCAAATATCGACTTTGAGTTATTGTAATTAAAGACCTTGCAAACGCCGCCTTTCCGGTCAATCACCTGCCAATATTTGAAAGGGACTTTATTCATGACATAACGGTCATTGGTAGACATTATGAGTTGAATATTATTGTTTTCAGCAATTTCAATAAGCAAGCTTATTAGTTTGGTTGATCGGTCAAAATCAAGACCTTCGCCGATATCGTCAATGAGGATGGTTGTTGGTGATTTTCGGAGAATGTTATAAGTTATTTGAATTACTAATGACAGGGCACGGAATATACCTTGTGACATTTTTGTTTGTGCAAGTATGTCTTCACGATCATTTTCCATAACACATATCATCTGAACATCTTGTTTGTAAAAAAAGGGCAGATAGGGCTGAACCCATATTCTATTAAGAATATATCCAAGCATATTCATCTTTGTCAAAACCTGAGATTCAAATTCATCACCAAATTCGGCAATACCTTTTATATAAAGGCCAACAGCTTGGTTTGTGATCCGGTGATTTATTGCATCTTTTTCATTAAAATCAAGTGGAAGTCCAAGTTCTTTGCCTAGCGTTCCTCCGAAAGCATACACCCGCAGTCCTTCTGCCCAATTTATGATTTTTTCTAAGTATGGGTATTGTATAGCATCTTGTCGAAATGCTATAGCGGGTTGATTGTTAAGAATTTGAAAATCAATCATTTTGTTTTCTTTACAAGCAAAAATCTGACCAATCCCATCTTTGCCTCGTTTGATGCGCACATCTTGATTAATTTGCAAACATTCGTTTAGAATATTATAATCTTTAATTTCCAATGTATAATGATATACATCTGAAGAATCATAAAGTTCAATAGAGCAGTATGTTGTGTGTGGATAATAATAAGGAATACCGGTAAGCAATACTTGTCCAATATTTGATATTGTCTGAATAGTACGTGATTTTCCTGTTGCATTTTTCCCCACAAACAAATTGATGTTCTCTAATGTAAATTCGTTTAATACCCATTCACCTATTGAATTTTGAAATTCACTGTATTCAAGTTTTTTCAGTATCATACACTCTCCTTGTCAGACGATATATCACTTTTAACATTAATGCTTTTCAATAAAGCGGAATATTGCTCATTATCTTTTTGTAAATTCATAAGTATTAAATTAGCCACAGATTTCATTTCAGGAACTTCAATTGGCAAGGAAGCTCGTTCAATACCGCCACTTAAATGAGAATACTCATTAGCCAATCTTTCTGTAAATATAACCGGAACTTGACCAGCACCAAAGAAACGCTCCATTTTTATCCTGTCTTCGGTGAAATCCGGGTATTTATAAAACAGATATATTTCGAGAAATTTGCGTGCGTTATTACCAAAATTATAAAAAGATTGATAATTTTGGTCGTCAAGTGTTTCTATATTTGCACATTTGTAAATTTCTTCAAAGAGATAATTAAATTCTGTCACATATTCTTTGATGTACTTAGGCATAACTTGAATAGATGAATATTTCTCTCTTTGATTTATCAAAAAATACTCCTTGTCTATAGCCTTGTCTTTTCCTAAATATTTCCCATTTAATCGTTTCAGGTATTTTAGAAAATCAAGATTATGTGTGGATATAAATAATTGATCAAATATATTTCTATTTACTATTTCTGTAGCAATAAGCGAATAAACAAAGAAAATATGGTTGCTATCAAGGCTGGAAATCGGATCGTCAATCCAGATGATAGGTTTTTTCCCTCTAGTTTCAATATCATCAAGTTTTGCCATAAAATAACAAAATGAAATTAAACTACATTCACCTTCGCTAAGGTTAAATGCTTTTTTACCATCTCTTACAATTTCAAATCGTATTTGTTTTTCCCCCAAACTTGTGTCGGATATGGATTGCAACGACAAAGCATGATAACTGAAAAAGCCATTCAGGTATTCATTTATTTTTAAAGCCCCTTTTTCCTCATTGTTCAATTGGCGTTTTTTTTCTTGTATTTCAACCTGTTTTTTTAAAATCAATCCGCTAACCTCTTCAAGGTCATGGGATGCTTTGTCGCTATCGACTTTCAATGCTGCAATCTTAGTCACTTCATTATTATAATCAATGGTAATAGTAAAATCATAAACTTCTTGCAAACGTAATTGCTGTCGTGCTTTGGCTTGTTCTTTATCTAATTTAGCAGAATATTCTTTAGATTCAATGCGAAGTGTTTCATATTGATTGAAAATAAGGCTTAGTTCACTACTGACATCGGTTGGTTTTATAAAGTCAAAATCAACCGTTATTTCTTTTTTGCGTCTGTTTAATTGATCTTTCAAAGCATCGAGAGCGGTTGTATAATCTTTTATGGTTTTTTGATAAGATGAGATCAGTATTTCTATCGACCCTTCAAATTTTGAATAAAACTGTTGTTTATCAACAGTAAATGCTTTTTCCACATAATTACAATGGGCGGTTATTTTCGTAATAAGCCCATTAATTTGCGCTTCTAATTCCTTGCTTTCTTCATCGAAATGTTTCTCTAATTCCACCCAACGTTTATCGGAAATTTTATTGCCACAAAAAGCACATACTTCTCGTTTATTTTTATGTAATTCATAACCCTCTTTAACCCATTCATTTAAGGCTATTTCCCTAAGAAGTTCACCGATTTTATCCGAAGCACCTATTCTTCTTGAAACAATATCTTCCACAGCGGCACAATAATCACCGAATTCTAATGTTATATCTGCCAACTTGTTAATATCAGGTAATTTTGTTTCACGCAGAGATTTTTCTAATGCGACCTTTGTTTTTGCGTCAATAGCAACATAAGTTGGTGATAATACAGATTTTATATCAGTATCCAATCTGTTTATATTATAATTTGGTTCGGCCAAATCAGGTTTGTACTTTATACCCGTATCTCGTCCTGTTGCTTTTTCTTGCTTTTTAGCATCGAGAGCTTTTTGAGCGTTTCCGTATGCCGTCCGAGCTTTAACACCAACAACCATTGCGTTTTTTTGTTCAGAATATAAACCGGTTTCATTTTCCGGTTCATCAGAACCAAGTTCAGCCTCTATTGTTTTTATTTCTGCTTCAATTTTTATATTATCATCGCCCAAGATGGCAAATGGCTCTATTGCTTCATTGGGATTGATAATAAAATGCAAATTTTTCCGAACAAAATCTTCATTGAAAACTCTTATTTGCAAACCATGTTCAGTTAGATTTTCATTAGAAATTGTTTTTCCATCATCCAATAATAGGGAGAATAAGGGAGTTTCATATTTCTCAGGAATAGCCCCGGTTTCAAAAGCCCTCAAAATTCTTGAAAGCGTTGTTTTCCCAGAATAATTCCGACCATAAATAATATTTAGTCTTGAGAAAGGAACAGATTTTGTATCATTATCCAATACAGCTTCATCCCATTTGAAATCATGAAAAACAGCTAAATTTTTGATAGTAGAAATCTTTTTTATCATTCCTCGGCCTCCATAGGTCTAATCATAGATTCGATAAAAGCCTGTTCATCTTTAGTTATACCATATTTCTCATAAAGCTTTTCGTCTGTCCATGGTTCAGAAAAATCCTGTATAGGGATAAAAGTATAAGCCTTTTGCATAGTATTTTGCGTTATCTTGATTAACGACAGCATAATGTGGAAAAATTTTGTTTGAGTATAGGAAATAGCATTCTCAGCAATTTTTTTATTGCTAAAGGGGCCTATGACTAAATAGGTCTCTGTACAACATGAATTCTTGTTGCCTAAAAAGGGGCTGATCCAATCTTTACTCATATTGCCAATTCCCCATGCCTTGGGAATAAAAATTTTATATTTTTCTACCCAATCTACATTTTTACTTATGGATGATTTTTCGATATATCCCAATCCATCTTTTCGCCATCCGTTGTAATAGAATTCTATACTATTTGAAAAGGGTTTCTTTTTAAATGTAGGCTTAACCCTTTTCCAGCTATTTTCTACCCTAACATCAAATCCAAATGGATCATTTGGGCTAATAATACTTGAAAAGGATACTTCATTAAATTTTTGCACCTTGTGAAGTATAGAAATAACCTCATTGTACCTAATAAAAGTGGTTGCGTTTTTTTCCAAAAGCGGCCTTTCAGATTCCGACAAAATATCGGTTCCCTGATGTGTATAAACTTTGCATAGTCCTTTATTATCTCTATCCCAAAGAAAAAAACTAACACCTCCCTTTATTTCTACACCGGGAAAACAATCCCCCGCATTTAAAAAATCATGTATTACTCTAATATGTTCATCATTTAACATTTCATCCCTAAATTCATCTAACCCTATCCCTCCGGTAAACCATCTTGACGGAATAATCATAGATAAATAACGAGGATTCATTTTTTTCGCCTGTTGCACAAATTTTTGATATATTGGGACTGCACTTGAACCCATACCTCCGCCTGTACTCAACTGATACGGCGGATTCCCCACAATCACATCAAATTTCATATTAAAAAGCTCCTCTGGTTTGTCGGTATGAATAAATTGGTAAGCATGGTTTTCCAGTTCATCACCCCGTTCATAATTTTCCTGATTAGCACCGCAAAAAGTACATCGTCCATCTTTCCAGGTATGTTCAGTCCTTTCAAAAATAATATTCCCTGAATCATTGTCAAAAACTTCGCAAACTGAATATTTACTCATGGCGTGTTTCGAGCAATACACAGAACGGCGGGTTAGGTGAGCGGTCAATTCGGTAATGGCTATGCCGTATATCTGATTGGTGAAAATATGGTTTATTCGCTCATGCAGGTCGGGTATCTGTTTTTCCAATCCTACCAATAACCGCTTTGCTATTTCCCGCAGAAATACGCCTGTTTTTGAGAAGGGATCAAGGAATTTTGCATCCCTATTGTTCCATAGGTCTTTAGGTAATATATCAAGTATGTCATTAGCCAATTTGGGAGGGGTAAATACTTCATCGTTGCTGAGATTGGCAAGACAGGAGAGGACATCGGGATTAAAACCATTTTTTTCTATCATATATCACTCGATCCCGCTTCATACAATTTCAAATAATGGGTTAAGGGATATTCCTTTTCCGGCTCCGGGATAAAAACATCGTCTCCGGTATCGGAAAAAAGGGGCATGGAATTATTTTCGGACTGGTATAACAATTCAAAGAATGAGAAGTCCCGGCGTTTTACCATGCCTCCCTGTATTAGAGACCATTCGGAAAACACGATGGGTTTTGGATTATCACCAACGGTTTGAAGGGTCAAGGCATCACCCCACACGATGTTCCGCTCCAAAATAAACTTGAGTGTATTGGGGAGATCATCATCACTAAAAAGGCCGAATAGGTCTATGTATTGATTTGAATAGTAGTTAAAAAGACGCCCCCTGCATTCAAGGACATTATCTTGAAGTATATCAATCCCATACAGGCTTGATATGGCTGAAATGGAGTATCGTTCATATTCAATGCGATGTTCCATCGCACGGCTTTTTGAGTACCGGGAGGCAACTTTTGCCAGTTTGCGGGTCAGGACTTCTATAAGGAAATTTCCGGTTCCACAAGCGGGTTCCAGAAAGCGGGATTCGATACGGTCGGTCTCCTGTTTCACGAGGTCAAGCATGGCGTTTACTTCCCGCTGCCCTGTATAGACTTCACCATAATCGGCTACACGCTGCTTGGAGACGAGTTGAATATCATCATTGACCGACTGTTTTGCAGCCAAGACCTACTGAATCTCCTTATTTTGCCGGATTTCAAGGGCTTTTGAGGATGTAGAGCCTTTGAGGGCGGATCTGGACATTGGATTCTCCTTGAAAATGGCCAATATATTCTATCCTATCATAAAATAGCTTAAATTACGATATAGGGGGATGGGAAGTATCCGCCTCCCTACTCATTACCTGAATGAGCCTTTCCTCGATCTCCGCAGAGGCCGCAGATCCGTAGCGGCGTTCATTCTGCGGCAGTGTTACTTTCTCATCAAAAATGATGCCGGATGGCGGATTTCCCAAAACAATGATCCGGTTTCCCATATACACCGCCTCCCTTGGATCGTGGGTTACGATTACCGCAAGACGCGGAAATTCATGCAGCAGCCTATTGGTTAAATCCATAAGCTGTATCCGCAAAGGGATATCCAGGGACTGAAAGGGTTCGTCCATCAGGATTATCTGGCCGGGATAGGCAAAGGCCCGGGCGATACCGGCGCGCTGCTGCTGGCCGCCTGAAAGTTCTGAAGGCAGGGCGGACTCTTTATCCCCAAGGGAAACCAGATCGAGAAAATGCCGGGCGCAGTTTTCAGCTTCGGCCTTTCCCATAATGCCCGTAATAGGAAGCATCACATTTTGCAGCACGGTTTTCCAGGGAAGAAGCCGGGGTTCCTGAAAGACAAAAGATATATTTCCGCCCTCCGCAGTATTACTACCATCAAGCGGCTTGAGCAGCCCCGCAATAAGCCGCAGCAGAGTAGTTTTGCCGCAGCCGGAAGGCCCCAGTATTACTGTGGGGCTATCGTCCCACTTAGGACTGTCAAGGGGAGAAGCTTTGCCCATTGGGCCCGGTTGAGTATCATTCCCCAATTCCAGGTTTAAATTTTTAAAAAGGGGCTTTTCGCCAAAGCCGAAGGAAAGATTTTTTATCGATATCGAAGAAAGCCTGTGAGGGTTCATTACTGTTTCTGCCGCCTGTTAAAGAATTTGATGGCCAGGCTCAGAAGCAGCTGGCTCAGGGCGGCGGCTAAAACAGTCCCGGCGGTCCAGGCAAACAGTTCCGCTGTTTCAAGCTGAACGCGGGCGCGCTGCATGCCGGTACCCAGAGCCAGGATGGGCTGGACCAGGACTTCCGCGGCGACCACCACTTTCCAGCAGAGGGAAAGGGAACTCCGCAGGCCCCCCATGATAAAGGGGGCAATGGCGGGGAGGTACAGGGAAACGAGCCGTTCGCGGCGGGATAAATTATAGACGGTAAAAAGTTCGGCCAGTTTGGGGTCCACCGATTTGATACCCGCCATGGTATTTGCGGCCATCACCGGAAAGACCATGAGGAATGCGGTAAAGAGCGGAGTCCGGTCTGTCCCGAGGATGAGAAACGCGATGAGGATCACCGCCATCACCGGGGTGGCGGAAACTACCGTAAAGAGGGGCTGGAAAAATCCCGCCGCCCGCTTGTCAAGCCCGCCGGCTATGCCCACGGCGATGCCCAAAGGGACCGAAAGGGCAACGCCCCCCATCACCCGGAGAAAACTCTGCACAAGGGATAACAAAAACCGTTCATTTTGAAAAAGGACGAAGAGCCGCCGTAACACCGGCAGGGGGCCGGGGAAGATCAGGGGGCTCCCGAAAATCAGGGAACCTAGCTCCCAGAGTAAAAGGAGGGCGACGATACCGAGTAAAAACCAGGGCAGGGGAAAGCCCGCCCCCTTCTTTTCATTTAAGATAAAAATTATCCTTGGGGAGAGAGCCGCCGATGGAAACGGGATCAAATTCCAGGAAGGCCCGGAAAAGGGATTCCAGCGCTGGCCGGGCCTGGGCCGCAGGGATGTAGACATAGTTACTCCGGGGTATGGCGGCGCTTATCACCTGCGCCCTGAGTCCCAGGTATTTTTCCACCAGGGGCCCCGCCGCCGCCGGATTGGCGATCACCCATTCCACGGAAGCCTTAACCGCGTCCAGAATGGCCCGCAAAGCCGCGGGCTGGGATGCGGCAAAAACAGAATCCACAACCAGCACCGTCATGGGGTAGTTCTCCCCTCCCCCGGCCCTAATCCACTCATCCTGAATATTGGATACAACTTTAATGTTTGCGTTGCCCGACCGGGCCATGGTGGCGAAGGGTTCAGGCAGCAGGGCATAGGAAACCCGGCCCGTTATGAGGAGCTGTACAATGGATGGGGGCAGGTTGGAATAGTTCAGTGTCACATCGGCATCGGGTTTAAGGCCATGCCGACTGAGGATGCGGCGGAACACATAGTCCGGGGTGGCGCCCTGGCCGGCCACTTCCACGGTCTTGCCTTTAAGGTCTTCGATGCGCTGAACCGCCGGATCAGAGGAAAGGAGGCTCAGCATCCCCGTGCCCAGCACCGCCGCAGCCTGTATGTTCTTCCCGCTGGATGCGATCTTTGCCGCCGCGTTTGGGGGCAGAATCCCCACCTTGGCCTGTCCCGATGTAAAAAGGGCGGCCATCAAACTTGCGTCCGCCAGAACTTCGGTCTTTATATCGAATCCGCTTGCCCTGGGGGGATTATCAAAAAGCCGGACCATGCCGACCCCGGAAGGCCCGTTGAGGGTGTATACGGTCAGGCCGGCAGGCGACTGGGCGGCCAGGAATCCCGTCAGCGCCCATCCGAAGATGCACAACAAAGTTAGTTTCTTCATATAATTTTTCATGGGATTCTTATACCTTATTTTTTTAATAAAGTAAAGGGGCGGGAAAGAGAAGAGCAGCCAGGGATACTTTTTTGCATCCTGATTGAACCGCCGCGCATCCTGATGCCCTATCTAGGGTATGAAAACCGCAAAACTGATTTTTTTGATCCGGGAATTCTTCTTTCCACGGGGCTGTGCGCTCTGCGGCGCCGCCCTGCCGGACAGTGAAGAAGCGTGGTACGGCCTCTGTCAGGGCTGCCGCAAAAGTCTGGACAAGGGGGACAATCCCCCGGAGGAGCCCATCGAACGCTGCTCCATCTGCGGCAAACCCCTTATATCGGAAAAGGACACTTGTCTTTCCTGCCGCCGGGCCGGGGAAGGGGAAAGCCGCGATTGCGAGCGCATCTGCGGCCGCGGCTGCGACAGGATCGCCGTTGTCTATCCCTACTCAGGCCAATACCGGAAACTGCTGGGGGCCTACAAATTCGGCAAAAATCCGGCATTAGGGCACTTTCTGGAAGAAAAGATACGGGATACCATAAATCGTTTAACAAGCCGGGCGGCGGCATTATGCCCGGTGCCGCCCCGGCCCGGCAAGATCCGCAAGACCGGCTGGGATCAGGTTGAATACCTGGCGAAACTGCTGGAGCGGGATCATCTGTTGGTCCGCCGCTGCCTGAAACGGCTTCCATCTCGCAGCCAGAAAACCCTGGACCGGGAACACCGCCTGACAAACCTCAAGGGCCGCTTCATTGCCGTCAAAAAAATCCCTAAGGAAGTGATCCTCTTTGACGATGTGATCACCACCGGGGCCACCCTGGAAGCCTGCGCCGCCGCCCTCAGGGCTGCGGGGGCGGAAAAGGTCTATGGGATTGCGCTGTTTTACGATTAGGGGTGGAGCCGGGTCTCACTCATCTTTTTCCCCGAAATATTCATCGGCTATTTTCTTTATATAGGATGCAACCGCGGGGCATTCCCCGTCAGTATCCTCCCGGACCTTCGCATCGGTGATGCCCTCATTTTCCAGAAACTTTGCCAGTTTGGTTTTGAAGGCGGCTTCATCCTCCATGATCAATCCTCCTCATTACGGTTACATTTGGCACCGGGCGCTTTTTTTCTTTCCCTGCGTTCCGTCGTTATGACGCTGTGAAGTTGGCAGTTGCGCCGCCGCCGTCAACCTTCATCGTTCCGATATGGTTCGGACCCGAGGAGGTAGTCCATATGACTGATGTTCCAGACTCAGCATTGTCGCGCCCATATAGCACAGGACCGTTAACACTGCTGGCGCTATTATTATCGTCGATGGTCCCGCCGTACTTGGTGAAGTAACTGATGCCAGGATCGTTATTGCCGGTAATGTATACACCGCCGCCCTTACCGCTGTTTACCGCATTAGATTCGATGGTTCCGTCGATCATGATAAAGCGGCTGCCGTTATACACATACACTCCGCCGCCATTGGTGGCGGTGTTACTGCTCCCACTTTCCCCGATGGTTCCGCCGCTCATGATAAAGCGGCTGCCGTTATACACATACACCCCGCCGCCATTGGTGGCTTGGTTCCCGATGATTTTGGTTGATGCGGCTGTGCCGCTCATGGTAAAAGTCCCGCCCACATACCCTCCGTCCACATACCCTCCGTCCACATACACTCCGCCGCCATTGGTGGCGGTGTTCCCGGTGATGGAACCGCCGCTCATTTCAAAAGTACCGCCGTTTACAGCCACACCGCCACCGTTGCCCCCGGCATTATTGTTATCTTTCAGGGTTACAGAACCGCCCATCTTGAGCTTGCCGCTTACGGTAATCAGGGCGGCGGTGGCGGGAAGGGAAGGGGTGTTTGCTGCGCCGCCGTCAATGACAAGATTACCCGCTAGTTCCAGTGAGCCTGTGGCAATTACGGTAATAAGGCTGCCGTTTACACCTGCGCCCCGGTTTATGGCCTTGTTCGTAGAAGAAGTAAGCCGTATGTGTTTATTGGCAAGGATGTTGATGACGGGGTGGGTCGTACTGTTTATATCCTCATTCGCAATCAGGATGATGGTATCCGGGTTAGCCTCGGTTCCGTTGGTGGCAGCACCTACCGCACCCTGGATGGATGTATAAAAACCGTTATCAGGGGCAATCGCTGCCGCCCGGTATGCAACATATGGACCACCGGTGGCGGGCGGGTTATCAGGGCCGTTGCCCACATTCACCGTCACTTCATAGATCTCTGTTGAAGAACCATCCGCCGCCGTTACCGTGAATTCAACCGGGTAGGTAAAATTAACGCCGGTGAAATCAGCCGGCGAAGCGTCAACGGTGTCCACGCCAACGGAAATGGAGGCCCCGGTGTGGATAACGGACACGTCCATGATGGGGGCAGTCCCATAGGGTACGCTGATAGTGACTGTCTTGGGCAATGCCGTATTATCCACTTCCCCGGCATACCATATCGCCGTTTCTGAAGCCTTAACACGGAACGATGTTATCTCCCTGGAAGTAAGCGTCCCCGGAGTTACCGTCACTTCATAGATCTCTGTTGAACCATCCGCCGCCCTTACCGTGAATTCAACCATGCTGGTGAAATTAACGCCGGTGAAAACAGCCGGCGAAGCGGTAACGGTTGTCACGCCATCGGAAATGGAGGCCCCGGTGTGGATAACGGACACGTCCATGATGGGGGCAGTCCCATAGGGTACGCTGATAGTGACTGTCTTGGGCAATGCCGTATTATCCACTTCCCCGGCATACGATACCAGCCCGCCCGTCTCAGTAACATTAAATGCGAGGATTGCCTTGCCGGACACCGAATTTCCCGGATCTGCGCAGTAAATAGGGGGAAACACAAAATCGTCAAAATCATCAAAATCCCGAAACCCATCGGCGGTCCTGAATCGCAGGGTAAGGGTGAACCGGTCCCATGCCGCCGCCCCTTCAACGAGGATCTTAACCGTATGCGATCCACTCGTTGTTACCGTAACATCCGTGGGTTCCGCCCCGTTTTTCGCCATATGCGCCTGAAATGCCAACTCACGGGTGCTGTTATACGCGAAGCTCAATTCGAAGAGGGAAGGCGTTCCGGCGCCCGCCGGGGGGATCAGGATAAAACTGTCCGTAAGGGGAACAGCTCTGCCATCGACGCACAGGGTAAACCCTGTTGGCCCGGCGGTCTCGTTCCCGGTAAAGTCACCGATGGATGGATTCCAGTCACAGACTGTCAGCAGACATGCTGCCGACAGGAGGAGTAAAACAATGCCAAGCGCCTTTTTTGGTCTTATCATTTCACCGCCGGAGGGGAACCCTGGTCCGGGCTTCCGGTAACAATTTCCGAAAGGATTGCCGAAGGCGGCTTCGCGATCCCAAAACTTCTATCCTCCGCCATTTTCTTGACGGCGCAGTTTGCAATATCCCTTGCCCCATCGGTCAATTTAAAAATATTGGCAAAGAAGCATTTTTCCCGATCCGTCATACCATCCTCCGAAGTAATATTGTAAAACTTCTTAGTATTCATTATCGACTTCTTTGTAGTTTTTTGTCAATAGTTGTAGTTTCTTCTGATATAATTGGAAAAAATCATATTGAGGGGTTTAGGTGAGGGTGTCGGTCACTTTTTTTCGTAATCAACCAGTGAAATTATCAATTTGAGCGCGAATTCCTGGGCTTTGGCATCCAGTTTTTTGAAATTAGCGGTAAGCTGTTCCAGCCTGAAATCATCGAATTTGTCAAACATATCACCGGTTCCGGTTTTCAGCCATTCCTCACTTACCCCATAGGTCCGGGAAATATTACGGATCAAACGGTCATTCACCCTGCGCCCGTTTCGCTCAATATGGCCCTGATAGGCCTTGCTGATTTTTATGCCTTCTGCGAACTGTTCCTGGGTATGTCCCAGGGCCTGACGGACTTCGTTGATTCTTTGGTTTACCGTACAATCAAATCTAACCACAAAAACTCCCTGTCCTGTTTTAATTCTTGCGGTTTTTCTTTAAATCCTTAAGTTTTTTCCGCAGACCCTCCGCCGCCGTAAAGAGCCCCTTGAGCAAAGGCCGATACGCATAGTCCCAACTGCCCGGCCGGTGTATGATCCTGCCGCCGAAGCCGGTTTTAAAAAGGTAGAGCCCCGCCATGGGGTGGGAGGGATCACCGTTGGGGGGTATGCCGAAAAGGTCATAATTGGTACAACCCGATGCCTTTGCGTCCTCCATGGCCTTCCACTGCAATGCGTAGGGGGCCATGAGGTTGCGGTTGCGGCTGGAAGACGCGCCGTAAAGATAGACCGCATCCCTGCCCCGGACTAAAACCACGATGGCCGCCAGAACTTCCGTACTGCCTTCGGTGCTATGCTCAGCCAGGTAAAGCCGCAGTTCCGGGACAAGGGCCCCGGCCCCGGCGTATTCCTGTGCCTGGGTAAAAAGGCCCTGGTAGTACTCGATACCGTGGATGGCGATTCCGTCCCGTTTGGCGGTCTCCTTAAGAAGACTGTAAAAAGCCTCAAGCCCATCCGCAGTCCATTCCCCTTGCGCCGCATCAACCCGGCGGACAGTGACCCCTTTTTTCGGGCCGTAGTGAATATTGTAGCGCCATTTGGGCTTCATGGCGGCGAGGATCGCCTCTGCGGTGGGGCTGAGATCGACGATTACCGTATCAGGGGGCTGCACATCGGCGCCGGCGCGGGAAAAGGGCTTGCCTATCAAGGGCCGGGGCATATCGGCCCCTTCGGTGTACCAGGGGGGATCAAAGCGGATAAAGGCGGTATCCCGGGGAAGAAAGCAACGCAGACCAAGGGCAAGTTCGGCCAGGGCGGCGTTCCGGTCTTCATTGGTTTGGGGAAAATCAAGGGGCAGTTCCGGCCCCCAGGGGACGTAGGCAAAGGATATCCCCGGCCCAAGGCGGCGGCGGATCAGCATCAGGGGCGTGACGCCGAACATGCCCCAGTCAACAAGAAAGGCCCGGGCGTTCCAGCCGAACCGGGCCTTAAAACTGCCCCAGAAACCGGACTGCAAAAAGGATTGGGCCTTATCGCAGAGGCCCAGTTCCGCCGGTTCAATTTTAATGGACCTCACCGTTACCTATGACTTTGGTGCGGATAGGCGCGCCGTTAAGGGTAAAGGCTTTTCCCCCCGCTTCGACGGTGTTATTTTTCACCGCAATGGGGATCGAAAAGAAGGTATCAATATCGATTTCCGCGGGGGCTGCATCGGGAACAGCGGCGCCGTCCAAGGTCACCCGGGTCCCCGTGGGGGTATCCCCGGCGTCCAGCACCTCCACCCGTTCAGCCCCTGCGCCCTGCTCATTAAGGGGGCCATTGTGGTCGGAAGCCGCCAGGAGCATGCCCCGGCTTTCCACCCCCCGGAGTTTTGCCGGTTTAAGGTTATAGGCCACGATGATGTGCTTGTTTAAGAGCTCTTCCTCTTTATAAAAAGGCACCAAACCGGATACGATAACCCGTTCCTCACCCTCAATCTCCAGGGTTTCAATGTAGAGTTTATCCGCCTTGGGGTGCCGTTCAATTTTGACAATCTTTGCCACCCGCAGATCCATGGCCGCAGGGAAATCCCGCGCAATTTCTTCCGGGGTTTTGACTTTTGCCGCCGGTGTTTCGCTTGCGGGCGCGGCCTGCGGCGCAGCCGCTTGTGGTACGGCGGCCTTCTTCTCTTCATTACCCACTGTTTTTTCTTCCCGTTCCTTCTGACTTCCCGAATACCGCTCCCGCAGTTCCTGGACCAAATCATCCTCCAGCTTGACAAAGAGGACTTCGCTCTTGACGACCCTGTCGAGGCCCTGGTCCTGCCCAATGTCTTTCCAACTCAGGCCTTTATTCGCAAAGGAAAGGCCGAAAAAACCGGCGATCTGTTCTGCAGCCTGGGGCATATAGGGCTCAATCATCACCGCGATATCCCGGACCACGTGGCAGAGGTCGTGGATAAGGGCCTCCGCTGCGGGTGGGTCCGCTGTACGGGTCCGCCAGGGCTCGCCGTCCTGAAAGGTCTTGTTGGCAAAGGAAGAAAGTTCAAAGATCATCCTGAAGGCGTCCCGCAGTTCCGCCCGTTCGAGTTTTTCTGCGATTTTAGTTTCGTAATCCCTGAGGGTTTCCCAGAATTGCCCATTCCCCTTACCGAAGCCCAGGGCCGGTCCCAGGGGGATTTTCCCGTCGTAGTAGCGGGTGACAAAGGACAGGGTCCGGTTGACCAGGTTGCCCAGGTTGCCGATAAGCTCGCCGTTCACCTTCTCCTGAAAATCCTTCCAGGTAAAAAGGGTGTCCGCCTTTTCCGGCCGGTTGTAGAAAATGTAAAAACGCCAGATGTCCGCCGCGATACCGGTTTCCATCACATCGGTGCCGAAGACCCCGATGCCCCGGGACTTGGAAAATTTGCCGCTTTCGTAGTTGAGGTATTCGGTGCTGGACATGTGGTGGAGCATGGTCCAGTTGTCCCCACTCCCCAGCAAACTTGAGGGGAAGATCACCGTGTGGAAGGGGATATTGTCCTTGCCGATAAACTGGAAAAGCTCCACCTCATCGGGATTCTTCCACCAGTCGTCCACAAAGGCCCGCCAATCTTGGGACTTACGTCCCTTCGTGGTCTCCGCCCCCAGGTTCCCCGTAATCGAGATGTAGCCGATGGGGGCGTCGAACCACACGTAAAAGACCTTGTTCTCGAAGCCCGCCTTGGGCACCGGGATGCCCCACTTGAGGTCACGGGTAATGGCCCGTTCCCG
Organism: Spirochaetia bacterium; assembly: GCA_026002595.1. Taxonomy (GTDB): domain Bacteria; phylum Spirochaetota; class Spirochaetia; order Treponematales; family Breznakiellaceae; genus BNUT01. The sequence continues at coordinate 10,915 of BOBW01000005.1, read as the reverse complement.
CAGGCCGTCCCGAATCCAGGCCTGGGTCATCTGGACGGCGTTATTCGCCCAAAAGCCCTTTTCCGAGGCGGTTTTGATCCATTCCTCAAGACGGTCCTTTATTTTGGGGAGGTCGATGTAGAGGTGCTTTGTCGATTTCAGGGTCGGGGTGGAACCGCAGGCGGAGCACTTGGGCTCCTTCAGCTCCGTGGGGTCCAGAAGTTTCCCGCAGGCCTCGCACTGATCCCCACGGGCGTCCGCTGAACCGCAGTGGGGGCAGATGCCCCGGATATAGCGGTCCGCAAGAAAACGATTACAGTGATCGCAGTGGAGCTGTTCAATGGTATGCTCCACGATAAGGCCCCGTTCATCGAGCTTTTTGAAGATGCCCTGGGTCACTTCGGTCTGAATCGGGGTGGAAGTGCGGCCGAATTTGTCAAAGCCGATATTGAACCAGCGGTAAATTTCCGCGTGGATGGCATGGTACCGGTCGCAGAGTTCCTGGGGGCTCACCCCTTCCTCGGCCGCGCGGTTTTCCGTGGCGGTGCCGTACTCATCGGTGCCGCACACATAGAGGGTGTCGTAGCCCCGGAGCCGGCAGAACCGGGCAAAGGCATCGGCGGAGAGGACCTGAATCAAATTCCCCAAATGGGGCACATTGTTCACGTAAGGCAGTGCGGAGGTAATCAATCGGCGTTTCATTGTTTATTACTATAGTTAAAAGAGGCTTGAGTTGACAAGTAGCGCTTTATCGGGAATAGCAATTCTCATTTTAACCACAAACCACACCAACCCCACGAACAAAAGAGGGGAATTGGATAGTATGGGTTCGTGTTGTTTGTGAGGTTCGTGGTAAATCCAAAATGAGAATTGCTTTTTCGGGAACTAATGGGAAATTTTCAGGGTAAATTCGTTTTTCCATGCTTCCCCGCTCTTCAAGACGATCCGCAGCAAGGGGATGATACAGGTTGACTGGTAGAGTTCCATTTCGTTCCCCCCGATGTTACAGGGGCTGTGAACCGGGAAAATCAGGGCGTCAAAGGGCCTGGCTGAACCCAGGTTAATGATCGCCTCATTTTTTAAATCCTGAAATTTCAGGGATTCCACATCCTTCAGGGAAAAACTGCCCCCAGATTCCGGCTTTACCGCGGTATTGTTCCTGAGAAGGCGCACAAAATTCTCCCCTTCACCGGGGAAGGAAAGATCGATTACCGGCGCAAACTGAAAATCCGCTGCTTCCTCGTCCCGGTTGGTCAGGGTATAGGAAACCGTAAGGGTGTCCTTGCGGAGCTGGTAACTCTTTTCAATCCCTATCTGCCCAAAGGGGGCATCGTTTTTCGGGGGAAGGGTGAAGCTTACCTTTCCCCGGCCCTTGTCCATTTCCGCCGGTTCAAAACGCTCCCCCCCGCAGAACCGGATACCGCCCCCGCCGTGAAGGGCCGCATTGATAACATCTTCCGGGGAAACACCCATAGGCAGGAGCCGATCGGAAAAGGCGCCCCGCCTACCGGCGGGATGTCTACTGACGGTATCCAGATAGTTCCAGGTTTTGGGGAGGTAATCCAGTTCAAAGACCTCCGCCCCTTCAAGATGGATATAACAGTTGATCCGTTCCCCCTGGAAAAGGTATTCCCCCTCATTATCAAGATCAAAATCAAAATTCATCAGGGAAGGGGTGAATGCGCCGGTCTCACGGGTGATTTTTTCCGCCCCCAAAAGGGCGCGGTAGGCGGCCTTGCGGATACCGCTGCAACAGATACCCTCTGAAAAAACATCAGCTCCTTGAGCCTTCCAGAGTTCCTCGCGGGCGGTGCGCTTGCGGGACTTATCCCCCCGGAGCTGGTTGATAAGGGTATGGGAAAAAACCATCTTTGAATAAATGCCGTTTGCCTCGGGGGAGCGGATAAGGTACTGCCGTCCCTGGGAATTGGGGAAATAGGCCTTTTTCAAACCCCGGCGGCCCTTGAGGTATTTAGCGGGGCCGGTAAATTCCAGAAAAGATTCGCAGCGGGAAAGGTTTTCAAAAAATTCATGCCAGAATAGTTCCGCAGAGGCGGTGTCAGAAGCAGCGGCCTCAGGGAACACCGAAAATACCTTGTCCTGGTCAGGGCCCCCCAGGGATGAAGCAAGCTTTTCCAGGGTATCATGGGGGCTACTTTTAGCTATTGCGGCCTTCAATTTACTTGAAATGGGGAATACGGTGATGAGCTTGCCCTGATCTTCGGTGATACAGGGCCGGTAAAGATCCTCCCCGGAACCTGCGGCCGCAAGCCGGGCTTCCCCTCCTGACAATCCCGCCGCCATAAACTGCCCTTCATCAAGGAAGGTATAGGCCATGCCGCAGGCGCTGAGGGGGCTTACCAGGTTCTGTTCCCAGCAGAGGCGGGGTATCCAGCAGCCCTGGGGCCGCTTCCCGAACTGCTTGCGCAGGTAGGTGGTAAGGAGTTCAATCTGGCCTATCTTATCCTGCAGGGGAATAAGGGGCAGCATGGGCTCGTAGAAGCCGCCCCCCAAAAGCTCCACCTGCTTCCGGGAAACCAGATCTTCAATAAGCATAAGAAATTCGGGGTGGACCTTTTCTATCCAGTGGAGAAGCACCCCGGAATAATGGAGGCAGAGCTGAATTTTGGGATATTTATAGAGGGTGGAGATAAAGGGCTTTAACTTGAGGGTGTAGGCCTGTTCAAATTCATCATCCCCCGCCCCATAGGGGACATGCGCATGAGAACCCAAAATGAGCTGTATCTTTTGCACCACTTTTTATATGATCCCTAATTGATATATTCTAGCCTACTTTTTTTATCCTGAAAAGCTTTAAGTACATAGAAAGCAGGAAAAAAAACAAAAAATTTCAGAACCTGAGGGCATTAAAAAACATAATCCCCGCGGAAGCAAAAATAAGGGACAGAAGTCCCATGGAAATAAGGGTGATAGGATCACCCCGCAAAAGAACGGGAACCGCTTCCAGGCTGGACCGCCGCCTGATTTCCCTGAGGATAAGGGAAGTAATGAGGATACCCAAGGCAAAACCGAGGGACAGAGCCGCTGCTTCCAAAAAGGTGATCCCCACATGCAGGGTCAGGAGGAGGGCCAGGGGAACCAGGCCGTCATAGGCGCTTATTCCCAGGAACAGGCGGGGGTTTCTTCTTTCCCCTTCAGGAAGGGAAACTTCGGCCCCGGCAGTAATGCGGTCCGCGAACAGGGCAAAGAGCCGTTCCAAAACAGTGCAGGCAAGGGCGCTTAGGGGAAAGAGCAGAATATACCAGAAAAAGCCCAATCGCAGGGGGGCCAGAACAAAGGTAAAAAACAGCCAGAGAATCAGGACCGAAAGGAAAATCACCCCTGCCTCAAAGAAGGGGACCGGATGATCCCTTCTCCGGCCGGCGCTCATGCCCCTCATACCTAAACCAAACTGAAGCGCCAGGTTGAGGGAAAGCCCTGAAAAGACCCCAAGGGCAGCCAAAAATCCCATTAATGTTCCTCCCCATGGAGATACTGCCCCCGGAGCCGCTTAAACAGGGTGATTCCATAGCCCAACAGTATCAGGGCGCCCGCGGAGGATGCCGCAATACGGACAGGAAAAAAACCCTCTTCTTCGGGGCTGAAAAAGGCCGCTATGCCCTGAGCGCCTCCGGGCAAAGACAATTCCGCAAAGCCTATGGGCTCCCGGACCAGGGACAGGGCAAGGATCAAAAGGCCCAGGACTGCGGCTTCGGAAAAGGAGCTGACCAGGACCGTTTCCAGGTTCAATTTCGCTGAACCGTTTTCCGGCCATATCCGTTCCAAAAGACCCGACGCAATAAGGCATACAGGACTGAGGATCAGGAAGAAAAAGGTATCCAATACCAGTAAGGGACTGAAAAATGAGAGGAGCAGCAGATAGAGACTCCCGATAATGGCCGAAAGGAACACGAAGAGCCCCGGCATCCCCTTTTGGGGAAGAATGGAACGGGCCGCAAAAATCACCAGGACCGTCAGGCAGTATACCCAGAGCAGGGAAACGGCAGCGACCAGGGCAAAGGAAAACCGGCTTGAAGCGAGGATAAGGAGGCTCCCCCCAACCATGGTGGAAAGGGGGGACTGGGCGCCCCAGAACGAATGGGAATCAAAGGGAACTTTCATTGGGTCTCCTCTTCAATACGGTGTATATAGACCCGCAGGATACCCTGGGGGAGTGTTTTGAAGAGCTGCTCCCCGTGAACCCCCAGGGGGATTATCCGCTCCACCTTTCCGCCGGGTTTTACCACCGCCCCGCAGGGAATGACCGCCCCGCTGCTCATGAGGGGAAAAACCAGCATCCGGTCGGCGGACCCGCTGATGGTGTACCATTTTCCCAGGGGTATCCTGTTTACGGAGGATGAGTCCGGGACGCCCTCAAGCCGCAGGGGCTCCCCAATATCGAGCATGACCCGGTTCACCGCGCTTTGGAGGAAGCGGCCTTGCACCGGCTCGGTAAGGGTCCAGAGAAGCCCCCCGATAAGGAGAAGCCCGGCGAACCAGCCGATTAATATGGCGGTGTCCTTAAAGCGGCTTAAATTTGCAAGGCCGCCCTTGAGCCGGGAAAAATTCATAGGCCCTTCCCTTCCCTGTTGTCTCCGGCCCAAAAATAGAGCTTCCGGTTTTCAATGGACCGGATCAGGGGCATCAGGGCATTAACAAGGGCTATGGCAAAGAAGGCGCCGTAAACTTCGCCCCCGACATAGCGGAACACAAAAGAAAAGACCGCCCCCATAATCACCGCCGCAAGCATCCCCGCATCGGATTTTGCGCCGGTAGCAGGGTCCGCCGCAAGCAGAAAGGCCGTTGCAATGGTGCCCCCGGAAAAAAATCCGAAAAGGATATCCCCCTCCCCCAATGCACCCCCTTCGGCAAAGGCTCCAAATACCCGGATAAGCAGGGCGTAAAGCCCCAGGTAGGCCGCCGGTATCCATGAACGGTTTGCCTGGGAGGCGGTGACCAGGATGGTCCCAAAAAGCAGGGCGCAGAGCCCCCGGTCGGCAATGATCCCCGGGACAGTGAAAAAAAGGCGGTCTATGTATCCGCCGGGCAATTCGGAGCCCGTAAGGGAAAAGATCCTGCTGTTGAGAAAGGAACTTACCGCCGTATCCAGACCGGGCCATCCCCCTGAGGCAAGCCCATCCGGGACATTTTCAAAGGCCGCAGGCCAGGAAAACCGGATAAAGAGCCAGCCCCCCAGGGCGGGGTTTACCCAGTTTGAGCCCAGGCCGCCGAAGCTGTACTTAATCACCGCCATGGCAAAAGCCGCCCCAAAGCCCGCATACACCGGATGGATGGTATTGGGAAGGAGCAGGGCAAGGATCAGGGCTGAAGCGGCGGCGCTCCCATCGGCGATCCGGTTATGATGAACGCCGCTGCCCGTTCCTCCCTGGGCCCGCGCCCGGTAAGAAACCAGCAATTCCGCAAAGACAGCCGATCCAAAGGCAACAAGGGCAATTTCCACGGAGGAGCCCCGATCCGTCAGGGAAGATTGAATGACGGCGGCCAGGGCGCAGAAACATACCAGCCACATCCGCACAGCCGTGGGACGGGACAGGTTCACCTGGGGTTTCTGATTCAATTTTGAGTCAAGTTCCCGCATCCTTACTTCCCCCTCACAGTGGCATCGAGAATAACCGAGGAAAGGGGCAGCCGGGAAGGACAGACTATCTCACAGCAGCCGCAGCCGTGGCATTCATTCAGGATATCCGGGGCGCCGGATTTTTTAAGACCGGACTTTTTTCCGCTGATCCGTTTAAACAGTTCCTCCGGGTCCAGACCCACGGGGCAGACTGCCCGGCATTCCCCGCAGCTGATACAGTTTCTTGGTACGGAACCCCCGACCTGGCTGTCCAGCATGGCAAAAACCGCATAACTGGGCTTGATCACCGGCTCATCAAGGTCCGTTACGGTCCTGCCCAAAAGGGGGGAACCTATGGCTATCCGCGCAGGCTTGTCGATAAATCCCCCGCATTCGGCAAAAAGCTCGCCGATGCGGGTTCCAATCCTGACCTTCATCACCCGGGGGTTCTTGACCGCGGAACCGCCCACCGCCACATACCGATCCAGGATGGGCCTTTTCAGCTTGACCGCGTCATGGACAGCCGCAAGGGTCGCCGGGCCCAGGATCAAAAGGGAGCCCAATTCGGTTTCTTCCTTTTTTTCATAGTTCCGCAGTACCAGTTCCAGTTCCCGGCGGTTCCGCTGGGGATACCGGGACCCGGTCAGCACCAGGGAGGCCGGGACATTGTAATTTTCCGCCTCCGCAAGGAAGGCCGAGCCAATATCCTTTTCCCGATGGGAAAAGGCAAAGACAATACGATCGGCCTTAACCGCATGGGCCATGATGACGCTCCCCTCAACCACCGCCTTGAGCCGCTCCCGGCAGAGCACATAATCCGCCGCAAGCCAGGGGTCGTCAAAAACGCAGCGGACCACCAGGGTATAGGGCTCCCCGGCGGAAGGCAGGGCGGAAAGGATATCCGCTATGGGCCGGCCGGTGCCCTCCATTTCCACAATACCGAGATCGGAAATAAGCCGCTGCAGCGCAGAGGGGGAAAGATCGGTCCAGGGGAACACTTCCTCGCTCTTCCCCAGCTTTTCAAAACTCCCTTCCATGTGGATAACCAGGCCGTCATTGATCAGTCCGTCGGTGCTTGTCCAGGACACCGTACGGACAACCCTTCCGGGAACCGCGGCATGAATATTCGCGGAGCCCATACCCTGCCCCTTGCCGATAAGCATCCCCTCCCTGACCGCATCCCCCACGGAGACAAGGGGACGGGCCCGGCCCCCGGTATGCTGAATCATGGGAATCACCGAAAGGGCGGGAAGAAAGGCGGTTTCGCTTGTGTTCCGGCTGGGGACCGTGGAATCCTCAAAGAAAATCCCCCCCCGGGGAAATGAATATACCCTCACGCAGCAATCCTTTTATCGTTATAAATGGCCGGCCCCCTTTTTTTGCCCTTTCCCCGCCCACCGCTCAACGCAGGGAGGCACAAAAACAGAACCATGAGGACCGGAACAAAATCAAAAACCCTCATATCCCGCATACCTCCCCGAACCAAAGGTTCAATGCCGGCCGGCCCGGCGGATTCCCCCAAAAATTCCATAAGCGATTCCAGGGGGAAGGGGGGAATCGCGGACAGCTCTGCCTCGGACAAGTCCCCCTCCAGGACCCGGGCTTTTGTGATAAGCCCGTCCTTATCCACATCATAATGAAAATATGAATCTTCATCAAACCCATTGCCGCCCAGGGGCAAAAAAGAAAAATGCCGCTGGTATTCCGCGTGGGCTTGATATTCGGCGGCGCTGATCAGGGGCGGGGCGCCCGCCCAAGCTTCCCGGGCTTCCCCTTCAAAAGGACCGGAAAGGGAAGAAAAAAAAAGCGCAAGACAGGCGGAAAGGGCAAAGGGCAGCATAACTTTGGAACCCTTAAGCCTTTTTTCCGGCGTCTCAATTATCAGCACCGGGACAAACCGTATATGATCCCCCGCGCAGGCCCGCCCTGCCTCAGCAATGAAAAAAAAGATGAAAATCGACGTAAACACCAGAAAGCTAAGGACCGCAAAAATCAAAGGAACCTGTCCTGTCAGGGCCGCAAAGCCGTAAAAGGCCGCAAGAAAGGGAAAAAAAACCCAGCGGGCTCGGTAGGGGGCAACACTGTTCAGCAAAAGCCGGGACCGGAATTCACCCCGTCTCAGCCGGCGGCCCGAAACGGACAGCGCGCAGCAGAGCTCCTGAACCGGTTCCGCAAGCAGGTCCGGGAGAAAGCTCAGGATTGCCGCAAGCACAAACCCTGATGTCCCCTGGAGACAGAGGCCCGCCAGGACCGGGAAAAGCACCGCCCCCAGAAACCGGGGTTTCAGTAAAAAAAATCCCGTTAATCCTGACGCGGCAAAGAGGATCAGGTAAAAAACCAGGGGCCGCGGCCTCGTCCCCGATAAGGACTGCGGCAGCAGGCCCGTTTGCCGCTGTCGCTGCCACGCCCCCCCGTAAGCAAAGGACCAGGCCGGAACCGGCCGGACATGCTCCAGGGCGGCCGCGAGCTTCTTTTCAGAAATCCCCCCTTGGGGAATGAAAAAGAACCGCTGCCCGTCCCGGACAAAAAAGGAACGGAGGCGTTCCGCATAGCCGTCATTCCGGGGATCAAAGGGTTCAAGGCGCCGCTTATACTCATCCAGGGGAATTTGCCGCAGCTGCCCAAAATCATCCAGAAATACCCATTGGGAAGATTCGGAGAGAACCTGCCCCTTAAAGACCCGGTTAAGGGCTTCCGTAATTTCCCGGTCAGGGGCGGATTCGTCCATGACAAGTACCGTATAGGGAGAGCGATAGGAGTCGGCATTCCCGGAAGGCGCCTGGATAAAACTCAGGGCTAAAAGCAAAACCCCGGCGGCCAGGGAAACAGCGGCCAAGAAGGCGGGCCTTAACATCAGCAAGGGGATCTTCCGGAACATGGAGGCGGGAACCTACAGGGACACAAAGGCTGCGGCAATAAAAATGCCCAGCAGGGCCCCTATCACCACTTCAAGGGGGGCGTGTCCATTGACTTCCTTTATGGGATGGAATTCATTCTGAATATGATCCGACACCTGCCGTCCCAGAATATTCAGGGCCTTGGCCTGGAGTCCGGAAGAGCGGCGCACCCCCATGGCATCCCGCATGGTAAGAAGGGCAAAAAAGAAAGAAACCTGAAAAAGGTTTGAACCAAGGCCCTCAAGAAAGGCAATGGATGTGGCGATTGAGGACACCAGGGCCGCATGGCTGCTCGGCATCCCCCCGGTACGCCAGATCATGGTCTCTGCAATCTCCCGTAGATTTCTGTGCCGGGACCGGAGTACCAAAATCACCGCCTTTATCAATTGGGCAAAAAACCAGCTTGAAACAGAGGACAAAAATATAGGATTTTCCAGAAAAGCCTTAAGCGGCTCCGCTCTCAGGGGCATGGCAAAGGACATTGCTTAATAATTTATCCGGGAGAGGCTCCGCTGTCAAGGCGATCACATTCCGTAGATATGGGCAAACTCGTGGAGCAGTTCCAGGGCCTTTTCCTTGCAGCCCCCGCAGACCGTGCCGATCTTGGTGGCCTGCTGGAGCGCCTCCCAGGTACGGGCGCCGTTATGGAAGGCGTTTTCGATGTCCTTGTCGGTGATACCCAGGCAATGGCAGATTTCGGTGGCTTTTTCCTTCAGCATCCCCGCACGGCCCGTCTTGGCGAGGTGATCGTCAATGGCGGTGCGCAGGGCCTTGTCCCCCAAAACCGAGCAGTGGATCTTGTAGTCCGGGAGGCCCCCCAGCTTTTCCACCAGGTCCTCGGGCCGGATATTGTAGGCGTCCCTGATGTTCATGCCCTTGATGGTTTCCGAAAGCATGCTGGTGGAGGCGATGGCGCTGGCGCAGCCGTAGGTCTTCCAGCGCACATCAATGATGATGTCGTCCTTTATTTTAAGGAGCATCAGCATCTGATCCCCGCACTTGATATTCCCCGTCTGCCCCCGAGCATCGGCGGAAAAGGAAGCTTCATCATCCAGCAGCACATTCCGGGGGTTTGTGAAATGGTCCTTTACCGTATCTGAATATAACCAGTCAGTCATTATAAAACTCCTTGAAACTCCGTTGGATGTCCCTTGAAACTCCGTTGGATGTTCCTAACTTGCGAGGGTTGACATGGCCCGGAGCCGCGAAATAATGGGGGGCAGGGTTTCGATGATATAGTCGATATCCGCCGCAGTGATCCCCCATCCCAAACTGAAACGGATAGAGCCGTGGGCCAGTTCGGGCCCCACCCCGGTTGCCATGAGCACATGGGATGGCTCAAGGCTGCCTGAGGCGCAGGCGGAACCGGTGGAGGCTTCTATGCCCATAATATCCATTGAAAGCAGGATTGACTCCCCTTCCGCGCCGGGGAAGGAAATGTCTATCGTATTGGGCAGCACATCCGTGGGATGCCCGTTTATTTTGATGTTGGGAATTTTGGCAACAAGGCCGTCCCGCAGCCGCTTCCGTAGAACAGAAAGTTCCTTGCCGTACCTGTCCACGCTGCCCAGGGCCAATTCCGCCGCCTTGCCGAAACCCAGGATGCCGATGTTGTTGTAGGTCCCGGCCCGCAGGCCGTCCTCCTGATGCCCCCCATGGATAAGGGGGAAAAGGGGCGCCCCTTCCCGGATATACAGGGCGCCAATGCCCTTGGGGCCGTAGATCTTGTGGGCCGACATGGTAAGGTAATCAACACCCAGTTCTTCCACATTGACGGGTATCTTCCCCGCCGCCTGGACCGCATCGGTGTGCATAAAGGCCCCGGCGGCCTTGGCGAGCCGGGCAATCTCCTTGATGTCCTGTATGGTGCCGATTTCGTTATTGGCCATCATCACCGACACGAGGAGGGTTTTATCGCTTAAAGCGGCCTTATAGGCGTCCATTTTGATCTTGCCGTATTCATCCACCGGGAGGAAGGTGACCTTGAAGCCCAGGGATTTGCTGAACTCCGCCGAATTCAGCACACAGGGGTGTTCAATGGAAGTGGTGATGATTTCGGTCCGGCCTTCACTTAAAACCTTGTCGTCCGGAGGGGAACCTCGGCTTGCAGCCTCGGCGGAGGTCCCAGGGCCCGAGGCGAGCCGCCGCATGGTCTGGAAAACCGTGTTGTTGGACTCAGAGCCCCCGGAAGTAAAGATGACATTTTTGGGAGGGGCACCCAGAAGCTTCCCCACGGCGGCGCGGGCTTCCTCCACCCGGGCGTGGGCCAGCCGCCCGGAGGCGTGCATGCTGGAAGCGTTCCCGTATATGTCAAAATCTTCTATCATGGCGGCCTTGACCTCCGCTTTCAGGGGAGTGGTCGCGTTATAATCTATGTCGCTGGTTTTGTTTTCGTGGGGGATGTAGCAGTGGACACAGCGCTCGTTACAGCGGCTGGTCAGCTCAATTTGAAACTGGATCA